>NZ_JBFUJN010000005.1:0-438606 GCF_056401335.1 Rhodococcus sp. P4_F3_2
GTCGACGACCTGAACGAGTTGCCCGTCCCGGATCTCGTAATGCGTCGGAACAGGAGTGCCGTTGGCGTCGTACGCCCACGGGGCATCGATTGTCGAGACCGGATTCCCGTCGGCGTCGAAGACGGTGACCGTGCCATCGGGGTTGACACTCATGTGACCGCCGGGCGGCACCGTCACCGGAATCACGGATTCGTGCGACGACGTTTCGTCGTGGATCAGGAAGAAGAACCGGCTTCCGCCGGTGATCGGATCGAACACCCGCAACGAGGACTGCCCGCCAGGTGCGTACGCAGTCAACGGCGACGCGACAGTCCCGACCGCCTGGGAGAGTACTGATTCGGGCGTGCGGGGGCTGAAAGGTCCCGGCCGCCCGCGCACTCCGATACCCGCAGCGGTGAACGCCGCGGCCCCGACGAGGACCAGTTCGAGATACCTGTCACGGCCCGAGTCCTCCCCGGTTGTGGAAACATCTGCTGCCGGATCCGGAACCGTTTGGGCCGGTGCGATATTCGAATCCGAATCCGAATCCGCGGGGATCGGTCCTGGACCGCGATCGGTGGTGGTTCCCTCACCCGGGGTGGGTGTGGGTGAGGGAACCGCTGATGCCGATGCATTGGGGAATGCACCGACACCAGTTTCCGAGGCCGGGGACTCGGAAGTAATGGGCGGAACCTCGATCGTCGGCACAGGGACGATGGGGGTGCCGTTGTAGGTGGGAAAGTTCGTCGGAGCATTGGCCCCGACATTTGGGCCACCGCCTGGAGCCTGCGCACCGGGGAGCCCGACAGTGGTCGTCGGCGCAGCTGTCGACGTCGTGGACGGCGCACTCAGGCACGGGTTGATGATCTCTGGCGGGATGGGCGCACCAGGTGGCAGCGACGCAATGAGATTCAGGTAGATCTGATGATCACGTGCCCGCACCGCCGCGCAGTCTTCTTCCGGCGTCGCGTTCGCCGGAGCGGCGGAGAGTGCGATTCCCGCACCGATCACTCCGGCCGCTCCGGTCAACAGCGCCCCGGCGGCAAGCACTCCCGCGAGAGTCCGGCGAAGTCGTCTACCGGACTTCACCGGTGCGCACCACGATTGTCACTCTTCTTCGTTCGGAGTAGCGCGATGAGTTTGTCTGCGCCCCACCAGAACAACCGTCCGGAGATCGACATCCACAAGAAGAATGCCAGGTAAACCAGGATCGTCCCGTAGTCGTTCGCCCAGCCGGCGAGCTTCCCGATCACCGCGAATGCCGCGATCAGCAACCCCAGTCCGACTGCGGTGGCGATCACAGCCTTGGAAAGTGGACTGAGTTCGCTGTCCGGATCCCAGTCATCAACGTCTGCAACGTCTTTGCTGTCGACGGCAGCGGGTTCCGTTTGCACACTGCGACGTTCGGCGTTGTTGACGGTCATGGCTGGAACTCCAAACAGGAAGGGAGAGCGGGGACAACGAGTCGCCGGTACTGGGCGCGGTATCAGTTCCAGTACTGGTAGGCCAGGGTGACGTACCCGGCGTTGGCCGGGTTGTTCGGATCAGCCAGGTAGACATCGACGTAGCCACCAGCATGTGCAGCGGCTTCGCCGATCACTACGCGGTCGGGGGCGCTGAGCTTGCCATCGGGGCCGACGGTGAGCGCCGAGCCCGGTGCGAGCTCAATCCACCGCTGCGAGCCTGGAACGATGTCGGAGATGGCGTCCGGGATCGGGCTCGCCGCCAACGCCGCGGTTTCCGCATTCGAGAGCGACAGACCGATCCGACCCTGCTCAGGTTCGACGATCGGAGTTGCAGCAGATGCCACGCCGGCGCCGAGAACACCGATCAGGGCGATACCTGCGCTGAGGGTTCCGGCAGTGGCCAAGGTACGAATCTTCATGATTTCTCCTTTGTGAGCGTGATGAGTAACCACCCCGGGACGGGACGGATCAGGAATTACTCGCCAGCAGCGCCGGCGAAGTCTGCGAGGGTCAGAGCCAGGCGGGATCGGAGTACACGAACAACGTGTTGTCGGACGTCGCCGTCGACACCGACAGTTGTGCGTACGAGCGGATCGTCACCGGCCCCATGCACGCATCAACCTTCACGTGCACGTTCTCTGCCGTGATCGACGCCTTCGACGACTCGAGATCCTTCTTCCCCAACGGAATCGTCGTGATCGTGCCCGGCGCAATCGTCGACTGAATACTCGGATTCACCGACGCATTCACACCCACGTTCGCCGACGGGACACCCGAAATACTCACACCGACAGACGGGCCGAGCGAAAAACCAAGCCCCAAGCCAAGTCCGGAGGAAACATCGATCTGGCAGCCGATCTGCAATCCCTGCTCGACATAACCGGTCTTCACTGCCGAATCGCCCTGACCACCGATCGTGCCGGTCACCTTCGCCGACACGAACCCCTCACGGGTGAACGCCGTCGTCGCCAGATTCGGCACCGGGTTCGCCGACAGTTTCGTGGCGGCAAGATCCAACGACCAACCGTCATCGGTGACAGTGCTCGCGAATTTGTCCGCCAACGCCGTCGGCGTTGCCGATGCACTCCCTGCGAAGACCACACCAGACGACAGCGCGGCAACCGCACACGTCGCGAGCCCCACTGCGACCCTCGATCGACGATGGGATAGGCCGTTTTGCGATTCGAGCGACATGAACTGCTCCTCCACGTGACACAGCAACCAGAGCGGTAGCCGACAACTAACTGAATTGGTTACCGGACGGTACCAATCGTCCTGTTTGCCCGCCAGCGCGCCGACTCCGCCATCTTGGATTTAGGGTGAACTTTCGGTAACAGATATATATCGACAGGCTTATCATCAGCAAAAAGGACCTAGGTCCCACTATGAGCAAGGTCACGGTTTGAAGGTAAGAAGAACCCTCAGAAACGGTGTGGCAAACCGAACTGAACCCACGTTTCGTGGGCCTCAGGGCATTTGAAGGCCGAAAGTGCGGACATCCAGCCAGTGCACGTACTTGAATGTGCAACCAACAGGCACTACTTGGCAATCGATCGCAATCAAGACACCTGAGCGGGGCCTAGGAGCGCAACTCTGCATGGTTCACGCGGAGATGTTCACTTCGTGGTCGGCGCGAACTCGCAAGACCCACTTGCGTCGCACCGTTAGCTTGTCAATCACTGATACGTGCAGACGACGCGCAGAAGTAGTACGCATGTACGAGAAAGGGCTCTGACCAAGACCGCAGTCCTTGATCAGAGCCCTACCAACTCGGAGTCGAAAGTTATGCCGGTTCTCTCATGATGCCGAGATGCCGTGCAGTCCCGGACACCCCAGGAACCTCTTGCACAGGCGACCAGGTATTCAGCCCGTCCGTGCTGTCGGAGTAGAGATACTTACCTTCGGTATAGGCGTCGAGATAGATCCGCCAGTCGCCGCTCGGCAACTGAACTACGGCCGGACCTTCGACAAGCGAACCCCAATTCCCTGGCGGGACAAACGAATAAGGTCCCGTCACCGAAGGAGCGACCGCATGCTCGACGACCTTCTTCGTCTCGTTCTTGGTGAACGCATGATAGGTCGATCCGACTTTGACCACGGTGGTGTCGATGTGGTCCGCACCGATCCCGGCGAGCGGAACAGGCGGGCTCCACAACCGGAGCGACGGTTCCAACGCCGTCATCAGATACGGCACAAATCCTCCACCGGTCGACATCGACAGGATGACGTTGACACGATCGCCGTCCACAAACCATTCAGGCGCCCAGGCCTTGGTAACGAATGGTGACAGCGACGGTCCGTCGCTGAAACCGGCCGAACCCGAGAAGCCCGGCGGGCTCGCAGAACCGGTGCCATCTCCCGTTCCAGGCATCAACGCGCAGCAAAACGGAACCGGATAGTTCCCCAGCGGTGTCCAATTGATGCGGTCGCTGCTGCGTGCGAAACCGATGTTCGCCCCACCACCCGTCGTGTAGGTGAGGTAGTACAGCCCGTCCGTGTTCCGGAAGATGCTCGGATCACGCACGAGCCCAGACGGCGGCCTGTACGCCGACTGCTGGACGAGCTGAAAGCCGGTGCCGTCGGCCGACTCGTAGACATCCATGTCACGGTCGCTGGCGTTGCTGAACGCCACCATTGTGTATTTCCAGTCAGGCGGCGGCGCGGCGCTGCTGGCAGGGGCTGCGACCAGCAACCCCGCGACGACGAGGATCACCAGCGATACAGCAGAAAGGCCGGTCCGTTTTGTCGGAATCACCGATGCAGTATGTATGACAGCTAGCGCACGATGGGTAGCTTCGGCGGTAGGTAGAGCAGGATCGTTACCTAAGTCGATTCGCCTTGTAGTGAGGACGGGGACGCCGGCAAGGTCAGCCGTTAGCATCACGCCATGGAACTTGGGGTGCATTTCGCGCTGTCAGACAGCGTGGCAGCGGAACTTCTGGACGCACGCGGCGACGACGACAAACTCGGCGCAGTGGTCGAGGACATCGAGGAGACGGGCCGATCCGAGTTCTCGTGCGACACGGACAAGGCGTGGGATCCGATCCTGTGCGCCCTCTCCAGCACGGGGTACGAGCGCGTGTCCGAGAACTGGCCGGCCTACGGCGTGATCTTGGGGGACGACGACCTCAACACCGACACCGACGACCAACTCGTCACCTACCTGGCACCCGATCGGGTCGCCGAAGTCTCCTCGTACCTGGCGGAAATCACCGAATCCGAGTTCGGCGTGCGCTACGACGCGATGCCGCTCGACGACCGCGACCCCGAGTACGGTCCCGACGAGCGCCGGTACGCCTGGGGTTGGTTGCAGGAAGTGGCGGACTTTTTCCAGCGCGCGGCCCGAGAGAATCACCACGTGGTGTTCACCGTGCGGTTCTGACGCCCACTACCCAAGCAGTGTGACTCCGAAAACAGTAAAGGCTCTGACCTGGACCGAAGTCCGAGGTCAGAGCCTTTGCTTTGGCGGAAGCGGAGGGATTTGAACCCCCGGTGGGTTTAACGCCACGCTCGCTTTCAAGGCGAGTGCATTCGGCCGCTCTGCCACGCTTCCGTGGGCGATCCTATCGGGTGTTCCCGCGGACCGCGAAAACGGCTCCGACGTCAGCGCTCGCCGATGGCTTTGTCGACCTTCTCGAAGACGTCTGCCAGCACGTCCAGTTCCTGGGGAGTCAGCAGATCGACCAGATTGTTCCGAACCCCGGCCACGTGAGTAGGTGCCGCCTCGGCGAGGCGACGCCTACCCTCTTCCGTGATCCGCGCGAGCACGCCGCGACCATCTTCGACGCAAGTGTCGCGCACGACGATGCCCTGAGATTCCATCCGCCTGATCTGGTGCGTCAGGCGGCTACGCGAAGACAACACGCCGTCTGCCAGGTCACTCATCCGCAACGACCCGTCAGCTGACTCCGAGAGCATGACCAGAATGCGGTAATCAGCCAACGACAGGTCGTGTGAATCCTGCAGTTCGCGGTTGAGAACCTCCATGAGGCGCTGATTGCCGTCCATGTAGCCGCGCCATGCACGCATCTCGCACGGCGTCAGCCACGGTGTCTCACCGTGCGCCGCCTGCGATGTCTCCTCGGTTGTCGCTTCAGCTGTCACAGGTTCCAAGTTTAGACCTGTGTCCGCCCGTCACAGTAAGACTCACCCTAAAGTCACGAATTGGACATCAGGATCGAACGGTCGATTTCGGCGACCGATGCCAGGCCCGCCAGCCCCATCGTCAGATCCAGGTCGGCCAGGAGACTTCGGAGCGCATGACGCACTCCGTCAGCTCCGGCCAATCCCAATCCGTACGCCCACGGTCGCCCATACAGCACTGCATCGGCACCCAAGGCCAGAGCCTTGATTACGTCTGCGCCACAACGAATTCCGGAGTCCATCAGGATGTCCACCTCATGCCCCACCGCATCAGCGACGGGACCGAGAGCGTCGAGCGCCGAAATCGACCCGTCGACCTGACGCCCACCATGGTTGCTCACGACGATGCCGTTGGCGCCGGCCGCGACGGCCTCACGTGCGTCGTCGGGGTGGACAATTCCCTTCACCGCGATCGGAAGTGTCGTCCACTGGCGAAGTTTCGCGATATCCGCGATCCGCACCGCGTGATTGCCGAACAACGACACCCACGTGAGAACCGCGATCTGCAGGGCTTCTGCACTCTCCTCGGGAGGCGTCGCCAATTTGGCGCGGAACACCGGATCCGACAGATAGTTGGCAATACCCTTCGCCTGCAGGAACGGAAGGTGGCCGAGCTCGAGATCCCTTGGACGCCAACCCATACCGGGAGTGTCGGCAGTCAGGACGATAGCCTTCGCGCCCGCCGTCTCCGCTCGGCGGACAAACGACTCGGCAAGCTCGTCGTCGGCCGGCCAGTACAGCTGGTACCACCAGTTCTCGCCGGAGGCCGCCGCTACGTCTTCGATGGTCGAGGATGCCGCCGTCGAGAGAATCGATCCGATCCCCAACTCGGCAGTGACCGAACCGACCGCAACCTCGGCGTCGTCGTGGACCAAGCCGAGCACGCCCACCGGAGCCGTCAGGATCGGTGCAGCCAACCGCGTCCCCAACACCTCGACGCTCAGATCGCGTGCGTCCGGCGCCGCAGTCCCCCGCAACATCCGCGGCACGATCGCATGCTTGTCGAACGCACGCAGATTCGACTCCGCGGTTCGTTCGGTCGACGCGCTACCAGCGATGTACCCGAAGGCCTCCGGTGAGAGTTGCTCGCGCGCGGCATCTTCCAAGCCCGCCGCAGTCATCGGCAAAGCCGGCTTCGCGCCGCTCAGTCCCGTCAGATAGATCTCGTTCTGCATGTTCCCGAAGTAAGTCACGTCCGCGACGGTAGCGGCAAAACATCCGTCAGCGGGGAGATTCGCTAGCGTCGTATCCATGTACGCCATAACGATCGATCAGCCCGGCGGTCCCGAGGTCATGAAATGGGCGCAGCAGCCCGATCCTGAACTACCTCGCGGGCACGTACTCGTCGAGGTCGCCGCGACCGCCGTCAACCGCGCCGACCTGCTCCAACGTCAAGGCTTCTACCCGCCGCCGCCAGGCGCGAGTGACATTCTCGGCCTCGAATGCTCGGGTGTGATCACCGAACTCGGCGAAGACGTCACCGGTTGGTCCGTCGGCGACGAAGTCTGCGCATTGCTGGCCGGCGGTGGCTATGCCGAGAAGGTTGCGGTCCCGGCAACACAACTTCTCCCCGTTCCCGCGGGCGTCGATCTCCGTGTCGCAGCGTCTCTGCCGGAAGTTGCGTGCACGGTGTGGTCGAACGTCGTGATGCGCGGCGGACTACGACGCGGACAGGTACTACTCGTCCATGGCGGTGGCGGCGGAATCGGCACCCACGCCATCCAGGTCGGCAAAGCCCTCGGTGCCCGCGTCGCAGTTACCGCGGGTTCGGAGGACAAATTGAACCGCTGCCGCGAATTGGGCGCGGATATTCTCATCAACTATCGCGACAGCGACTTCGTAGCATCACTCGCCGAAGCCACCGACAACCACGGCGCCGATGTGGTTCTGGACAACATGGGAGCGTCGTACCTCGGGCGCAACGTCGACGCACTCGCGATGGATGGCCACGTCGTGATCATCGGAATGCAGGGTGGCCGCAAGGGCGAGGTCGACATCGCCAAGCTGATGGGAAAGCGCGGAAACATCACGTCGACGGGCCTGCGCGGGCGTCCGCTCACCGGCCCCGGCGGCAAAGCGGACATCGTCGCCGACGTCCGTGCGAAGTTGTGGCCGTTGATCGCCGACGGATCGGTTCAACCGATCGTGTCGACCGAACTTTCGATCACCGAGGCGCCATTAGCCCATCAGTTGCTGGATTCGCCGGAAACCGTAGGCAAGGTCATCCTCACCGTGAAGTGAGCCGAGCGGGATCGATCAGCCCAGGGCGCCGAGTTCGGCGACCAGCTGATTGATCTCGTACCGAGTCGTGTACGGCGCAAGGCCGACGGTGACCGCGCCGCCTTCGTCGTTGACACCGAGGGCGTCGAGCAGCCTGGAACCACCATGCGTACCGCTGACCGTTGCGATGCGCTTGTCGGCCAGGTGCGCGGCGACCTTGTCTGCCGCCATCCCCTCGAGCGTGAAGCTGAGCGTCGGCACCCGCGTGGGTGCGCCGCCGATCACCATCACGTTGGGCAGGGCTGCGAGAGAACGCATGAGGTGATCGAACAGACCGTCCTGATAGTCCTGCAGCGAGCTGATCGAGGTTTCGAGGCGCTCACGCCTGGTTCCCGTTGCCGATTCGTCCAAGCCCGCCAGGAAATCGATCGACGACGTGAGACCGGACAGCAGCGCGAACTGATGACCGCCCACCTCGAGTCGCTCGGCGCCACGCGCGTACGGGTTGAGCGACACGGCCGGAATCCGGTCGAGCAGTCCGGGATCGCGGAAGACGAGTGCGCCCACCTGTGGACCGCCCCACGACGGCGCGCTGACGGCAACGATGTCCGCCCCGAGATCAGCCATGTCCACATGCGCATATGGCGCTGCACCGACGGCGTCGACCACCATCAGTCCGCCGAATTCGTGCAGACGATCAGCTGCGGCACGGACGTTCGGAGCCGAACCGACGACCGGTGATGCGGCCGTCAAGGCCACCAAGCGAGTCGTCGAGGTGATGAGATCGTTGAACTGCCAACTCGGGAGCTCACACGTTTCGATTTCGACCTCGGCCCATCGCACCTGAGCGCCGTAGCGACTGGCCACACGAAGCCAGGGCGCGACGTTGGCCTCTTCGTCGAGGCGCGAGAGCACGAGACCGGTTCCGAGTCCCAACCGCGAACTCAGCGACTCGGCGAGCCAAGCCAACAGTACCGCTCGGTCTGATCCGAGAACGACTCCCGCAGGATCTCCGCCGACCAGATCGGCGACCGCGGTGCGCGCACTCTCGAGAATGGCAGCACTACGACGGTTCGAGACGTGGCGACCGGAGGAAGAAGATGCAGAGGCACGGAACGCGGTGGAGACCGTCCGCGAGACGGCGTCCGGGATCTGCATTCCGGCCTGCGGATCGAGGTGGATCCAGCCGTCACCGAGTGAGGGAATCAACCCCCGTACGCGGGCAACGTCGTAAGCCATGCTCGACACTCTAGGTGCAGACGCCCGCTTAGTCGAAGGCAGTCACCCAATTACCCGTCAGTACAGTTATTCCATAGCTAACTTTTTGGGGGTTACGCGGCGTTTGTCGCCCACACACGACAAGATGGAAGCATGACGAACCCCGACAAAGAGCAGGTACTCGTTATCGGACCCGACGGTCGACCCGTCGCGATGCCGGCGGCCGAGGCAGAAGCCGCCACCTCCGGCACCACCGAAGGCGCGGAAACAGAAGCCGAGTCCGTCGCCGAGATGGTCGAGCAGCCGGCGAAGGTCATGCGAATCGGCACGATGATCAAACAACTCTTGGAAGAAGTGCGCGCCGCACCGCTCGACGACGCCAGCCGCAAGCGCCTCAAGGACATCCACACCTCGTCCATCCGAGAACTGGAACAAGGCCTGGCACCCGAACTCCGTGAAGAACTCGAGCGACTGAGCCTCCCGTTCACCGACGACTCCATTCCCTCGGACGCCGAACTGCGAATCGCGCAGGCCCAACTCGTCGGCTGGCTCGAAGGACTGTTCCACGGAATTCAGACCGCACTGTTCGCGCAGCAGATGGCAGCGCGCGCTCAGCTCGAACAAATGCGTCAGGGCGCACTGCCTCCCGGCATGAGCATCGGGGCTCCGCATTCGCCTGCACATCCGGACCAACAGAGCCCAGGAACCGGCCAGTATCTGTAACCCGGACCACCACTAGGTCCGAGGGAAATCCGGCGCCGACGCCAGGCCGGTAGGCTCGACCTCCGTGTCAGCATCCGCAATCGAATCCGAGACGCCGGACGCACCTGCGCCCGTGTCCGACTCCCAGACGTTCCGTCGTGCGTTCAAAGACCTTCGCGACGGTCTGAATCAGCGTGAGTTGTGGCTCAGCCTCGGCTGGCAGGACATCAAACAGCGCTACCGCCGGTCGGTGATCGGTCCGTTCTGGATCACGATCGCCACCGGCGTCCAGGCCACCGCCATCGGCATTCTGTACGCGGCCCTGTTGGACATGCCACTCCAGGAGTTCCTGCCGTATGTGACGGTGGGCCTGATCGTCTGGAACCTCATCAATGCCTCGATCATCGAAGGCTCCGAAGTCTTTGTCGCCAACGAAGGCCTGATCAAACAGCTGCCATCAGCCTTGAGCGTGCACATCTATCGACTGGTGTGGCGGCAGATGTTGTTCTTCGCACACAACCTGCTGATCTACGTGATCATGGTGATCGCGTTCGGGGTCTGGCGGAACCTGAGTTGGGCGTCGTTGGCTGCGATCCCGGCGTTGGGACTGATCGTGCTCAACGCACTGTGGGTCTCGATCGTGTTCGGAATCTTCGCCACTCGATACCGTGACATCGCACCGATTCTGTCTTCGCTGACGCTGCTGCTTTTCGTGCTGACACCGATCATGTGGACAACACAAAGCCTCGAGGCTCAGGGCGGCGCGGTCCGAGATCGTGCAAAGATCGCCGAACTCAATCCGCTGTTCCACTACCTGGACATCGTCCGCGCGCCGATGATCGGGCAGCCGCAAGAGCTTTACCACTGGTACATCGTCATCACGATCACGGTGGTCGGCTGGGCCGTCGCATTGCTGGCGCTTCGCAAATACCGGGCCCGCGTGCCCTACTGGGTTTAGGGACATCGCAATGACCGAACATGTGAACATCTCAACGCACAACGCCTGCGTCGACTTCCCGATCTTCGACGCGAAGTCCCGGTCGATGAAGAAGGCATTCCTCGGTAAAGCGGGTGGCGCCATCGGCCGCAACAGTTCCGACGTTGTGGTCGTGGAAGCCCTGAAAGACATCACGATGACGCTCAAAGAGGGCGACCGTGTAGGGCTGGTCGGCCACAACGGCGCCGGAAAGTCCACCCTGCTGCGCTTGCTCTCCGGGATCTACGAACCCACCCGGGGATCCGCCACCATTCGCGGGCGCGTCGCACCTGTTTTCGACCTCGGAGTCGGCATGGATCCCGAGATCTCCGGCTACGAGAACATCATCATCCGCGGCCTGTTCCTCGGTCAGACCCGCAAGCAGATGCTCGCGAAGATGGATGAAATCGCCGACTTCACCGAACTCGGCGACTATCTCGACATGCCATTGCGCACGTACTCCACCGGCATGCGCGTGCGCATCGCTATGGGCGTGGTCACCAGTATCGATCCCGAGATCCTGCTACTCGACGAAGGCATCGGTGCCGTCGACGCCGAATTCATGAAGAAGGCCAGAGTTCGGCTGCAAAAGCTGGTGGAACGCTCCGGCATCCTGGTATTCGCCAGCCACTCCAACGAATTCCTCGCTCAGCTGTGCAACAGCGCGATGTGGATCGACCACGGCCAGATCCGCATGCAGGGTGACATCGAGGATGTCGTGCGCGCCTACGAAGGCGACGACGCCGCCGAACACGTGCGCCACGTCATCAAGGAGATGGAACGGGAGAACACCCTGTGAGCGCACCCGAGAAGATCATCGGGGTTGTCGTCACGCACAAGCGTCGTGAACTGCTGGCCGAATCCTTGAAGGTCCTCAGCACCCAGTCGCGGCCGCTCGATCACCTGGTTGTCGTCGACAACGCCGACGAAGCCGATGTGAAAGACCTCGTCGACAACGCTCCACTGCCGACGAGTTACATCGGTTCTCAGCACAACCTCGGCGGTGCCGGAGGATTTGCTCTGGGCATTCTCTACGCACTTTCGCTCGGCGCCGACCGCGTCTGGCTCGCCGACGACGACGGGCGTCCGGAGGGCCCCGAGGTCCTGGAAACCCTGCTCGACTGTGCAATTCGGAACGACCTGGCCGAGGTCTCCCCCGTCGTCTGCGACATCGACAACCCAGACCGCCTCGCGTTCCCCTTGCGCCGCGGCACGTCGTGGCGCCGGTTGCGTTCCGAACTCGGCGACGAGGATCTCCTGCCAGGCATCGCGTCCCTCTTCAACGGTGCACTGTTCACCGCCGATGCGATCGATGCTGTCGGAGTTCCGGATCTACGCCTGTTCGTCCGCGGCGACGAGGTCGAGGTACATCGTCGCCTCGTGCGCTCCGGCCTGAAGTTCGGTACCTGCCTGCAAACTGCTTACGTCCACCCCAACGGCGCGGACGAGTTCAAGCCGATTCTCGGCGGACGTATGCACACGCAGTACCCCGACAACGACACGAAGCGCTACTTCACGTACCGCAACCGTGGATACATCCTCGCCCAACCGGGAATGCGGAAACTGCTTCCGCAGGAATGGGTTCGGTTCGGCTGGTACTTCCTGATCACCCGCCGCGATCCGGCAGGACTACGCGAGTGGATGCGACTGCGCAAACTCGGCCGGGAAGAGAAGTTCGAACGCCCGAGTTAAATCAGTTGCACAGTCGCGCCCGCGGCTGAGACGATTCTGATCCGACGCATGGTGCGTCCTGAGAATTACGAGGAGTGAGTATTGATGACTGTCGTGTTCCGCAGTTTCAGCGCCGTCAACGTTCACACTTCTTCGTACTCGAGGACACAATCACCATGCCGGAAAACAACACGCTCCTGACCGAATACGGTTGGAACGCAACACTCTCGAACACATTCACTACCCTGGCCCCACCGGACTCCGCACCCGGGCGCGTTCTTCGCGTCGACCGCGGCCGGTGCGACGTGGCCGTCGCCGAAGGCACAGTTCGCGCACTCACCGGCAGTGATCCGCTCGCTACCAGCCAACTGTGCACGGGTGACTGGGTGGCCGTCGCCGAGGTACTGAACTCACGCGAACCCGAGATGCACACGGTCACTTCAATACTCCCCCGATCGAGCAGCATCGTTCGATCCTCGGCGTCCGGAAAATCGGAAGGCCAGATTCTGGCTGCGAACGTCGACACCGTCGTCATCGCCACGGCTTCGGACGGCGACGTCGATCTCGGGCGCATCGAGCGACTACTCGCACTCGCCTGGGAAAGTGGCGCAACACCTGTCGTCGCACTCACCAAATCGGATGCAGCTCAATATATCTCCGACACTCTAGCTGAGGTCTCTGCCATTGCGCCCGGCGCAACAGTGCTGGCCGTCAGTGCCGAGACCAACGAAGGAATGGATGTACTCGATGCAGTTCTGGACGGCACCGTGGCGATACTCGGTCCATCCGGCGCCGGTAAGTCGACGCTCGCGAACGCACTCCTCGCGGACACCACAGGCGCCGATCGACTCGAGACCGGCCGCGTTCGAACCGGCGACGGAAAGGGACGCCACACCACAGTCACGAGAGAACTGATCCCCTTCTCCGGCGCCCGGACGTTGATCGACACACCCGGCCTGCGAGGGGTTGGCATGTGGAATGCGGCGGAGGGGATCGACAAGACGTTCCCCGAGATCGAGGAACTGATTGCAGAGTGCCGGTTCTCGGATTGCGCACACAACTCCGAGCCTGGATGCGCAGTCCTGGGCGCACTCGGGCGTGGTGAGATCGATGAGCGGAGACTCGCGAGCTACCGGAAACTACAGCGAGAGAACGCGTGGAACGCCGCGCGAAGCGATGCTCGTCTGCAGGCAGAGAGGACGCGGGAGATCAAGGTGATCTCCCGACATCTCAAGAGTCACTACCGCGGTCGGAACCGGTAGCGAACAAAGCCTGGCAGCATGGAGGTGATCCCGACGAGAGGTTGCCATGTTCGAGCGGTTACGTTCCAGCGCCAGGACCAAGCTTCAGCGTGCGGTATCCGAGGTGGTCGAGACCGCCGACCGTCGCAACGCCGATCGCACGCAGCAGATCCTCGACGCGCTGGCACTCTCACGTGACGAACTGGCCGAGGCCCGCGGTGACATCGCGGGCCTCCGGTCCAGGATCGACGAGCTGGAATTTCGCCAGCGTCGGGATCTGGCCTACGCCGTGGATCTGGAAGCGACAGCGTCGACTGCCGAGTTCATCCTCGAACACCTTCGAGTCACCGACACATTCGGCCACCCACACGACACGCTGCGCCATGCACTGGGCCAGATCGAAATACCCGGCATGGCACTCGAATTCGGCGTTGCCAGCGGAACCACGCTCAGGATCATCACGGAGGCATTCACCGAACGCGAGGGAACCGTCGCGGGTTTCGACGTGTTCTCCGGCCTTCCGGAAACGTGGCGGACCGGGTTCCCGGTTGGCGAGTTCGCTCAGGAATCCATCCCCGAAGTACCTGGAGCGCAACTTGTTCCAGGCCTGTTCGAGGACACCTTGCCCTCGTTCCTGAACGACAAATCCGGCCCCGTTGCGTTCCTGCACCTCGACGCCGACCTCTACTCGTCCACCAAGACGGTGCTCGATCTCCTCGGCGACCGACTCGTACCCGGATCAATTGTCGTCTTCGACGAGTTCTTCAACTATCCCGGATGGCAGCAGCACGAATACCGGGCGTGGACGGAGTTCGTCACACGCACCGGCATCTCGTTCGAATACCTCGGCTACACCGTCGACAACGAGCAGGTCATCGTCGAGATCACCAGCTGAGAATCACTTCTCGTACAGACGTGCCCAGTTCTCTCGACTCGTGAGTTCCGGCATCGCAGCGCGGTACTTCGCCGACACGGCAGGTGCTTCCTTCTGGAATCGACGCAGTAGCTTCACCGTTCGGGTCAAGAGAGCACGCGCCGTAGCCTTGTCTCGCTGCCGGATACGTACCCCCGACTGCGAAGCATCGGTGACGACTACATGGTCGAACTGCGAGATGTGCCACCAGTGCGCATCCTCGCGCGGAATATTGACCAAACCGCCACGGGTGCGCCCCAGCCACTGATTCAACCCACGTTTGGCCAGAATCACTCGCATCAGGCTCGGTTCACCACCGGCACGCTCGGTGTGGAGTTCGTTCGAGGCGATCGGGGCAGTAGCCGCATCGTGTTTGATCGTCTCGGCATACTGCGCTCGGCCGGCACGGATGCTTGCCATGGCCTCGATGCCGCCGTCCCGCAACGCTTCCGGACCGTCGAGATAATCCTCGATGCCCTTCAACGTCGTGAAGGCAAGGCCGTATTGCATTCCGACGAGGAATTCGGAGATCTGGCGGAAGAACTGACGTGAAAGTCCCTTGGTGTCGAGATCGCTGTGCAAAGACCCGACGACGAGGGAGTTACGCGTACTGAAGTAGCGGGCCCAGTCGTCGAAGTCCTTCCAATAGAAATCGGCATGCCACACAGCGGCGTTGGGCAACGTGACGGTGACAAACCCTGCTTTCCGGGCCCTGATTCCGTACTCCACGTCATCCCACTGAAAGAAGATCGGAACGGGTAACCCGATGGCTTCGACAACTTCGGCGGGGATCAGGCACGTCCACCAGGCGTTGTATCCCGCATCGACTCGACGCTCTTGACGCTTCTTGAGCATGCTCGTGTTGATGAGAGCCTTGGGCACTCGTTGCCCGTGATGGAGAGTCTTCAGATCTACGTCTTCGGCACCGACATTGAGGAAATCGGGATTGAGCAGATACATCATCTGCGCACCCACCAATGTCGGTTCCACCGTCATATTCGCAAAAGCGTTGAGGCGCAACACTGTTTCTGGTTCACAGAGAATATCGTCGTCCATCAGGATGACGTCGGCGAGATCTGCCCCCTCGGATGTAGCCTCGAAAAGCCCACGTGAAAAACCGCCCGCTCCGCCGAGATTCGGCTGCTGCAGATATTTCAGCTTCTCACCGAGCTTGTCTGCCGCCTCGACGAAGCGCGCCCGATCTTTCACCAGGTCGTTACCTTGATCGACGACGTACACGGAGCTGACGAGGTCACGCACAGTGGCATCGGAAGCCAGTGCAGCAACAGTCTCGGCACAATCGTCGGCCCGATTGAAGGTGCAGATCGCCACCGAGACCGGGCGAACCGTCTCCGGAGCGGCCACGGTCCATTCCAAGTGGTCGATCGTCATCGGAGCGTCGACAGAATCCACCTCGAGCCAGAGGGCGCCGCCGTCGACGAACTTGTCCAACGATGTGGTCAACGTGACCTCTGAGGACCCCGATCCGTCGCGGGTCTCGAGAATACGGCGATGCCCGGCGATATCCGAAGCAACCATCCGGACGCGGAACCGACCCTCGCTCTCGATCCGCAGCGAAGCCTCGACCTCTGTGACAGTCGTCCACCGCTGCCAGTAGCTGGCAGCGAAACGCCCGAAATAGGTGTTGGTGCTGATACGTGCGCCCTTGTCCAGAGCGACTCGGTGCCGGGTCCGCTCACCGGAGCCCTTCCGGAACTCGACGTACAGGTCGTCGTTGACTATCGGCGACATTCCGACGAACACGCCGCGCTGGACCACCAAACGGCGAGCCATGACCTGCCCGTTCTCCGGCACCCCCACCTTTACCTGCTCGGGCATATGACTCCTACGTGAATCTTGAAAAAGCTGTACCTGTCACTCGCAGGGTATCCGAGGTGGAATTACCCCCGAAACTCGAAAACACAGCCTCGGCTACTGTCTCTGGTGCATCCACCCGTGCGACCTGGAGATCCCTTGACACTCGAACTACCCGCTCCCACCCGTCGGGAACGCTGGAGCTGGGGCGCTGTGATCCCAGCAGTCGTGTGCCTCGCATTCTTCGCGATCGTCACGGTGGACCCTCGCTACTTCTATGTCGACGACACCGAATCCGGTGCGGTCGGCAACTGGGTTCAGCTGGGCCATCTGATGCGAGAGGGACAATTCCCCTCGCTGGTTCTGGATCAGTGGATGGCTGGAAACTATCCGGTCGAGGGTCAGGGTGGGCTGTGGAACCCGGTCCAGATCTTCATCAACTACATCGCACCGTCCGTCGACAATCTCGCTTTGCTGGCCACGCTGGTGAAGTTGGCATTCGCGATCATCCTCGGATGGGGCGTCTATCGAGTCTGCCTCGAATACGGCGCGCGCCCCTACTGGGCGGCCGTCGCCGGAAGCGCAGTGCCCTTTGCCGGGTTCACCCTGTACTTCGAGTACCCGTCGTGGGTTACGTCGGTGATCGGAATGGCCTGGGTGGTGCAGGCGTGGGCCAGCGGAATTCGCTATGCCCGCGGCCGGTCGGGGCCGATACCCGTCTTCGTCTTCCTCTATCTCGCGATCAGCGTCGGATACGTCCATGCGGCATTGATGGCCGGAGTGACCGTCGGGGCACTGATGGTGGGCGAATACGTCCGCAGTCCGCAGTGGCGGACAACAGTGAAGCTCGGACTGGTCGGCGTCTCGGCCGCAGCCTGCGGCGCGATCACCTTTCTTCCCGGGCTGCTCTCCTCGGCCGTCACATGGCGCACCGGCGAAGAAGGTACGTTCAACGACAATTTCCTGACGGCACCGTGGTCGGAAACACTGACGGCGAGTATTCCGTCGTCCGTCTCGAGCATCGAGTCCTGGACGGGCGAAACCACCTACGCACCGATCACCTACATCGCCTGGTTCGCGATACCGGCACTGGCATTCATCGGCTGGCGGAAAGCACAGGGTTCGCTGCGAGAGTTGGTGACCCCGCTGCTGCTGTTGGCCTTCATTCTGCTGTTCACCGCGGGCCCCAGCGACATCGGCCAGATTCGGTGGCCGGCACGACTACTTCCCTTCGTCGCGGTGTTCTCCCTGGTACTACTCGGTGTGCTGCTGAGCCGATTCGGGACTTTGGACAAACTGCGATCACGCGTCATCGCTGCATCGTTGATCGTGTTCGTCTTGATGATTCGTGCCAGTTCTTCGGGTCCGCAGTACTTCATCCGACATCTCACCTGGGCTGTCGTGATCATCGCCGTCGGAGCACTCGCCATCTACCTCGGTCGTAGATACGGCGCCCCGGCGATCGCAGGTCTACTGATTCTCACCATCGCTCCGGTGACTCTGTATCAAGTGATCGCGTATCCCCAGGCGCTGAACAAGTGGTACCTGCCGACCAGCCAATCCGAAGCCAAGGCGAACTTTCCGGATTTCCCGGGCACGACCCTTCAGCTCGGCAATCGCGCGCTGATCCGAATCGACGCCGAAACAACAGAACTCCCGTGGACTTCGCAGGTGTACGGAAACTACGCCAAGGTGCTCGATCTCGACTACGTCAACGCGTACACCCCGGTCGGCCACGCGGACTTCGCTTCGCTTCTGTGTATGGGATTCGACGGGTCGACGTGCGACGACGCCTACCGAAACGTGTTCAGGCCGGATGAATACACCGGTCGAACCAGCGCAGACCTGATGCTGCTCGACCGCGTCGTCCTTCAACGGAAGCAGTACCCGGGCGCTGACAACGAACCCGCCCCACCCGGGTGGCACTGGGCAGAAGTGCCCGAGGTCGCCCAGGACCAGATCTACGTCCTCGAACGCGACGCCGGCCCGATCTCCGGTCAACCGGGCCGTGTGTCGGCAACTGTCAATGCCGACGCACAGTCCGAGTACATGAGCGTCAAGAACGAGCGTGTGCGAGTCAGCTCACCGGGCGGTGGCAGCGTGGTATTCGCACGGTTGGCATGGCCGGGCTACACCGCGACCCTCGACGGCGAACCCATCCCGACCAAGGGCCTTGGCGGAACGTACCTCTACGTCGATCTGCCGCCTGGCACCGACAACGCGGAACTGGTGATCAACTTCCGTTCCCCAGGACAGAGGATCGGCTATGTCGGTATGGGCTTCGGGCTCGTTATCCTTGCCGGCCTCTCCGTGATCTACTACCGCGACAGGCGTCAGAGCCGGGACGGGACCTCCGCGATCACCACAGACTCGTTGTAGATGAACGGCTTTCCCATCCACCGCGGAAACGGGAACGACAGCGAGCGCCTGACTACAAGACCGTTGTCCGCACAGATCTTTTCGAGGTCGACGCCGTCGAGGAAGACGGTATGCGTGGGATCGCTGGCGAAGCCACGTTCCTGAGGGCAGATCAGCATGACGGTCGCACCCGGTTCCAGGAATGGAAGGTACTCGGCGACGATGCCGGAAGCTTCTCCCGCCGGCAGGTGCTCGAGGAGATGCGCCATCAGCATTCCGTCGAAGGTTCGCTGATCGCTTTCGGAGTGAAATTCCGCAGAAGAGTACGCCTCGAACCCGAGCGATCGACAGAACTCCACCGAATGTTCGTTGTGGTCCACCCCGACACTGCCAGGGGGAAGATTTCGCAGATTTCGGCCGATCCCGCAGCCGACGTCGAGCACCTTCCGGCCGCCGAGGAAACGTCGGATATTCCACTGATACGGCGCTTGCACGTTCAGAACGCGCTTCCATTTGGCGCCTTGAAGCTCACGCAACCGAGCCGTGTACTCGGTGTCGGTGGTATCACCGCTACCCGTATCGGCTCTCCCAGGAAGGCCTGTGTTCTCGCGATTGTTCTCGCGTCGATCGTTGGTGTGATCTTCGAACTCGGCCACTGGAGACTCACTTTCGTCGAGTGATCCGGATCATAACTTCACGATTCTCCGACATGTACGCCCCCACGCCGAGAAGCCGACCCCCGGCGACGTATACACTCCCCGCCTGTGAAGACCGATGGCACACCCGAGTCGGTGCAACCGCACCGAATTTCCGTCGTCGTGCCGGTTTACCAGGGCGAACACACTCTCAATGCACTCATCGACGAGATACTTCCCCTGACGAAAACCCAGACCACTCCCGGCGGGCGGCCGTTGGTCGTCGAAGAAGTCCTTCTCGTCTTCGACCACGGTCCGGACGGATCAGCTGCGGTCATCCGTGAACTCGCGAGACAACATGACTTCATCCGACCCATCTGGCTCTCGCGCAACTTCGGCCAACATCCGGCAACACTGGCGGGAATGGCGTCGAGTGGTGGCGAATGGGTTGTCACCATGGATGAAGACGGCCAGCACGACCCGGCCGACATCGGTGGACTCCTCGACACTGCACTGGATCAACAGGCCACCCTCGTCTACGCGCAGCCCGTGAACGCGGCACCCCACGGTGCGCTACGCAACGCGGCGTCGAAGTCGTCGAAATGGTTGACCACCAAAATTCTCTCGTCCGAGAACTCCGTGAAGTATCAGAGCTTCCGACTGGTCCTCGGAGAGGTCGGACGGTCGGTCGCCGCATACGCCGGATCCGAGGCGTACCTCGACGTGGCTCTGGGCTGGATCGCGGGAGAGGTCACCACCAGCCCGGTTCAACTGCGTGAGGAACGCGGACGCGCATCCGGATATCACCTCAGAAGCTTGCTGTCGCATTTCTGGCGAATGGTTCTCTCCAGCGGCACCAAGGGCCTGCGAATGGTCAGCTTGATCGGCTTCCTGTTCGCTGTCGGCGGTCTCGTCATCGTCCTCTACGTGTTGGCGTCGTACGTGTTCTTCGACGCCGGCGTCGAGGTGCGGGGATGGGCGTCGACGATGATCGTGATGCTGTTCGGTTTCGGGGCAGTGCTCTTCTCGTTGGGTGTGATCGCCGAATACATCGGTGTCGCAGTCAAGACGGCAATGGGAAAGCCGCCGTACCTCATCGTCAGCGACCCCGCGTCAGGCCCGTTGGGGCGCCGGAACGCCACCGAGCCACCCGCGTAACAATGAATGTCCCCACGTGGGTAGTCGGCAGCGGCGGCCTCCTCGGCAGCTCCGTGGCCCGCGAACTCGAGCGCCGTGGGGCCGACATCCGCACCAGCCGCGTCCCGTGGGGCGAACCCGCTCTGGCCAGAGAAATCCTGTTCGCCGATGCCAGGAAACTGGTTACTGACGCCGCCGGCGGCCCGTGGCGAATGGCGTGGTGCGCCGGTGCAGGTGTGAACGGTACGAGCAGTGACGAATTCGCTCGCGAGAACCAACTCATGAAGGACGTTCTCGACGAGCTGGGGACGGCGGACGCAGGCGTCGGGACCGTCTTCCACGCTTCGTCTGCCGGCGGCGTCTACGCCGGAGCTCCCGGAGCACCGCACACCGAAACAAGCGCGACCAATCCACTGGCCGACTACGGGCGAGCAAAGCTCGATGCCGAATCCATTGTTCGCGAATTCGGCTCCAGAAGCGGAACCCGCACTGTCATAGGAAGATTCGCAAATCTCTACGGCCCGGGTCAGAATCTGGCGAAACCCCAAGGCCTGATTTCGCACCTCTGCCGAGGCTATCTGCTGTCGATGCCCATTTCGATCTACGTTCCCATGGACACGCTTCGGGACTACGTCTACGTCTCCGACGCGGCCGAAATGGTGGTCGACAGCTTCACCCGAGCGGAAGCGTCGCAGGAACCGACGGTCACCAAGATCTACGCGTCCGGACGCAGCGTCACCATCGGAGCGATCCTCGGCGCGTGCCACACCGTCTTCAGAAAACGCCCCAACGTTGTGCTCGCCAGTTCTCCACTCGCTTCGGCGCAAGCCCGAGACCTACGGCTGCGATCGATCGTGTGGACTGATCTGGACCAGCGCACACATCGCCCGTTGCCTGCCGGGATAGCGTCGACCCTCGACTCCATCCGCCGCAATCTGGCTGCACGCTAGGAAGTGGTCTTCTCGCCGGCTGCCACGTATGCCTGCTCGGTCGCGTCCTTCTGCGGACGCCACCACTGTTCGTTGTCGCGGTACCAGTCGATCGTCGCTTCCAGACCACTGCGGAAGTCCTCGTAGCGCGGGGACCAGCCAAGTTCTTTCCGGAGCAGACTCGAGTCGATCGCGTACCTCACGTCGTGCCCCGGGCGGTCGGTGACAAAATCGAACTCGTCGGCGCCACGGCCCAATATCTGCAGAATCGACTCCATGACAGTTCGGTTGTTCACCTCACCGTCAGCGCCGATCAAGTAGGTCTGACCGATCCGGCCACCGTCGATGATCGCCCAGACCGCGCTGTTGTGGTCGTCGACATGAATCCAGTCACGGACGTTCAAGCCGTCGCCGTACAACTTGGGACGCAATCCGGCGAGAACATTGGTGATCTGCCGCGGGATGAACTTCTCAACATGTTGATAAGGGCCGTAATTGTTCGAGCAGTTCGACAGGGTGGCCCGGACGCCGAACGAACGGGTCCACGCGCGCACCAACATGTCGCTCGATGCCTTCGTC
Organism: Rhodococcus sp. P4_F3_2; assembly: GCF_056401335.1. Taxonomy (NCBI): domain Bacteria; kingdom Bacillati; phylum Actinomycetota; class Actinomycetes; order Mycobacteriales; family Nocardiaceae; genus Rhodococcus; species Rhodococcus sp. P4_F3_2. The sequence goes on from NZ_JBFUJN010000005.1 coordinate 21,983, forward strand.
GACGAGTAGGGGCTCGACGGGTTGTACGCGGTCGACTCCGTGAAACGGTCCGGATCGCCCAGTTCGAGGTCTCCGTACACCTCGTCGGTGGAAATGTGGTGATACCTGACGTCGTGCTTGCGCACAGCCTGCAGGAGCGTGAAGGTTCCCACGATGTTGGTCTGCACGAACGGCCACGGATCAGCGAGCGAATTGTCGTTGTGGGACTCGGCAGCAAAATGAACGACGACGTCGGCAGCGCCCACCAGTTCGTCGACGAGAACTGCGTCGGTGATGTCGCCGTGAACAAACGTGATGCGGTCGGCTATCGAATCGAGCGAAGACTTGTTGCCCGCGTAGGTCAGCGCATCGAGCACCGTGACCTCGGCGTCGGGGCGCTCTGCCACCGTCTGATGGACGAAATTGGCGCCGATGAAGCCTGCACCGCCAGTCACGAGAACTCTCACGTTTGCGCCTCCACGATCACCGAATCGAACCGATCTATCTACCGGCCACGCACGATACCGTGCGCCCGAGATTTGTTTCTCCAGCGAACACTGGAACACTTCGAGGCATGCGCGGAATCATTCTGGCGGGCGGCACGGGGTCGAGGTTGCACCCCATCACGCTCGGCGTGAGCAAACAGCTGGTCCCCGTCTACGACAAACCGATGATCTATTACCCACTCAGCACCCTGATGCTGGCCGGGATTCGCGACATCATGATCATCACCACAGAAGACGACGCACCGCAGTTCCAGCGGTTGCTCGGCGACGGCTCGCAGTTCGGCGTCGACCTGACCTACCAGATCCAGCACGAGCCGAATGGTCTCGCACAAGCCTTCGTACTCGGAGCCGGCCACATCGGTTCGGAATCCGCGGCCCTGGTCCTCGGCGACAACATTTTCTACGGCCCAGGTCTGGGCAGTAAGCTCACGCGTTTCGAGAACATCGACGGTGGCGCCGTATTCGCGTATTGGGTTTCGGACCCCACGGCTTACGGAGTCATCGAGTTCGACCGCGAAGGCAAAGCCGTCTCGCTCGAGGAGAAGCCGGCGAACCCGCGCTCCAACTATTCGGTGCCTGGCCTTTATTTCTACGACAACGACGTTGTCGCCATCGCCAAGGACCTCGAACCATCGGCACGCGGCGAGTACGAGATCACCGACGTCAACCGTGCGTACCTCGAAGCTGGTCGCCTCCAGGTCGAAGTACTTCCTCGCGGCACCGCGTGGCTCGACACCGGAACTTTCGATTCGCTTCTCGACGCATCGAACTACGTGCGCACGATCGAGGAGCGTCAGGGACTCAAGATCGGCGCGCCCGAAGAAGTTGCGTGGCGGCACGGATTCATCACCGACGACGAGCTACGCATTCGTGCTGAGAAGCTCCTCAAATCCGGATACGGAAAATACCTTCTCGAACTTCTCGACCGCGGCAAGGACTGGTGACATGGCAGATACTCACGTGATGAGCCAGTATCGCGAACTGAAAGTGCCAGGGGCCTGGGAATTCACACCCAAACAGTTCGGCGACGACCGTGGAGTCTTCCTCGAGTGGTTCCGTGAACCCGGATTCTCCGAGATCACCGGCCGCACCCTCGACCTTCAGCAGGCCAATTGCTCGGTCTCGGCTGCCGGCGTCCTACGAGGCATCCATTTTGCCGACGTCCCTCCCGGACAGGCCAAGTACGTCACGTGTGTCAAAGGCGCGATACTCGACATCGCCGTCGACCTCCGCGTGGGATCGCCGACCTTCGGCCAGTGGGATTCGGTCCTTCTCGACGACGTCGACCGCCGAGCGATCTTTCTGTCCGAAGGGCTCGGGCACGCCTTCCTGTCCCTCGAGGACAACTCGACAGTGGTTTACCTGTGCTCGACGGGATACGCCCCCGAACGTGAGCACGAAGTTCACCCCCTCGATCCCGACATAGCGATCGACTGGCCCACCGTGGGTCGCAGCGGTGAGCCCCTGAACATCACGCTCTCCGCGAAGGACACAGCGGCACCGTCGCTTCAAGATGCCGTGTCGGCAGGGCTGCTGCCCACGTTCGGCGAAGGCTGATGGCTTCACCGGATTCGACTGCAACACCCCCCGCCGGAATGACCGGCAGGCCGGGTCCGTTGATGCGCGTCGTCAAGAATCAGGCCCTTGCCTTTCTGCTCGTCGGTGGCGTCAACACGGCGCTCGGAACCGCCTGGTTCATTGCCTGGCAGATCGCGCTCGGCGATCAATTCGGCTACCACTTCGCGATCGTTGCCGGGTACGTCTGCAACCTGCTGTGCGCTTTTGCGATGTACCGCTACCTGGTCTTCGAAGTTCGCGGTCACTTCCTCCGTGACTTCTGGCGATTCGTCGTCGTCAATTTCGGAGCCTTCGTGATCAACCTCGCGCTGATGACCGTCGCGGTCTCGGTCCTGCACTTTCCTCCCATCCCGTCACAACTCGTCATCACTGCGGTAACCGCAACAGCAAGCTTCTTCGGTTACCGCGATTTCTCGTTCAGTCGAAACAAGAGAACAGGCAACTCATGACTCCGCGTGTTTCCGTCGTCGTCCCGGCTTACAACAATGCCGACTACATTGCCGAGACGATCGACTCGATCCTGAATCAGACCTACCAGGACTTCGAACTGATCATCTCGGATCATTCGTCGACCGACGACACCGTCAAGGTCCTGGCGCGATACGCCGACGATCCGCGGATCGAGATCCTGTCGACCGAGGCCGGCGGCGGAGCGAAGCGAAACTGGGACCGGGTCAGCGAAGCCGCGAACGGAGAGCTCCTGAAACTGGTGTGCGGTGACGACACCATCTACCCCGAGTGCTTGGCGGAACAGGTCGCGGCTTTCGACGAGCACCCCTCGGTGGTACTCGTGGCCTCGCAACGCAAACTGGTCGATGCAAACGGAAAGACCATCCTCTCCGCGCGCGGACTTGCAGGGCTGAAGGGACTGGTCACCGGGCGCGACGCGGCCCGCAAGACGGTAACGGCGGGAGCGAACATCTTCGGCGAGCCCGGATGTGTACTCATGAAGCGATCCGCCTTGAAGGCCATCGGATGGTGGGACGACACCAACCCGTACGTCATCGACGAAGCCACGTACACCGCCGTCGCACTCCAAGGCGACGTCTATGCGATCGCCAAGCCCCTCGCGTCCTTCCGCGTCAACGCCGGACAGTGGAGTGTGCGTCTGGCCAAGGATCAGGCACGCCAGGCAGCGGCATTCCACAAAGATCTCCGGGAATCGGATCCGACTCTCGTCTCCGCAATGGACGTCCGAATCGGCGACGCACGCGCACTCGCCACCTCCTTCATGCGTCGCGGCGTCTACATGCTGTTGCGCCATCGCATGTCTTGATCGTTGCCGGTTGGGTAATCTTCACCTTTCACACTCGATGGGATGACGACCGGCGGGACGGACGGCTGGATGACCAAACGTGCGGGCAGACGCGGTCTGTGGACGGCCGCCGTTCTCGCAGCCGGACTCGGCGCCCTCGCACTGGTCGCACCGCCTCTGACGCCTGGCACGATCGAGTCCGCCCCCGTCACCGTCATCACGACCACCCCACCGGCGCCGGTTGTTCCGCTCACCCCGGAGGAGCTCTCGGCCCAGGTGGTCCCCACCATCGTCACCATCACCGCGCCGGCCGGATTCACCACCACCGCCGGAACCGGGATCGTGCTCTCCCCTGACGGAGTTGTGCTCACGAATCACCACGTCATCAGCGGAGCCTCGGACGTCACTGCCGTCAGCATGTCCAACGGACTGATCTACGACGCCGAGATCCTCGGGTACGACAGCGTCAGCGACCTTGCCGTCCTTCGACTCACGGGCGCCACGGATCTGCCGGTGGCTGTGGTCGGCAAATCAGCAGAAGCCACTCGTGGGGATGCCGTCACCGCAATCGGAAATGCGGAAGGCGGCGGAGTACCCGTCCCAGCTCCCGGCGTCATCACCAACCTCGGTGTCACCGTCAACACCCGCAACGTGTCCGACGGATCGCGAAACCAGTTGAAGGGCCTCATCGAGGTCGACGCGGATATCCGGCCTGGCGATTCCGGTGGCCCCCTGGTCAACGCCGTTGGCGAGCTGATCGGCGTCAGCAGTGCGGGCAACGCCGTCACCGACCGCACCGAAACCTCGCCGGCGCCTCAGTCCTACGCGATACCGATCGACACCGCGCTACCGATCGTCGAGCAGGTACTCGGTGGCCGCTCCTCCGAAACCGTGCGTGTGGGACCGACACCCGTGCTCGGTGTCGCAGTCAAGGATCACGCGGAGATGCCGGCCGGCGCGGAAGTTGTTGCCGTGAGCTTCGATTCGCCGGCCGAGCGGGTGGGGCTGACCAAAGGTGCGGTCATCACCGAGTTCGGTGGCAGCCGGATCGCGTCGTCCGCTGATCTCAACGCGGCGATGAGCTCGCGCCGCCCCGGCGACACCGTCGCGGTGACGTGGGTGGACGCAACGGGGCAACCCGGGACCGGTTCCCTGGTCCTCGACGAGGGGCCACCTCGCTAGTCGGACAAGGCGCCAGCCGTGAAAGCATCGTGGCATGACCACGGTTCTCCTGCTCACCTGTGACGGCGCCGCCCGCGAGGCGGATGTCGAAAGCAAACTCGTCATGGAAGCTCTCACCTCCTACGGCATCGCGTCGACGATGGCGCCGTGGTCGAGCCGGTCCCTCCTCGATATCGACGCCGACCTGGTTCTGATCCGGTCGACCTGGGACTACACCCAGCGCCTCGACGAATTTCTTGCCGTTCTCGATCAGCTGACCGCCCCGATCGCCAACCCGCTCCCGATCGTCGAGTGGAACGCCCACAAGGGATACCTCACCGAACTTGCCGCGGCCGGCGTACCTATCGTCCCAACCGCTGTGATCGCTGCCGGAAAGCGCGAAACACTCACCCTCCCTTCGTTCGAGGGTGCCGAGGTCATCGTCAAGCCTGCAGTGTCCGCCGGCGCTGTCGGAGTGGGAAAGTTTGCCGCCGGGTCCGCGAAGGCCCACGCTCACCTCAGCTCAATCCTCGAGAGTGGCAACGACGCGTTGGTCCAGCCCTTCATCTCGGACGTCGTAGACGGCGAGCGCTCGATCATCCACCTCGGCGGACGCTACTCCCACGCCGTCCGGAAGATCCCGGCCACCAACGACTTCCGCGTGCAGGAATTCCACGGCGGAACCAACTACCTCCACGAGCCTTCCGCCGCCGAACTCGCGGTGGCCGACGCGGCACTGGCCGCGACCCCATGCGGCCCCGGCGAATTGCTTTACGCGCGTGTGGACGTCGTGGGGCCGGTGGATCAACCACTGCTCATGGAAGTGGAACTGATCGAGCCCGAACTCTTTCTGCCATTCGCCCCGGGATCTGCCGACGCCCTCGCACGGGCAGTTGTCGCGTCTCTAGGTCTGTGAAGCGCCTCGGAGTGCCTTCTTGTCGACCTTCCCCAAAGCAGTGAGCGGCAACGCTTCCACAATTGAAATCTCCTTGGGCGCCCAGATCGGGCCCTTGTGTGATCTCACGTGTGCGACGAGCTGCTCGGGCGTGACCGACCATCCCGTCTTCAGTACGACTGCCGCGGTAACCGCTTCTCCCCATTGAGGATCGGGGACACCGAATACTGCACAGGCGGCCACTGCGGGATGATGTCCGAGTGAGTCCTCGACTTCGCGCGGGTAGACGTTGAATCCACCACTGATGATCGTGTCCTTGATGCGGTCGACGATCGAGATGAGCCCAGTTTCGTCGATCCGAGCAACGTCGCCGGTGTGCAACCACCCATTCGCGAGCGCTGCAGCGGTTTGTTCAGGTTTGTTCCAATAGCCGTCCATCACGAGCGGACCTCGCACACAAAGCTCGCCGGGTACGCCCGTCGCGGTCTCGTTTCCCTGCTCGTCGAACAACACCACTTCGACACCTGGCATCGCGCGCCCACAACTCCCCAGAACCGCGGGATCGTCCGTGTGCTCACGTGTATCGAGCACCGTCAACGCATTCGGGGCTTCGGCCTGACCGTAGTGCTGGCTCAGGATCGGCCCGAACACCGCCCCTGCCTGCGCGAGCCTGGTGGGGTCGATGGGTGCAGCACCGTAAAGCATCCAGTTCAGCCCGGACAGATTCGCATCCGACAGGCGTGGATGGTCGAGCAAGGCGTAGAGCATCGTAGGAACGACGAATGTGGCTGTGACTCCGTCATTTTCGATTGCGTCGACAACCCTGTCCGGGTCGAACGACCTGTGCAACTCGAAGCTTGCACCTCGCTGCAGACCGGGTGCGACGAGCAGACCGGCAGCATGAGACATCGGCGTGGTGAGCAGCATGGTGGTATCAGCCGGCCACTCCCACGTGGTGCAGGCCCAGGCATTGGCGACCAAAGATCGGTCCCTGAGCATGACGCCCTTCGGCTCACCGGTAGTTCCACCGGTGTAGAAGAGATACAAAGCTCGACCCTGACCGCCGAAGCCTGAACCTGTTCCCGCCGTAGCCAATTCACACGCTGATTCGAGGGCTGACAGTGACATCACTCGAGTCTGCGCCGCTTCGGCGCGCGCCTGGAACTGTCCGTCGGCAACCAACAGGAGATCGGTACCACTGTCTTTCAGCACCATCCTGTCGTTCTCTTCGGTCGCGAGCGGATGGAGGGCCGTGTAGCGCACGCCTCCCAGACACGCCGCGGCCATGACCGTGAATGCTTCAGGACACGGACCCGCAAGCAGGGCTACCCCGCCTCCGTCCGGCAGAGCGAGGCTACTGAGGACACCTGCAATCCGCTCTATCTGTTCAGCGGTCTGCCGATACGTCAGCTCGGCCCGATCACCGTTCCGATCCGTGAATCGAAACGCGATGTGGTCTGGTCGGCGTCGCAGCGCCGACAGAATCAGATCCGCATATCCCGCTTGCTCGTGCAAGCCTGGCGCCATCGGTTCATCGTTCATCATGTCCGCGTTCATCGTGGCCCTCCCAAGATCGTGACCGCGGCGACGGCTTCCTCGATGCCGTAGAGACCTCCGCCGTTCTCTGCGACCGCGATTCGAGCCCCGGGAACCTGTCGCCGCGCTGCTTGTCCACGCAACTGCGTGACAAGTTCGAAGACCTGCGCTAGTCCCGTTGCCGAGACCGGATGACCACGGGATTCGAGCCCACCTGACGGATTGACCGGACGCACGCCTCCCAATGAACTCGCACCGGACGCAGACCACGCGCCGCCCTCACCGATCGGGCAGAACCCCAAATTCTCGACCTGCTGTACTTCACCGAAGGCCGTGGCGTCGTGGACCTCTGCCACATCCACATCGCCTGGCCCGACTCCGGCTTCCTCGTATGCGCTCATTGCCGCTCGGCGACCGATGTGACTCTCCACGTCATCTGCGGCCCGATCCGTGCCTGACACCAAGCTGCAACCGAGTATCCGCGCCGCCCGCCGAGAGGAATCATGCCTTCGCGCAAAGTCTGCAGTGGTCACAACAATTGCCGCCGCACCGTCACTGACGGGCGAACACATCGGAACGGTCAGAGGCCACGCGACTCGCCTCGCGGCAAGCACCTCGTCGACAGTGAAGGGTTTGCGAAAGTGCGACCACGGATTGTGCACGGAATGCGCATGATTTTTGGCTGCTACGGACGCGAGTTCGAACTCGGTCGTTCCGAATCTCTCCATGTGCGCCCGAGCAAGAGAAGCGTAGATCTCCATGAACACCGACCGCTCACCCTGCGATCCGAGTTCACCCGGCACCGGAGCGGAGAGTGAGGCAAGGCCGGCGAGCGTCTCGTCGCGATGCGCAACGTCGAGTGCACCGTCGAACACCTCCAGACTTCGAGCGGGATCCGAGCACACCAGCTTGTCCACCCCGACCGCCAATGCGACCTCGGACAGACCGGCGCGAACGTGGGCGATCGCCAGCCAGAGTGCCGTTGCCCCGCCGGCGCAGGCATTTTCGACATTGACGACCGGGACTCCACCGAAACCGTAAGGCCTCAAGGCAATCTGGCCTGGGATCATGTGCTGCCGGTCGATCGCCTTCTGACTGACGGTCGCGTAGAAGACTGCACCGACGTCACCGCGGGTCAGGCCCGCGTCTTCGACGGCGTCGATCGCTGCACGCCCCGCCAATTCCGAGGCCGAGGTATCCGCGTGCCGCCCGAAGGGAGTCGCGCCGACACCGAGAACCATGACTTCGCCGCTCACGCCACCACTCGATTCCTCAATACACCGAGGCCGGCGACCTCGAGTTCGACTACGTCTCCCGGTTCGAGGAACCGCCCGTGTTCCAAGCCGCATCCACTCGGCACGGTGCCGGAACAGAAGACTTCACCCGGGTACAGCCGCGTGGAAGTCGAGGCGAACGAAATCACGTCCTCGAAACGATGGTCCATGTCGGCGCTGGTTCCTCGGCTCACCTCGTCTCCGTTGATTCTCGCGGTCATCTCGAGCTGGTACGGGTCACCGACTTCGTCGGCCGTCACGATCCAGGGGCCGAGGACATTCGCGTTCGAAAAGTCCTTGCTCTTACTGAGACCGAGTCCGGTGGAGATCTCCTCGAGCTGAGTATCGCGGGCGCTGAAATCGTTGAAGATGGTGTAACCGAAGATATGCGCAGGGGCATCCGCTCGTGAGATGTCGCTTCCACCGCGCCCCAACACACAGGCGAATTCGAGTTCGTAATCGCGCAGGCTCGAGTACTCGGGCCACACGACCTCAGATTCGTGTCCGGTCACCGCCAATCGGTTCGCTATGTAATACAGCGGGCGCTCCAACTGGATCTTCGGCAGTTCGACGTCCTCGAGTGCGACCCCTTGAATTCGGGCGCGAGCGTTGCGGAAGTGATCCATGAAGCAGCCGAAGTCTCGGATCTGGACCGGCTGAGGAAGCGGCGACATCCAGCGCACATCACCCGCGTCGACGATCGCACTTGCCGGCTGCTCGTCTGCGAGCCGATCCAGGATCTCCCGTGCCGCCGGACCACCTTCGATGATGGTTTGCATGGTTTCCAGTTCTGGAGCCGGTTTTCCCGTCACATCATGATGAGCTCGCTCGAGTAACAACAGTTGCTCGCCGCTGCCCGTCACCAGAGCCGTCTGCTGGGTCTTTTCGTACTCGACGGTCGCAAGTTTCATTGTGAATCAATACCTTTCACTGAATTGTTCGTTAGGTGAGGCGGGAATTCTGCTCAGACGAACGCGACCACACGAGCCGGGGCAGCGCTGGCTCGCGCAAGCTTGATCGGGAAAAACGCCACGTGAAATCCCGAGGGCGGAAGCGCGGCGAGGTTCGCCAGTTGCTGAACGATGAATACTTCACGTGCGCGTCCGGCCCGGTGCCCGTCCCAGAGAACCGAGTTGTCGCCGGTGTCACGAAATTTCTGCGCCATGACTGCAAAGCTCAAGTCCCAGCCGGCAGCGTCGGTGCCCAGCACCTTCGCGCCTTGCTCGGCGAGAAACAGCGTGCCTTCGCGACTCATCCCTGGATACTGAAAGAACCCAGGATCGGCCAAGGTGAAGCTCTCTTGTCCGGTACGGAGCAACACGGCACCACCCTGGGGAACGGACGCACCGTTTTCCGCCAGGGCAGCTTTCAGCGCGTCCACCGAGATCGGCTGATTCGCCTCGCACCGGCCGCGCAGGTCGAGCACCACTGTCTCGCAGAACAATTCATCCAACGCGATGTCTGTGATCGTGCGAGAAGGCTTACCCTCCGAGGTTGATCCGTAGTGCAACGGCGCGTCGACGTGTGTGCCCAGATGGCTGTTGAACTCACTCAACATCTCCGATCCCCACCCCTCACCGTCCGGAAGATCATGAATTCCGCACTGCAGTGCTGCCGCGAACTCGTCGCGTCCGGCACCTGCGGGGTGCGAGTAGGTCACCGAGGGGGCAACGACGGAAGCCAGTGCCTTCAAACCCTCGGGGAGCAGTTCCCGATCGGCCGGATCGAGAGTTCTAGTCAGATCGATGAGTTCCATGTCCGCCCATTTCCGTTAAGTTATTGGACGCTCAGCATAGAACTGGACGATCAACATAGGCAAGAGGGTGTCGCGAGAGGAATACGGCCGTCCGATGACCGGCCTCGTAGCATGAGTGCCGGTGCGCAGGTCTCGGCCCCGACGGGCACGTCGACGTCACCGCGTGCCGGAATTGGCTGCACTCGAGAACGAAAGAAGGCAGGAACACCGAATGGCGTCGACACGCAAGCAGGAGATTTCCGAGGAAACCAGACGGCGACTGGTGAAGGCCGCGGCCGAACTGGCTGCGGAAGGCGGGTCGGCCGCTATGTCCGTACAAGCCGTGGCGGAAAGATCCGGCATCAGCCGAGGGTCTGTGGCCTGGCACTTCGGATCGAAAGACGGGCTTCTACGAGCCGTCGTCGAAGACGCATTCCGGTGGGGCATGGAGAAGTTGCGCGCAGAGTTGGCATCATCCTCGGCGACCGGAATCGAAGCATTGATCGAAGCCAACTTCGTGTTGATGTCGTACCCCGAGGCACGAATTTTCTCGACCATCCTGATCGAAGCCGTGATTCCCGGGTCCACCATCCGCGAGACCTACGCAGAGCAGTACGTCGCAATGCGAACGCTGTACGCGGACTACCTGCGTTCGATCGACACACCGGTCGCCAATCCGGAGTTGGTTGCCGTCACCCTTCTGGCCGGCACTCTCGGGATCAACCTCCAACATCGCCTCGATCCCGACAACGTCGATCGACGTTCGGCGGTAACCGAACTCGAATCGATCTATGCCCGCGCGATGGCATCTACCGCAACGTCAGGGCACGAGAATCCGGCAGCACACGAGAATCCATAGGCGAACCGGAAGTTCAACTTCCCGAACAACTTTCGCCCGCAGCCTGGGGCGGGACCGCATCGAGCCTGGCGCGAATGAACCTGGCAACGTCACGTAGCGCGGCCCGGCTCTCCGGCAAGCCAGGCCAGACGGCGGGAAACGCGTGAACCTGGCCGTTCCAGATCTGCAGCGAGCACGGCACCCCCGCGGCGGCGAGCCGTTGCGCCATCACCTCCGAATCGACTCTGAGCACCTCGGATTCGGCGGCGATCAGCAACGACGGCGGCAACGCGGCAAGATCGCCGTCGACGGGCGAGTTCGTCTGTCCGCCAAGCTTTCCGATCGCCATCAATGCCGACACCGGGGCGATCACGTCGCGTCGAGCGTTGGCATGGACCGATTTGGTGGTGCAATCGAGATCGAGGAGCGGTGAGAGGCCGACAAGACCGGCCGGAACCTCGAGCCCCGCGGAAACTGCCGCAAGCGCCGTCGCGAAGACCAGGAAACCTCCGGCCGAATCACCTACGAAGACAACCTTTTCCGGCAAGGCTCCCTGTTCGAGAAGCCACCGGTACGCATCCAGACAGTCGTCGACGGACCCGCTGATGCTCGTGCTCGGCAACTGCCGATACGCGATGTGCAGGACCGGAAGGCCGGTTCGCTTGGCGATGCCGGCAACGACCGGCCGATGCGTGTTGAGCCCGCAGCACATGAACCCGCCGCCGTGCAGGTAGAGAACTACACCCTCGCGCAGATCAGCCGTCGAGCCTGCCGTCCGGACGAGTTCACCGTCGAATCCTGGAAAACGAATCGCTTCCCGATCGATCCCGGACGGAATGCGTACACCCGCGGCCGAGTCCAGAACTGCGGCGCGGCGCATGGCGCCAGGCGTCAGCGGCGCGATCCCAACTACGGGCCGAAGCATCCATCGACACGCGTTGTAGAGGACCTGCGATTCGATACTCGGCCTGCCGTATCGAGTTCCGGTCCTACGACTGACTGTCGGCAACAGAGACATCTGTCCAGATTAGAAGCGATCAGGCACCGAAGAGGTCGACTTCGTCGAGATCGTCGACGATCGTGACCTTTCGTTTCCGCCCGCCGATGACCTTGCCCAGACCACGCAGTCCACCGGACTGAGCTTTCGGGGCGGGCTCGATGCGCTGCGGCGCAACTCTCGTCCGCGCTGCACGCTGTACGGGCTTGGGTGCGGGAGCTGATGCCGGTGCCTCCGGAACGACGGGCGCCGCCGGAACCGCGGGTTCGGGAATCTCTGCTGGAACGACCGCTTCCGGCTCCACGAAGCCCTGAGCAACCGGCGCCTCGGGCGCGACCTCAGCGACCTCAGCCACCTGCTCCACCTGCACCGGTCCGTCGATCACCGGGATGTCCGACGCCCAGCGGACCCGATACTCGAGGCCGCGCGATGCCAGTTCACGCGCGAGATCCGCGTGCCAGACCCCGTCTTCGCCTTCGCCGTATGCCCGTGCGTCGGAACTGACCCAGATGACGTCGACCTCCGGGTTGCGGTCGGCGAGATCGAGCACGGTCAGCCAGTTCAGCGTCGCCGGGTAGCCGTCTCGCTTCTTCTTGTCGGTATAGGGCCGACGCAGCGAGATCGCCCTCTCGGCCACCTCGAGATGCGACACGTCGACTGGATCGACCACTTCGACGCCGATCGCCACGAGGTCTTCGATCACGTCGTCGACGTAGCCGTCGGCCTTGTCGTGAGCCGCGTCGACGAACCTCGTGAGGTCGCGCCGCAACCCCAGTCGGTCGTACATGCGCGCCTGGACGCTCAGGGCCGCGATCATCTCCGCCGATTCCTCGCGGTAGCGGCTCGCAACTTCGAGCACGACCAATCGAGGCACGACGACGCGGTGTCCGAGTGCGCGAGCGTCGGCGATGGCGGCGTCGAACCGTGCGCCCCTGGTCAGGGCCGAAGAATCGAGAACGATGATCATGGGCTCGATTCTCTCTCGAGAAACCGGACGAATGCGCTAATCCACCCCGAACCGTTACTTGATCTTGAAGATCACTGCCCGCTGAACGATGAAGTTGATAACCGTCGCGGTGCCCTGCGCGATGACGAAGGCCAGCGGCATGCGCCACCACTCGTCGGCGAGCACATGCACCATCAGCGCGTTGAGCCCGACCTGAACCGCAAAAGTGACCGCGTACAGCACGACAACAGCGATGAAGCGGGCGCGAGAAGGCTCGGCCTTGAACGTCCACCGCCGGTTGATCAGATACGCCGTCGTAGTGCCGGCGATAAAGCTGATCGACTTGGCCACGCTCAGATCGAGGCCGACGACCTTGAACAGGAATGCGTACAGCCCGTAGTCCACGACCGCCGACAGCCCACCCGTCGCGACGAACCGGACGATCTGCGTTTTCAGGTCCAACGCGTCGTCGGCGATGTCCGTCGTGACAGGAATCTCGACGGGCAGCGGGACGTGGGGTTCGTGCTGGTGACTTGCAGGTGTTTCGGGCACGACGACGAGAGTAACCACTCGAGTCGGAGCCGTCGGCACTACTCCCAGGTAACCTCTACCTTGATGTCCACGACAGCAGAAGAGACGCCGCAGCCGGCTCTCCACACCCAAGCCCGCACCCTCACCGGTTGGGGACGCACCGCCGCCACCACCGCACAGGTGCTGTCCACCCCCGACGTGGAAGTGATCGCCAACGCGGTCGCCCAGGTTGCGGAACAGAACGATTCCAAGCCATCGCATCTGCGACGCGGCGTCATCGCGCGCGGCCTCGGCCGCTCGTACGGCGACCCGGCGCAGAACGCCGGCGGGCTGGTCATCGACATGAATGCACTCAGCCGCATTCATCGCATCGATCGCGACACCGCTCTGGTGGACGTCGACGCCGGTGTGAATCTGGATCAGCTGATGAAGGCTGCTCTGCCGTTCGGCCTGTGGGTTCCGGTCCTGCCGGGTACTCGCCAGGTCACGATCGGCGGCGCCATCGGCTCGGACATCCACGGCAAGAACCACCACAGCGCAGGTAGCTTCGGCAACCACGTCGTGTCGTTGGATCTACTGACGGCCGACGGCAAGGTTCGCACGCTCACCCCCAAGGGCGGGCGCAACGACCCGAAGGCCGCACTGTTCTGGGCCACGATCGGCGGCATGGGCCTGACGGGCATCATCTTGCGGGCAACCATCAAGATGACACCGACCGAGACGGCGTACTTCATCGCCGACGGCGACGTCACCAACAGCCTCGACGAGACCATCGCGCTGCACAGCGACGGCAGCGAGGCCAACTACGAGTACTCGAGCGCCTGGTTCGACGCGATTTCCGCGCCCCCGAAGCTCGGCCGTGCGGCAGTCTCGCGCGGATCTCTGGCGAAGCTCGACCAGCTTCCGGCCAAGCTGCAGAAGAACCCGCTCGCCTTCGATGCGCCGCAGTTGCTGACGTTCCCCGACGTCTTCCCCAACGGGCTGGCCAACAAGTTCAACTTCACCGCGATCGGTGAGGTCTGGTTCCGCAAGTCCGGCAAGTACCGCGGCAAGGTCCAAAATCTGACGCAGTTCTACCACCCGCTCGACATGTTCGGTGAGTGGAACCGGGCGTACGGATCCAACGGATTCCTGCAGTACCAGTTCGTGGTTCCGCCGGAGGCCGTCGACGAATTCAAGAAGATCATCGTCGACATCCAGCGCAGCGGGCACTACTCGTTCCTCAACGTGTTCAAGCTGTTCGGCGAGGGCAACCAGGCGCCGCTGAGCTTCCCGATCCCGGGCTGGAACATCTGCGTCGACTTCCGCATCAAGCCGGGCCTGAACGAGTTCGTCACCGAACTCGACAAGCGTGTCCTCGAATTCGGTGGGCGCCTGTACACGGCCAAGGATTCGCGGACGTCCGCGGAAACTTTCCACGCCATGTACCCGCGCATCGACGAGTGGATCGCGACGCGCCGCAAGTACGACCCCACAGGCGTTTTCGCCTCCGATATGTCCAGAAGGCTGGAACTGTGATCAACGCTGTAGGTAACCCGCAAACCGTTTTGCTTCTCGGTGGAACCTCCGAGATCGGCCTCGCCATCTGTGAGGAATACCTGAAGAAGGCGCCGCTCCGCGTCATTCTTGCGGCACTTCCCGGCGATCCGGGACGCGAAGCTGCGGTCAAGCAGCTCGAAGCGAAGGGTGCCACCTCGGTGGAGCTCATCGACTTCGACGCCGTTGATTTCGAATCGCACCCGAAGGTGATCGACCAGGCGTTCTCGAACGGGGACGTCGACGTCGCGATCGTCGCCTTCGCATTGGACGGTGACTCCGAAGAGCTGTGGCAGAACCAGCGCAAGGCGGTTCTGGTCGCAAACGTGAACTACACAGCGTCCGTCTCGGTCGGTGTACTTCTCGGCGAGAAGATGAAGGCTCAGGGCTTCGGCAAGATCATCGCGATGTCGTCGGTTGCCGGCGAGCGCGTCAAGCGTGCCAACTTCGTCTACGGCTCCACCAAGGCAGGCCTCGACGGTTTCTACCTCGGACTCGGCGAGGCTCTCGCGGAATTCGGACCGCAGGTCACCGTCGTTCGCCCCGGCATGGTGCGCACGCAGTTCAGTGCCCACGTCAAGGAAGCTCCGCTGACGGTCAACAAGGACATCGTCGCGAAGCTCGCTGTTGCCGCCTCGGACAAGGGCAAGGAAATCGTCTGGACTCCCGGCCCGTGGCGTTTCGTCATGATGGGTCTGCGCCACGTGCCGCGCCCGATCTTCCGGAAGTTGCCGGTTTAAGCTCCTCCCGTGCCAGAAACAACGACTGCTCCGAGTACAGAACTTTCGACCCCGTCGCCGTGGCGTAATGCCGCGGCGACGGTGGTGGAAATGGCCCTCGGAGCGCTGGTCGCCGCTGTTGTAGCCGCTGTCGGGCTCTTTGCTTTCGGCCGAGTGCAGTGGCCGGCGTTCACGTCTTCCAACGTCACGCAGGCCGTCACGACGGTGCTGCAGGTGCTCTGCATCGCAGTGGTCGGTGTTGCGGTTCTGATGTTCCGCGCCCGCAAGGCCGAGCGGGTCGCAAAACTCCTCTCGTGGGCCGGGCTCTCCGGTTTCGTCACCACGACGCTCGGACTTCCCCTGGCCGCGACGAGTCTGTATCTGCACGGCGTCTCGGTCGATCAGCAGTTCCGGACCGAGTACCTGACCCGGCTGACGGATTCGGCTGCGCTGCAGGACATGACGTACGTGGATCTGCCGCCGTTCTACCCGGCCGGCTGGTTCTGGATCGGTGGACGCGTCGCGAACCTGCTGGGCATGGACGGTTGGGAAGCCTTCAAGCCCTACGCGATCGGCTCGCTGGCTGTCGTCGCCGTCGTTGCACTCGTGTTGTGGACCAAGCTGATTCGACGCGATTGGGCCGTAGTCGCAGCGTTGGCCGTCACTGCCGTCGTGTTGGCGTACAACTCCCCCGAGGCGTACGGCGCCGTCATCAACCTCCTGATCCCGCCGGTGCTGATCCTGGCGTGGGGGGCTCTCGATCGCCCGGGTGCCTCTCGATTTGCCGGAGCCGGCGCAATTCTCGGGACGGGCCTGTTCCTCGGTTTCGCCGCAACCGTCTACACGCTGTACCTCGGATTCGCCGCATTCGCCGTGACTCTGATGGCAATCGTTGCCGCAGTACTTGCCGCCCGCGCTCAGAACACGTGGAAAGCCGCACTGGGTCCCCTTGTCAGGCTCGCCGCAATCGCGATGATCTCGGGTTTGGTCGCTCTGACGGTCTGGGCGCCCTACCTGTTGAAGGCACTCTCGGGTGCCACTGCAGAATCCGGCACGGCAATGCACTACCTCCCCGATTCCGGTGCGGTACTGCCCTTCCCGATGCTGAGCTTCACCCTCGTCGGCGGACTGTGCCTACTCGGCACGGTCTGGCTGATTTCTCGTTTCCTCTTCTCCCGCCGCGCCCGGGCACTCGGTATCGGTGTCATTGCCGTGTACCTGTGGGCACTGCTGTCGATGACGTTCACCGTCGCCGGCAGTACGCTCCTCGGTTTCCGACTGGAGCCGGTTCTGATCGGACTCCTTGCCGCCGCCGGCGTGTTCGGATTCTTCGAGTTCGCCGGTTGGATCGTCCTGGCCACCAGCGAAAATCCCCGCGTCAAAGCGGTACTGGTTGCACTCGGTGTCATCGGAGCCATCGCCTTCGCGCAGAACATCCCGCAGGTGCTGGCGCCGGATATCGCTGTGGCATACAGCGATACCGACGGCAACGGCGAGCGCGGGGACAAGCGACCTCCAGGAGCAGAAGCCAATTACGCGGACATCGACCGGATCATCCGCGAACAGTTGGGACGCGAACCCCATGACACGGTGGTACTCACCGCCGACATCGGCTTCCTGAGCTTCTACCCGTACTTCGGTTTCCAAGGGCTGACGTCGCACTACGCAAACCCCCTCGCCGATTTCCGTGCCCGCGCCGCACTGATCGAGCAGTGGTCGGAACTGAAGACCCCTGACGAACTGATAGCTGCGCTGGACGCGTCGCCGTGGCGCAGTCCCGACGCCTTCGTCTTCCGCCAGGGCGCCGACGGGTACACACTGCGGTTGGCCCAGGATGTCTACCCCAACGACCCGAACGTCCGCCGCTACACGGTCACGTTCCCCAAGGAACTGTTCGACGATCCTCGTTTCACAGTCACCGAGCAGGGCCCGTTTGTGGTCGTTACCCGCTCTGACGCGATCTAACCAGGAGATACGTCACAAAAGGCTTACCGTCGGGGTCGTTGACGCGACCCCGACGCACCCCTAACTTCATACCGTGACCCGAACCGATGCCCGAGCGGCAATGATCGATGCAGCCGAGCGTCTGGTTGCCGAACGAGGTCTGGCCGCTCTGACGCTTCGTGATGTTCAGACCGAAGCCGGACAGGCCAACAAATCGGCTGCGCAGTATCACTTCGGTTCACGTGAAGGTTTGCTGGCGGCCGTCGTCGAGTCCAGAATGCGACCTGCCGGTGAGCGTCGACGCGAGTTGCTCGACACGATCGATCTCGACGCGAATCCACCGACGATGCGTGCCCTCGTCGAGGCTCTCGTCCTGCCGTTGGCGGAACAGACCATCTACCGCGAGGGCACGTTGTACGCACGGTTCCTGGTGCAGTCGATCTTCGACCCGGCCATGTCGTCGACCATCCGTGATCACATGCAGGCCGAGAGTTTCCGCGAAGTTCAGCGGCGGATAGTCACTGCGTCCTCGTTGCCGGCAGAGATCGCCGAACTTCGGGCGGCAACTCTGACCGTGCTCGCCGTCGTCACTTTTGCCACGTGGGAGGGTCGCGTCGACAGCCGAGAACGTGCTCACGTGATTGTTGCCGACCTGATCGAAAGTTGCCTCGGAGCACTCTCGGCCCCGGCTGCGCAAATCTGACACGCTGTCCGGCGAGTTTGTTTCCGAAACTGCCGGGGTACTCAGCCCCTCCAAGCGCAGTCGAGCAAACGGCCGCATCAACCACCGGCGGGGTAGGTGATGACAGTGAGCGAACTCGTTACGCAAAGCCGCGAGCTTGTACCGCATCGTGCAGTTCTCGATTCCGCAGAACATGTTCTGGTCATTGCGCGCGGCAAACCGTTCGGGCGCGAGCAGGCCTTCCACGAAGTGTTGAGCGTCGCGATTCGCAATCGCATCGAAGTACTCACTCTGGCAAGGGCTCTCATCGACGTTTCCGAGTCCCGCGACTACCGCGCGATCCCGACCGACACCGCACACACCGTTGCGGTGCTCGAATGGGGTGAGCTACTCGAGATCCCGACCGAACACCACGAGAAGTCCAGAGCCGAATCGGCTGGAGACGCCGATGAAACGAACGACTTCGACGATCCGATCGAGCCGGAGTATCTGGTCGAGACCGACGTGGGAGGACGCGTCGTCTTCGTCGCCCTCGCGTTCACGATCGGCGGGATAGTCGGATTCTTCGCGCACGACTGGGCGCTTCTGCTTCTGATCACCGCCGTGTACCTCGTATGGATCGCGGCACGGCTGGTCGCGAAACTCGTCAGCGTGTCCCGCAGTGCCCATTGGGCGGACGCCGAGCCTATTCGTGGCACCGATTCGACAACTCACAACGCGGAACGCTCCCACCACCACGCTGTTGCAGCGTGAGGGCGGGAGCGCCGGTACTGCACTACAACCGTTGCGGCACACCGTAAGTGACGACGGTATCGCCATTCGACGTGACAGCCTTCGCGTAGGGCCTGATGGTTACCGGCCCGATTGCTCCCTGTACGTATCCGTGAACTCCGGAGAGCCGGACGGCTGCTTCAGGTCCGTCGAATTCCTGGTCTTCGAGTAGCGCGACGTCGGTGATACCGCCCGGCGCCAGATCGACGTCCAGTTCCTGTGAAGGAATGATGTCGCCGCCGATGGCGAACCCGTTCGAAATGTCCAGGCCCAGTTCGAAGTCCGGAACCAGACCGATACCGAGGTTCGTTCCGCTCTCGACTGCCCAGTCGAGGCCGGGACTGTTGAGAACAACCGTCGCACCGGTCAACGCGATCGGATAGCCGATTTGATAACCGATCGTCAGCTTCGTGCCGGTGAAACTTGCTGCGTCCGGCCCGTCGATCTTCA
This sequence comes from Rhodococcus sp. P4_F3_2, assembly GCF_056401335.1. NCBI lineage: Bacteria > Bacillati > Actinomycetota > Actinomycetes > Mycobacteriales > Nocardiaceae > Rhodococcus > Rhodococcus sp. P4_F3_2. Next base: position 41,316 of record NZ_JBFUJN010000005.1, read on the forward strand.
CGCCGGCAACCCCGTCGTGGAAGAACTCGACACTCAGCGGTGAGCTGTCGAGAGGCGGAAAGACGTGGATAGCGGTATCAGCCTGATAGACCTCTATCCGATTTCCTTTGACGTCGGTGATCGAACTGGTGTTGTCGACGCCTGCCGACGCCGTCCCACCCCCCAGGACAACGGCCAGTAAGGCCACTGCTCCCACTGCGCTACTGCGAACTGCTGTCTTCGACATGCACAAGCACCATCCCATCCGGTATAGGCCCCGGACGTAGGTTCCAACTCTTCGTCGAGGATGGGATTCGTCGGGGCTGCCTGAACAAACGCGAGCAAGATCCTTGTTGCGATACCCCGGTCACGAACCCGTCAAACGATGCACGAAAACATTACTTTCCGGACAAGTCGGGTGGCCCGGTTTGTCCCGTCGACTGCGCCCGCTCGCGGACGCGAACCGTTTTGTTCGTTACTCTGACAGAGGAAGTTATCGAATCGAGACCTAAATAGGCCACCCCGAACTTCTGAGAACTGCCACTTCAGGGATGGGCGCCAGAACCGAAAGGCACCGACTGCATGACCGAGACCTTGCCCGACGTCCAACTGCTCGAAGAAGCACGTCCAGGGCGAGTCCGTTCAGCAGTGCGGCGCTCGGTCGTCCAGCGCGGGCGTCTTGTCGACCTCGCGATCATGGCGACGTTCACCGTTGCGGCGATCTACGTGATGTCGAACCTGTGGAGCGATCTGCAGTCCGGCTATCTGTTCAACGCGGGCCGCGACCAGGCCATGTGGGAATGGTTCTTCGCCGATACCGCTCACGCCCTCGCCCAGTTCCGCAGCCCGCTGTTCAGTGACCTGCAGAATTACCCGCTCGGCGTGAACCTGATGGCCAATACCGCGATGTTCGGCATCAGCATCCCGCTCGCCCCGATCACGCTGATTTTCGGACCGACGGCCACGTATGCGATCGGGCTGACTGCCGGACTCGGCGGCACCGCCATCGCTTGGTACTGGGCATTCTCGCGGCACGTGCTGACCGGTGTCTCCGTCCGCTCCAAGATCGCCGCCGCCGTCGGAGCGGGGTTCTGCGGATTCGCGCCCGCCATGATCTCGCACGCCAACGGTCATCCGAACTTCGTCGCTTTCTTCGTACTCCCCTTCATCTTCTTGCAGGTAGTGCGCATCTCGAACGGCAAGCGTCCGGTTCGCGACGGAATCGTTCTCGGCCTACTCGTCGCGTGGCAGATCTTCCTCGGCGAAGAGCCGCTCCTCATCTTCACGATGTCAGCCATGGTGTTCGGCGCCGCCTATGCACTGCCTGACCTGGCCAAGTCGCGCCAGGCGATCAAGCGCGCGATGCCCGGTCTCGTGATCGGCGGCGCGGTCACACTCCTGATCACCGCGGTGCCGCTGTGGTCGCAGTTCTTCGGCCCTGCGAGCTACGACGGCGTCTCACACGGTCAGGCAGGCAACGACACCGCTGCACTCACCACGTTCCCGACCGAATCGGTTGCGGGTGATCCCGAGGGCGCGGAGTTCCGGATGAACCCGACCGAGGAGAATGCGTACTTCGGATGGCCGTTGGTGCTCCTGCTTCTCGGTGCAACGGTGTGGCTGTGGCGCATCCGTCTGACCCGCGCTGCCGCCGCCGTGATCGTGGTGATGGGTGTGCTCTCGCTCGGTTCCGAACTGACCATCGACGGTGACAAAACCGGCATCACCCTGCCGTGGAAACTCCTCGCCGACTTGCCGTTGTTCGAATCGGTGCTCGAATCCCGATTCGCGATGGGCGCGATTCCGGCGATCGGGCTGCTGCTCACCCTCGGCACCTACCGCGCTTTTGTCGAACTTCGTGGACCGCGCCGCACGGCAGCCGGTGTCTGGCTGGTGGCGCTCGCCGTCGCGATGATTCCCCTCATCCCGACCCCCATCGACGCCGATCAGCGATCTGCGACGCCCGAATTCATCACCAGCGGCTCGTGGGAGAACTACGTCAGCGACGGCACTCTGGTGACGGTCCCTGTCGCGAGCGCCGAGGACGCCCGCGCACTGAGCTGGCAGGTCGACGCCGACTTCGGCTTCCCCATTGCCGGCGGGTACTTCGTCGGCCCGGATTCGAAGACCCGCGCCGGAATCTACGGCGCCGAGTCCCGGCCCACCTCGACCCTGCTGGTCAATGCCAAACAAACCGGCAAGGTCCCGTTGATCGACGTGGGCACCAGGGCGAACGCACTGACCGACCTGCGGTACTGGCACGCCGATGTACTGGTGCTTCCCCGATTCTCCGGCGACGACGCCCTGCGCCACACGGTCGACGAGCTGGTCGGCTTCGACGCCAAGCGCGTCGACGACGTGTGGGTGTGGGACGTACGAGACCTCGTGAGCGGCAAGACCTCCAACCAGAGCTGAGCGGGTTGATCAGCGGGTCATGATCACCGGACCGTCTTCGGTGATCGCGACAGTGTGCTCGCTGTGCGCAGCCCTGGCGCCCGAAACGGTGCGAAGGGTCCACCCGTCGGCGTCGTGCCGGTAGTCGTCGGTTCCGTCGGCGATGAGCATCGGTTCGATGGCGATGACCAGGCCGGGCCGTAACCGGAAGCCTTTGCCTGCTCGACCTTCGTTGGGCACGTCCGGCCCTTCGTGCATCTCGCGGCCGATGCCGTGCCCACCGTGATCGGCGAGCATTCCGTATCCGAGGCCGCGCGCGTACTGTCCGATCGCGGCACCGATGTCGCCCAATCGGTTTCCGGGCTGGGCGGCGGCAATGCCACGGGCAAGTGCCTCATCGGTCGCGTCGATCAGTGCCTGATCCTCACTACTTCCCTGTCCGACGGTGAAGCTGATGGCGGAGTCGCCGCACCAGCCGTCGAGTCTCGCACCGCAGTCGATACTGACCAGGTCACCGTCACGGAGTCGGTACCCATTCGGGATACCGTGCACCACAGCATCGTTCACGCTGATGCAGGCGACACCGGGAAAGGGTATCGGCGCCGTCGCCGGCCGGTAATTCAAGAACAGCGCCGAGGCGCCCGCAGCCGAAATGACCTCCGCGGCAACGGCGTCCAATTCGAGCAACGTCACTCCGACGCTCGCCGCCTCACGCGCCGCAGCCAGCGCCTGCGCGGTGATTCTCCCCGCCGCCGCCATCGCGTCGATTTCCCCTGCGGTCTTGATTTCGACCATCTCGAACACCTTCCTTGTCGAATAACTATACCGGTATTACTATAAGCACATGGTGCGCGTGCCGCTGACGGCGGAAGAACTCGAACGAGGACTAAGACTGGGTGAACTCCTGCGATCGGCGCGGGGGGACCGAAGCATGGTTCAGGTAGCGCTCGACGCCGGTATCTCCGTCGAAACGCTGCGCAAGATCGAAACCGGACGCATCGCGACACCCGCCTTCTTCACCATCAGCGCGGTCGCGGAAGTGTTGGGTATTTCACTCGACACCATCGCCCGAACACTTGAAACACCACAATCCGAACAGGAAGTTGCATCCTGAGTAGTTCTCTCAGGATGTGTGGGCCCGCACTCGCCTAACATCGTTCCTTGTGCCGTCTGAAGTAGTAGTGCCCCCGAAACCCGTGCCCACTGGCCCCGAAGCTCCCCGAGAATCGGATTCCCAGAGAGTCCGGACGGCACGACTCATCGCGATAGTCACCGGCCTTCTTGGCCTGCTTCTTGCACTCGCGACGCCGTTCCTGCCCGTCAAGCAGGAAGCCGCGAGCATCGACTGGCCGCAGGGTGGGACCGTCAACAGCGTCTCGTCGCCGCTGATCTCCTACTCGCCCACATCGCTGGACATCAGCATTCCCTGTTCCACCCTGGACCAATTGGGCGGCAGCGGCGGCACACTGCTCTCGACCATGCCGAACGGTGCGCCGGACCGAAACGCCCGCGGCCTCACCGTCCGCACCACTGCCGACCGCCTGGAAGCACTCACTCGCGATTCGGTGTTGATCTCGGCTCCGCTCGATCAACTGAGCGGGTGCACGGCGATCACCATCACGACCAACTCCGAGCAGACCGTCGCGGCGGTCACCGGAATCGACGGCGTCGGCACCACCCTGACCGGTGACTACCGCCCACAGGTTGTCGGCATCTTCACCGACCTGCAGGGCGCAGCGCCCGCCGGACTGTCCGCCCACATGGACGTCGACTCGCGGTTCTCGTCCAGCCCCACACTTCTCAAACTGTTCGCGATGATCGTCGCGGCACTCTCGACCATCGTCTCGCTGTACGCACTGCACCGGATCGACGGCGTCGACGGCCGTCGTGCCCGGCGGTTCCTTCCGGCACGGTGGTGGAAGTTCACCGGCATCGACGCCCTGGTGATCGGCACGCTGGCGCTCTGGCATGTGTTCGGCGCCAACACTTCCGACGACGGTTATCTGCTCGGCATGGCCAGAGTCTCGGAGCACTCCGGGTACATGGCGAACTACTTCCGTTGGTTCGGCGTCCCCGAAGCGCCGTTCGGTTGGTACTACGACGTGCTGGCGCTGTTCGCGAAGGTCAGCACCGCGAGCATGTGGATGCGCCTGCCCGCGTTGATCGCCGGCATTCTGTGCTGGATGGTCATCAGCCGCGAGGTGATACCGCGACTCGGTGTTGCGGTGCGCCGCAACAAGGTTGCCATCTGGACGGGCGGGCTCGTGTTCCTGGCCTTCTGGTTGCCGTACAACAACGGCCTGCGTCCCGAACCCATCATTGCCCTCGGCGCCCTGCTCACGTGGTGCTCCATCGAACGCGCCATCGCCACCGGACGTCTGTTGCCCGCCGCGATGGCCGTGCTGATCGCCGCATTCTCGTTGGCCGCCGGACCTTCGGGGCTGATCGCCATCGGCGCGTTGATCGCCGGAGCCAGGCCGATCCTGCAGATCCTGATCGCCCGCGGCAAACGCGTCGGCTTCCTGTCCCAGGTCATGCCGATCCTCGCAGCCGGAACCGTGGTTCTTGTCGCAGTCTTCGCAGATCAAACCCTCGCGACAGTTCTCGAATCCACCAGGGTGCGAACCGCCGTCGGGCCGAACGTTCCGTGGTTCGAGGAGCGGTTGCGGTGGGACGCACTGATGACCATCTCCCCCGACGGCTCACTGGCCCGCCGCTTCGGCATGTTCGTCATGATCGTCGGACTCGTCTTCTGCGTCATGATGATCCTGCGCAAGGGCCGGATCCCCGGCACCGCGATCGGGCCCTCGCGCCGAATCCTCGGCATCGTGTTCGCGTCGCTGCTCCTGATGCAGTTCACCCCCACCAAGTGGACTCACCACTTCGGTGTGTACGCCGGTCTGGCCGCTACGGTTGCCGTGCTCGCCGCCGTCGGCGTGAGTGCGTCGAGCATGCGTTCCAAACGAAACCGCGCGCTGTTCGCCGCGGGCATCCTGTTCATCCTAGCTGTGGCGTTCACCAGCTCCAACGGCTGGTGGTATGTCTCGAGTTACGGCGTGCCGTGGTGGGACAAGCCGCCGTCAATCGCCGGCAAGGGATTCTCGACGGGTTTCCTCGGCCTCACGATCCTCGCCCTGCTGCTGGCAGCCTGGTACCACGTCATGGAGCCGCGCGAGCGAAACGGCACAGAAGACAGCGTCAAGAAGACAAGGCGACTTCGCCTTCTCGCCCCGTCACCGTTGACCATCGCGGCCGGAGCCGTCGTGCTCTTCGAGGTGCTGTCCCTACTCAAGGGAGCGGTCGCTCAGTACCCCGCGTACTCGATCGGCAAGTCCAACATCGAATCCGTCTTCGGCGGAAGCTGCGGTCTCGCGGGTGAGGTACTCGTGGAGTCCGATCCCAACACCGGCGTCCTGCAATTGGTGGACAGGCCCACCGACCTCGCCGGCGCCGGAGCTTTCGGTGCAAGCGAATCGACCGGATTCTCGCCGGACGGAGTCGCGGGCGACCTCACCGCAGACGCCGAGGACTCGACGGCGGGCAGTGCAAACAGCCTCGACAACACGACCTCTCAGTCCGGCACCACCAGCACGCCCGGAACCGGATCCGGAACCGCTGGCGGCTCGCAGTCGACCTCGGGCGTCAACGGCAGCAACGTCGCGCTCCCGTTCGGGCTCGACCCCGCAAAAACGCCGGTGCTCGGTAGTTACGGAGCGCCCCAGAACGCGTCGCTGACCACAGGTTGGTACTCACTGCCCGAGCGCAACGACGCCGCACCGCTCCTCACGGTCGCCGCGGCCGGACGAATCCGCTACGTCAACTCCGACGGCATCGTCACCCCCGGCGCGGTCTTGCAGGTCGAGTACGGCAAGAAGCAGGCCGACGGAAGCGTCGACGCGCTGGGACGAGTCGATCCGATCGACATCGGCCCGTCGCCGTCGTGGCGCAACCTGCGCGTTCCGATGGATCAACTGCCCGCCGACGCCGACACCGTGCGTCTGGTGGCCAGTGACACCGACATCAGTGCCGACCAGTGGCTGGCGGTGACACCGCCGCGAGTGCCGACCATGCGCACGCTGCAGGACGTCGTCGGATCCACCGATCCGGTGCTGATGGACTGGGCCGTCGGTCTCGCCTTCCCGTGTCAACGCCCGGTCGATCATCTGTACGGCGTCGCCGAGATCCCCGAGTGGCGCATTCTGCCCGACCGCATCGGCGCGGAGTCCACCAACGCCTGGCAGGACCACTACGGCGGCGGACCGCTCGGTTGGACCAGCGAACTGCTCTCGGCCAGGGCATTGCCCACCTATCTGGACAACGACTGGGATCGTGACTGGGGTTCGCTCGAGCAGTACACACCGCTCGATCCGGACGCGATTCCCGCGCAAATGAACGTCACCACCGAGACCCGTTCGGGCACCTGGACACCGGGCCCGATTCGTTACCAGTCGTAACTGTTACGCGTGGACCTACCAACCACCCGGTCACGGTAGGTCCACGCTCAGCCCTGACATACCATCGGTAGCCGTGCCCGACGCCGTGACAGCTTCACCCCAGACTTCGAGTTCGCCGCCTCCTGCTGGTCAGGATGCCCGCGAGCGTTTCCATCGCACTCGATGGGTTGCGATCATCGCCGGCTTGCTCGGCTTCGTACTCGCACTGGCAACTCCTCTGCTTCCTGTCGTGCAGACGACGGCGACGGTCAACTGGCCACAGAACGGCGTGATCGGCGACGTCGAGGCACCGCTGATGGCGCAGGTTCCCATCGACGTCAACGCGTCGATCCCCTGCACCGCGGTCAGCTCACTCCCCGAGGGCGGCGGCATCCTGATGTCGACGGCACCTGCTCAGGGCGACGGTGCCGCGCTCTCGTCGATGTTCGTCCGCGTGTCCGCTACCAGCGTCGACGTGCTCGATCGCAACGTCGTCGTCGCTTCGGCAGCGCGCGAGGACGTCGAGTCGAGTCGCTGCGGCGCCATCGCGTTCAGCTCTGACGTCAACCGGACCTCGGCAGAGTTCGTCGGCCTGACCTATCCCGACGGCAACCCGATTCGTGGCCAGCTCGACGGCGACTTCCGCCCGCAGGTGGTCGGCGTCTTCAGCGACCTGCCCGACGGCGCTGCGCCCGAGGGCCTCGGCTTCTCGATGACGATCGACTCACGTTTCTCGTCGAGCCCCAGCGTCCTGAAGCTGGTCGCGATGATCGTGGCAGTGCTCTCGACCATCGTCGCGCTGGTCGCCCTGGCTCGCCTCGACGGCACCGACGGCCGCAAGCACCGACGTTTCCTGCCCGAACGCTGGTGGAAGTTCTCCGGTATCGACGGAGTTGTGGTGGGCACGCTGGTCGTCTGGCACTTCATCGGCGCGAACACCGCCGACGACGGTTATCTCCTGACCATGGCCCGAGTCTCGCCGGACGCGGGATACATGGCCAACTACTTCCGTTGGTTCGGCGTTCCCGAGGCCCCGTTCGGCTGGTACTACGAAGTCCTGGCCGTGATGGCGAAGATCTCGACGGCGAGCCCGTTCATGCGTCTGCCCGCTCTGCTCGCCGGAATCCTCTGCTGGATGGTGATCAGCCGCGAGGTCGTCCCGCGTCTCGGCCGGGCGGTTCGCCGGAGCAACGTCGCCCTCTGGACCGGCGGTCTGGTATTCCTGTCCTTCTGGCTGGCGTACAACAACGGTCTTCGCCCCGAGCCCATCGTGGCTCTCGGCGCACTGCTCACCTGGTGCTCCATCGAGCGCGCCATCGCCACCGGACGTCTGCTGCCCGCGGCCACAGCAATTTTGATCGGCGCCTTCACTCTTGCCGCCGCACCCACCGGATTGATGTGTATCGCAGCCCTTCTCGCCGGTGTGCGCCCGTTGGTGCGCATCGTCGTCAAGCGTCACCGACTGGTCGGCACACTGCCGCTTCTCGCTCCGATCGCCGCTGCCGGAACCATCGTGCTGGTGGTCATCTTCGCCGACCAGACCTTTGCCGGCGTCATGGAAGCCACGCGCGTCCGAACGATCATCGGGCCCAATCTCGAGTGGTACCAGGACTTCCTGCGCTACTACTACCTCTTCGTCCAGACGGTCGACGGCTCGGTTGCCCGACGCTTCGCGTTCTTGACGATGATCCTGTGCCTCTTCACGACGCTCTTCGTGTTGTTGCGGCGCGGCCGCGTCCCCGGCGCGGCAACCGGTCCGTCGTGGCGCCTGGTCGGCGTCGTCTTCGGCACGATGTTCCTGATGATGTTCAACCCCACCAAGTGGACTCACCACTTCGGTGCGTACGCGGGCATCGCCGGTTCTCTCGCCGCGCTGACCGCCGTGGCTGTGTCCGCGTCTGCCCTGCGCTCGCGTCGTAACCGATCGGTGTTCGTGGCCGGACTGCTCCTGATGCTCGCGTTGACGTTCGCCGGCATCAACGGCTACTGGTACGTCTCGAGTTACGGCGTTCCGTGGTTCGACAAGACCATCTCCTACGACGGCCGTGAATCCAACACACTGTTCCTCGCGCTCTTTGCTCTCGCCTTGGCCTTTGCCGCCTGGCAGTACCTGCGTGAGGGATTTGCTGCCCCGCCCGAGAAGCCGAACACGGCCAAGGGCAGACGAATTCGCAAGTTCGCGGCTGCTCCGCTCACCGTGATTGCCGGTCTGATGGTCCTGTTCGAGGTGCTCTCACTACTCAAGGGGGCGGTGTCGCAGTACCCGGCGTACTCGCTGGGCCGAAGCAACATCGAGGCACTCGCGGGCAAGACCTGCGGCATGGCCGAGGACGTTCTGGTCGAGACCGACGTCAATTCCGGGAATCTGCGGCCTCTGCCCGCTCCCGGATTCAACGCGGAGGATCCGTTGTCCGGAGTCGATTCGAAGGGCTTCTCCCCCAATGGGGTCCCCAGCGATCTGACTGCGGATTACATCGAAGTCAAGCAGGGCATGGGTAATACCGACAGCCAGAGTGTCGGCCCCACCTTCGCCACCGGTTCCGGCGCCGGAACCAGCGGCGGCACCGGTAACCTCGGCGTCAACGGCAGCACGGCCAAGCTCCCCTTCGGCCTCGATCCGTCGAAGACGCCGGTCATGGGCAGCTACCAGCCCGGCGTGCAGGAACCTGCTTCCCTCATCTCGAGTTGGTACGGATTGCCCACTCGCAGTGAAGAATCACCGCTGGTGGTCATGTCCGTGGCGGGCCGCGTGTGGTCCGTCGACAACACCGGTGCGATCACGTACGGCCAGTCGCTTCTGGTCGAGTACGGCAAGACTCAGCCCGACGGAACAGTGCAGGTTCAGGGTTCGTACATGCCGCGAGACATCGGCCCGGCGCCGTCGTGGCGCAACGTCCGTATCCCGATCGACGAACTCGCGCCGGACGCCGACGCCGTTCGGGTGGTCGCGTTCGATCCCAACCTCACGGGCGATCAGTGGATGGCGTTCACGCCGCCTCGCGTGCCCAAGCTCGAGTCCCTGGACTCGTACATCGGCAGCGAGCAGCCGGTCCTCCTGGACTGGGCTGTCGGCCTTCAGTTCCCGTGCCAACGTCCGTTCACACATCAGAACGGTGTGGCCGAGATGCCGAACTTCCGCATCCTCCCGGACCGTCCCCTGGCCGTCAGCTCCACCGATACCTGGCAGTCCGCGGACAACGGTGGACCGCTCGGATTCACCGAGGTCCTCGCCGGTGCTACGACGGTTCCGACGTACCTGAAGGACGACTGGGCACGGGACTGGGGATCACTCGAGCGCTACGACCGGCACTTCCCGAATGCTGTTCCGGCAGAGGTGGAGACGGGCACCGCAACCCGCTCGGGCATGTGGATGCCCGGCGAGATGCGAGTGCACTAGCCTGCGCTACCTACTCGGGTGACTGCTCGGGTGCGACGTACGGAGACGGCCGAGACCGCTCCGACAACGACGACGCACCCGAGTAGTTGCCCAACGCCTGGCCGTTCGCCGAGCAGCACAACCGCCAGCAGCACGGCGAGAACCGGTTGCATGAGCAGGAGCGTCGCGCCCACCTCGGCGGGAAGCCGAGGGAGCGAGTGCCCCATCAGCATCCAGCCGAACACCTGGCCGACCAGCGCCAGTGCCGCGAGCCAGCCGAACGCTTCCCAACCCGGGACGAAATCGATCCGGCCCCACAGTGATCCGATGACGGAGCCGGCGATGCCCGCGGACGTCGTCGAGATCAACACCTGGCTCGCGGCCCGATCCGCCTCGCCCGTACGGCCGACCACGAAGATGTAACCGCCGTACGCGATTCCGGAGACGAGCGAGAGCGCCGTTCCCCACAGCAGGTCGTCGCCGGTTCCCCCGCCCCCGAACACGCCGCCCGCCAAGGCGATTCCCGTGAACATGAACGGTAGGGCGAAGACGAAGCGCATCGGCACCCGATTGCCGAATACCAACCAGGACAGTGCGGGCACCACGATCACCTGCACGTTCACGACGACGCTCGCCATACCCGCGCCGATCATCAGAATCGACTGCGACCACAACGCGAAATCCAGTCCGAGCAACAGACCGCCGAGCACCTGCAGAACGACTGCCCGCCGGCTCGGTTTGCCCACCCGGCGGTACTCTCGCCACGCCAACCACAACAGCGGCGGCAAGGCCAGGAAGCAACGGAAGAAGACGGCGGTCGAGGGCCCGACATCGGCCAGCTTGATGAGGAGCGAACTGATCGAGATCGCGGCTGCGCCTCCGACGACCAGCAATCGAGGGTCGATGCGCCCCCGAGGAGTTCTGGTGGGTTTCGGTGTCTGCGCAGTCACGGAGGTCAGAGTGGTCACTCGACAATGTTCCTGCCGCTAACTATTCAGCACAAGCAAATGTTCAGACCGTATATTCGGTAGCATTACTACTGTGTTGAATCTCGAAAGACTTCGCGCCCTGCACGCTGTCGCCGAGAACGGATCAGTAGCGGCTGCCGCCCGCACCTTGCATGTCACACCCTCCGGAATTTCGCAGCAGTTGAACAAGCTCGAGCGCGAGGTCGGTGTTCCGCTCCTCGAACCGCAGGGCCGCGGTGTACGACTCACCGAAGCGGGCCGGATCCTCGCGCGCCGAACCGCAGAGGTTCTCTCGACGCTCGCCCAGGCCGAGGCGGAAATCGCGTCGCTGCAGAGCGAGGTGACGGGCCGCGTACGCATCGGGGCCCTGGTCTCCCCCAGCAGGACAGTGCTGCCGCGAGCCATCGCCGAGATCAGGCACGCGCACCCCCAGCTCGAAATCACCTTCAACGAAGGCGAATCCGAAGAACTCCTCCCCGCACTGATTCGCCGCGACCTCGACGTCGTGGTGGTCGACAGTTGGAGCACTCTGCCCGTCGAACTTCCCGACGGAGTCTCCTTCACGCCCGTGTACGACGACGTGGCGCTGCTCGCTCTCCCCGCGTCACATCCGCTGGCGGAGAACAAGGTCGTCGCGCTCAGCGAGCTGTCCGAGCATGCCTGGGCGACGTGGACCCGGGGAACGGACTTTCACACCTTCACCGTCAGGACCCTGCGCGCGCAGGGGTTCGACCCACGAATCGAGTACGAGGTCGCCGAGTTTCCCACCCAGGTCGAATTCGTAGCTCAGGGCCTCGCCGTCGCTTTGATCCCGCGCCTGGCGAGAGTTGTACCACCGGAAGGTGTTCGAATGCTCGACACCCTTCCGCCGCTGGGCCGCGACATCTACCTCGCCTGGCGGACCGACAGCGAAAGACCTGCCGTCCTGGCGGCGATAGAAGCGCTACGCCGCCAGTTCGACGCCCTCGGTGACAAGAAGAATTAGAGCGGCATCAAGTTGTGCTTGCGCGGGTTCTTGAAGATCGTCTTGTCCTTGAGCAACTTCAGAGCCTTGCGGATTTCGAGACGCGTCTGCGAAGGCTCGATCACCGCGTCGATGTATCCGCGCTCAGCCGCGATGTACGGCGTCGCGACGAACTCGTTGTAGAAGTTGATCAACTGAGCACGCACCGCGGGTGCGTTCTCGCCCGCCTCGGCGAGCTGACGACGTCCCATGATGTTGACGGCACCCTCGGCGCCCATCACGGCGATACGAGCGGTCGGCCACGCGAGGTTGATGTCGGCACCGAGCTGCTTGCAACCCATGACGGCATAACCGCCGCCGTACGCCTTACGAACCACCACCGTCACCTTCGGCACAGTGGCTTCGATGTACGCGAACAGGAAACGCCCGCCACGCTTGATGACACCGACCTTTTCCTGATCGACGCCGGGAAGAAAGCCTGGTGTGTCGACGACAAAAACGAGCGGGATGCTGAAAGCGTCGCACAGGCGCACAAAATGGGCAGCCTTGTCGGAGCTGTCCGCATCGAGGGCGCCACTGAGATACGTGGGCTGGTTGGCCACGACACCGACGGGCAGGCCGTCGACGCGGGAGAACCCGGTGATCACGTTGTGCGCGACCTGGGCTCCGATTTCATGGAAGGTTCCGTCGTCGAAGATCCGCAGAATGATGTCGTGCATGTCGTAGCCGGCATTGTCGGCATCCGGCATGAAGGCGTTGAGTTCGAGATCCGACTCGGTGATCTCGGGTTCGAGACCCGGGTTGATCAGCGGCGCCTTCTCCGTGCACGAGGACGGCATGAAGCTCAGGTACTCACGCACCCAGTCGAATGCAGCCTTCTCGTCGGGAGCGACGTGATGGATGTTTCCGTACTCCGCCTGCTTGCGCGCTCCGCCCAGATCCTCCAGGCTGACCTCTTCGCCGGTGACCGACTTGATGACGTCGGGTCCGGTGACGAACATGTACGACTCTTCGGTCGCGACCACGACGTCGGTGTTGATCGGTGCGTACACGGCACCGCCGGCGCACTTACCGAGGATGACCGAGATCTGTGGGCAGACGCCGGACAAGGGCTCCTGACGTGAACCCATGTTGGCGTACCAGGCCAATGAGGAAACGGCATCCTGGATTCGAGCTCCACCGGAATCGTTGATACCGACGACCGGGCAGCCCACCTTCAGTGCAAAATCGTTGACGGCTGCGACCTTACGGCCGAACATCTCTCCGGCGGCACCGCCGAACACAGTCTGATCGTGCGCGAACACGGCAACCGGACGCCCGTCGACAGTTCCGTGACCGGTCATGACGCCGTCGCTGTACGGGTTGTCCTCGCCCGCCATCTTCACCAGGGCGCCGACCTCGACGAAGCTACCGGGATCGAGCAACATGTCGATGCGCTGGCGCGGCGTACTGTGCCCTGCTGCATCGCGCTTCGCAATGGCCCGAGCCGAGCCGGGTTCCTTTGCCTTCTCCAACTTTTCGCGGAGTTCAGCGAGCTTCTCCGCGGTGGTTGTCGTCACTTCTGAACTCCGGTTTCCGCTGCTTTGGTCTGAGCTGTCTCGATCTGGGCCAGCTTGGTGGTGAGGTCTGCCGCAACCTTCGCGATGTACGGCTCGTCGACGATCTGCAGGTGGTCCCCGCCGATGTAGACGACCTCGAGGTTCTTCACGTAGTCACCCCAACCACCATCTGCCTTGCGGGTCTTGAATGCAGGCTCGAGCGTCATCAACTCGTCGTGGTACTTGTCTGCCATGTAGAGCACGACGTCGCCGTCGTAGCTGCTGAACTCGGCCGTCTGGATGGCGCGGTTGTCCAACCACGACGTCCGCTGATGCTCGATGATGCCGCCGGGAATCTTGGCGCCGCTCATCTTGATCATGTCCATCAAGATCTGGATCTGATCTTCGTCCGCTTCGGTGGAGGCCAGAACGTCAAGCGGCAGCGGAACATCCAGGTTGTAGGTGCGCTTGGCGAACTTGCCGTAGCGCTCCCAACGCTTGCGTCGTTCCGCCTCGGTGTCCGGCACGACCTCGCCGGCCATGACGGTGTCGAGAAGTCCGACCACACGCACGTCGGCGCCCTGCTCACGCAGCAACTTCGCGACCGCATACGACATCACGCCGCCGAACGACCAGCCACACAGTACGTACGGTCCGTCGCCCTGGATCTCACGCAGCAGCGGAACGTAAGCAGCAGCACGGGTTTCGATCGAGCCCTCGACCCGCTCGAACCCGTACATCGGCGTGCCGGCGGGCAGGCGCTTGAGCAAAGGCTCGTACGTCACCGTCGAACCACCGGCAGCATGGAAGACGAATACCGGTACGGCAGTGGAGCCTTCGGGACGAGCACGCAGAGTGCGTACGAGTCCGTCGATCTTGCCGTCGTCCTCGAGGTACTGGCGCACGACGTCCGCAAGCTCTTCGATGGTCGTGGAATCGAGAACGTCGTCGAGAGTGATCTCGCCGCCCGCACGCTCGGAAAGCCGAGCAGCAAGCTTCTCGGCGACCTCGTCACCGACGATCGGCAGATCGTTGAAAATGCCCTTGGCGGACTTCCCGGTGACAACCGCCCACGTCGCAAACGTCAAGCGCTCGGCCGCATCTCGCGGCGGAACGTCCGAGCCTGCGTCGTCGGCAGTTCCGGCACGCGAAGGATCAGCGGGCGCGGCAGCCGCCGCAACGGGAGCAGTCGCCGGCAGTTCCACTGCCACCTCGGCGGGAGCAACGTCCTCGTCGTCAGCAGCATCGGCCGCCAACTTCTCGGCAGCCTGCTTGTCGGCCATCGCCTGAACCTCTTCGCGATTGTCGATCGCGTAGCGCAGGTACTTGTTGACCTCGTTGAGGCTCGCGTCCTTGACTGCCTGGAGCTGGAGCTGCGGAATGTCGAACTCGTACTCGACGCGGTTCTTGATACGCATCGCCATGAGCGAATCGAGACCCAGTTCGATGAGCGGAACCTCGGCCGGAAGATCTTCCGGCGAGTACCCCATCGACTCGGCCACAACGATCTTGAGGCGGTCGTCGAGGCTCTGCGAACCGTTCGGATCCCACTTGTCTCCGGCGTCTTCGACGACCTCGGCCAGGGTTTCCATCGGCGCACTGGTCTTGACCGGCGCGCTAATGACCAGCTCGGGCAGCGGCTCACCGGACGTGACGACGGCATCGAACAGCAAACGGAACGTAGCGCCCTCGCGTGCGTGCACCTGCACCGACGCTCCACCCGGGTGCGGGTTGAGAGTTGTCGTCAGGGTCGCAGCGCCGGCCAGTTCACCGTGCGGAACGGCAGCGGTGAGAGCGACATCCGAGAGCACCTGTCCGGCAGCAGCGCTCACGAGCACAGCCAGATCGGTGACGGCGGATGCGTCGACCTCCCACACGTGGCGGCCGTCGGGCAGAGCGACGTGCGAACCGGGTACGCGAGCCGAACCGCCGGCACTGACGCGAATGTCGAGCCAGTACGGCTTACGCAGGAATGCAGTACGCGGAACCGAGGCGAAATCGCCTGCAGGAAGCAAGGACTCGAGGTTCACGGCATGGCCGTGCACGTACAGCTGTGCGAGAGCGGCAAGCACACCCGCGGACTCGTCTTCCTTACGCTTGAGCGTCTGGATGAGTTCCATGTCGTGCAGGCCCGAATCGAACGCGGTAGCCGCCACCGACATCAGCGTCACCGGGTTGGGTGCAAGCTCGACAAAAGTGGTGTGGCCGTGGGCAACTGCACCGCGTACCGCATTGGTGAAGTACACGCTGTGGCGAAGGCCCTTGACCCAGTACGCCTCTTGATGGATCGGCTCGTGACCGGGACGGTAGAAGGTGTCCTTGTCGACGGACGAGTAGACGCCGAGCTTCAACGTGGTCGGCTCGATACCGGCCAACTCCGCGGCAAGCTCGCCGAGCAACGGATCGACCTGTGAGGTGTGGCTGGCGCCCTTGGTCTGCAGGACACGCGCCATCTTGCCGTCAGCCTCGGCGGCCGCGACGATCGCCTCGATGTCCGGCTGCGGTCCACCGATCACCGTGTGCGTCGGAGCTGCGTAAACGCAGACCTCTAGCTTGGGGTACGTGGGCAGCAGCGCCTCGATCTCGGATGCGCTGTACTCGAGCAGTGCCATCCGACGGATGTCGTCACCGACGAGTGCGCCCTCGGCCTCACCCATCAGCCGTGAACGTGAACAGATCACGCGCACAGCGTCTTCCAGGTTCAGACCACCGGACACGTATGCGGCAGCGGCCTCACCCATCGAGTGCGGAACCACGGCTTCGGCTTCAGCGCCGTGGTGACGCAGCAATGCGGCCAGACCGACCTGGATGGTGAAGATTCCCACCTGTGCGGTCTCGACGTTGTACTCGATCGAATCGTCGAGGAACATCTCGACCATCGAGTAGCCGGCCTCGTCCTGGATCAGCGCATCGACCTCGTCGACGGCTGCCTTGAAGGCCGAGTTCTCCGTGTAGAGCTGCTTGGCCATCTTGCGGTGCTGCGAGCCGAAGCCCGAGAACACCCACACCGCGCCCTTGGGCGACGGCGAGTCGGCCGAGAAGACTCCTTGAGCCGGCTTGCCTGCGGCGACGGCGCGCAGCGAGCTGATGGCCTCGGACCGCGTCTTCGCCAGAACAGCGGCGCGCGAGCGTCCATGGTTGCGACGCGCGAGTGTGCGGGCAACGTCGGCGAGGGGCGTCTTGCTTCCCTCTTCGGTTTCGAGCCAGTCGGCCAGATCTGCAGCTGCGCGGCGACGACGCGAAGGCAGCGCACCGGACACAGCCAGCACAACGGTGCTCTCGTCCTCTGCTGCCGGTTCGTCAAGTACCGGGGCATCCACGACTGGTTCATCGACTGCCACGTCGGCGGGCACGTATTCCTTGACCACGACGTGCGCGTTGGTTCCGCCGAAACCGAAACCGGAAACACCGGCGACGGCCTTGCCGGTGTAACGCGGCCAGTCGGTGGCCTCGGGCGTCACCTGCAGGTGCGACTTCTCGAAGTCGATGTGCGGGTTCGGGCCCAGGTAGTTGATCGTCGCGGGAATCTTGTTTTCCTGCATCGCCAGAACGACCTTGATCAGGCCGGCGGCGCCCGCAGCTGCTTCCAGGTGCCCGAAGTTGGTCTTCGCACTACCGAGCAGAGCCGGCTTGTCGTCGTCACGGCCACGACCGACGACACGGCTGAGCGCGTCGGCCTCGATGGGATCACCGAGATCGGTACCCGTTCCGTGCGCCTCGATGTAGTCGACTGTGGTCGGCAAGATTCCGGCGTCGCGGTACGCGAAACGCAACACGTCGGCCTGGGCGTCAGGGTTGGGCGCGAGCAATCCGTTGGAACGGCCGTCCTGGTTGACCGCGGATCCGGCGATCACGGCGAGGATGGAATCGCCGTCACGCTCGGCGTCTTCGAGACGCTTGAGCACGACGAGTCCGCCACCCTCACTGCGAACGATGCCCTGAGCGTGTGCGGAAAATGCACGCAGTTTTCCGTCGGGAGCGAGCATCCCGGTCTGATCGAAACCGAGGGTTCCGGGAGGGGCCAGCAGCATGTTGACGCCACCGGCCAGCGCGATGTTGGAATCACCACTGCGCAGCGAACGCACAGCCTCGTGAACGGCAACCAGCGAAGACGAGCACGCGGTGTCCAGAGCGATGGACGGTCCACGGAAGTCGAAGAAGTACGAAACCCGGTTCGCGACGATGGCCGTCGACGTTCCGGTCAGTGCGTACGGGTGCGCCGTCGTCGGATCACTGACCGCGAGCAACTGGTAGTCGTTGGCGGAACTGCCGATGAAAACACCGACCTGCTTGCCCTTGAGCCCGCTGGCCGGAATGCGCGCGTGCTCGAGCGCTTCCCACGCGAGTTCCAGGGCGAGGCGCTGTTGCGGATCGACGTTGACGACCTCGAGCGGAGACATCGCGAAGAACTCGGCGTCGAAGCCCTTGACGTCGTCGAGGTACCCGCCCTTGGTGTTGGCGTTCTCGACCGCGGCCCTGATGGCTGGATCCGACATGAACTCGGCCCAGCGGTCCTCGGGGAGGTCGCTGATGCCGTCGCGTCCGGCCGCCAGCATTTCCCACATGTCCGAAGGCGTGTGCCCGGCACCGGGGAATCGTGTGGACAGTCCGACGATGGCGATGTCGTGGGCGTCCGTCGTGGCGCCTGAGACGTAGTACGACGCGTCGACGGTCTCCTCCGGCGCCTCGGGCTCACCTTCGATGATCCGAGTAGCCAGCGAAGCGATGGTGGGGTGTTGATAGGCAACCGTGGCGTTCAGCGTGACGCCGAGCAGATCCTCGATGTCTCCGCTCAGAGCGACTGCGTCCCGCGAGGCGAGCCCGAACTCTTCCATCGGGCGATCGTCCGTGATCGACCCAGCCGGCTGACCGGTCGCATTCGCGATCCAATTGCGAAGCCACTCACGCAGCTGCGCAACACTCATCTCGCTCACAACGTCTTTGCTCTGCACACCATCTTGTTCAACCATCAACTCACCAAGCCACCGATCATGAAGGGACTGCTCCTCAAACGCTATCGGGGAATGCGGTCTGCTGATAGCCGCCTCGCAACGTTCCCTCGATATAACTCGCCTTACACGCGCGGCGAGCGATCTTGCCGCTGGACGTACGCGGAATCGAACCCGCGGGGACGAGCAGGATGTCTCGGGCCGTAACACCGTGACGGGAAGAAATCGCCGCACGCACGGTGTCCGCGATCGGCTGCGGATCGGCCTTGCCTGCTCCGGGAGCACGCTCGGCCACGATGACCAACTGCTCCGAGGAATCGTCGTCGTCGAACTTCAGACCCGAGTGCGTGTTGGAGAACACGACAGAAGGCAGCTGGTTGGCCGGTACGGCAAACGCAGCGATGAAGCCGGGGCGCAGGGCGGGGCTGGCTTCCTGAGCCGAAGCCTCGAGGTCCTGCGGGTAATGATTGCGACCGTCGACGATCACGAGGTCCTTGACGCGACCGGTGATGTACAGCTCGCCGTCGACGTAGACGCCGAAGTCGCCGGTACGCATCCAGTTGGCATCCGCAGGCGTGCCCTCGGTGTGGCTGTCTTCGCTCAACCGATTGTCCAGCTTGTTGTGGAAGGTCTCCGCCGTCTCGTCGGGGCGACCCCAGTAGCCGATGCCGATGTTCTCGCCGTGCAACCAGATCTCGCCTACGTGATTGTCGGGGACCTCGGTCAGAGTTTCGGGATCGACGATCGCCGCCCACTGACTGCGCGAGACGTACCCACAGGAGACCTGTGCGATGGCGTTCTCGGAGTACTGGTCGACGATGACCATGCGGCCCTTGTTGAGTTCCGTGCGGTCGACGTAGATGACCTTGGCCTCGTCGGAATGCTTGGTCGAGGAGACGAAGAGCGTCGCTTCGGCCATGCCGTACGACGGCTTGATCGCAGTCTTGGGCAGACCGTACTGAGCAAAAGCGTCGTTGAACTTGCGCATCGACGACGTCGTGACCGGCTCACTGCCGTTGATCAGGCCGATGACGTTGCTCAGGTCCAGGGTCTCGCCGTCCTTCGGCAGGCCGCGCGCGGCAGCGTGCTCGAAGGCGAAGTTGGGAGCGGCGGCGAAGGTGCCTGCGCCGTCGGAAACCGCAGCCAGTTCCTTGATCCACCGGTACGGCCGCTGCACGAAAGCGCGCGGGCTCATGATGGTGATGTACTTGCCGCCCAGAGCAGGCAGGATGACCGTCAGCAGGCCCATGTCGTGGAACAGCGGCAGCCACGTGACGCCGCGTGAGTCCTCGTTGAGTTCGATGGAGTCGACCATCTGGAGCGCGTTCGTTCCGACAGCGCGGTGGGTGATCTCCACGCCGGCGGGAACTCGGGTCGAACCGGAGGTGTACTGCAGGTACGCGATGTCGTCGAGTTCGATGTCGGGACGAACCCACGTTTCACCGACGGTGTCGGGAATCGCGTCGACGGCGATGATGCGCGGACGCTCGGCAGCGGGAAGCGAGCGGAACAACTGACGAACACCGGCTGCCGACGATGCGGCAGTCAGAATCGCAGTCGGCTTGCAGTCACCGAGAACAGCGTGAAGACGGTCGGTGTGGCCGGGCTCGTCCGGATCGAAGAGCGGCACCGCGATGGAACCGGCCTGAATGGCGGCGAAGAACGAAATGACGTAGTCGAGCCCCTGCGGCGCAAGAATCGCGACACGGTCGCCACGCTTGGTGACCTGCTGCAAACGGGCTGCAACAGCGCGCAGACGCACACCGAACTGCTCCCAGGTCAGCTCCAGGGCTTCACCGTCACGCTCGCGTGAGTAATCGATGTACCGATACGCGAGCTCGTCCGCGTTGACACGCGAGTGTTGCTCGACGTAGTCGACCAGCGTGAAGCCTGGTTGCAGGCGGATCTGGCCCTTCTCGTCGAGAAAGCCATCGAACAGCGCGTTCATTCCATCTCCTCCGAAGCGATCACACAAGCACTGTCTTTCATGCCTGCGCCCCAGACTTCCTTCGCTCTCTCGGGTCCATCTTCGATCAATCGAATCGCACTTTGTGCGCAACTCACCTGAATCACTTCATCGATCCCAAACCATCGATATGTTACAGATTCGCATCGTCCGTATTCTCCGGCCTACTCGCCCGCCAGTAACGGGATGATCGGGGCGAACGCTTCCATCTGCGTCGGGAAGACCCCGACGTACGACATCGACGTCTTCTCGCGGACCAGTCGAATCTGGTCTGCGATTTCCTCGAAAGTGCCCACAGCCAGGTATGGAGAGTTCAGCAACTCCTCCACGCTCAGCTTACGATCCACTTCGATGTTCGGCGGAAAACCTTGGTCCAGAGCGGCGATTGCCATCTCGGCAGCCTGCTCTCGATCGTCGGTGATCATGATCATGGTGATGGTCCAGTTGAGTTCGATCTCATCGAAACGCTCGCCGGCAGCTTCGCGGATCCGCTCGACACGTTCGATGGTCTTTTCCATCGTGATTCCGGAGAGCAGAAGCCGCCCGTCACGG
Organism: Rhodococcus sp. P4_F3_2; assembly: GCF_056401335.1. Lineage (NCBI taxonomy): Bacteria > Bacillati > Actinomycetota > Actinomycetes > Mycobacteriales > Nocardiaceae > Rhodococcus > Rhodococcus sp. P4_F3_2. Next base: position 62,435 of record NZ_JBFUJN010000005.1, read on the forward strand.
TTGGTCGGTGTGGCGACCGAGATGATGTCCGCGTACTTCGCGGCGAGAGCGAGCATCTTCGGTCCGCCGCCACCGACGATGATCGGCGGCCGCGGGCCCTGCCGCGGTCGCGGGCTGCCCTTGAGGCCACGCACCTGATAGTGCTTGCCTTCGAAAGTGCATTCCTGCCCGCGCAGCAGTGTGTCGAGAATCTGCAGAGACTCCTCGAGTTTCTCGATGCGAACGCCGGGGCTTTCGTATGCGATGCCGCCCTTGTCGAACTCTTCCTTCATCCAGCCTGCGCCGATACCGAGTTCGAGTCGGCCACCGGACAGCACGTCGATAGTCGCCGCGTCCTTCGCGAGCACAGCAGGATGACGGAAGCCGTTGGCCAACACGGCAGTGCCCAGACGGATCTTGTCCGTGGCCACTGCGAGCGCTCCCAGAGCGGCGATCGGTCCGACCTGATTACCCAGGTGGTCCGGAATCATGAACGAGTCGTAGCCGAGTTCCTCGGCCTTCTGCGCAAGCTTGACGAAACGTCGCGCACCACCCTCTTCGGCGTTGCCCTCGCCACCGGCCGCAAACCGGAATTTGCGTAGGGCATCGCTGCCGTGGGTGGAACTCATATAGCGATTCTCCTGTGATGGACACGTACGTCGTACTCGGACTTCGAAACCGGACAAATCGAACCTACTCGCCAGTCACTTACGTGACAGCACTGTAGAGGACGCCCCCGGACCGTGCAGCACTCTACCGGGACCAAACGAGCAGATTACCCGCGAGCGAACTCCCGAGACGCCCGATTGTGACGAATCAACAGTGCGGCGGTGACTCAACTGTGGGGCGGTGTCGGTGCGGCGTCGATCTTCTCCGCAGCCCACTGTGCCATCCATTGGGTGGCCGTCGTGCCGTTCGGATCGACTTGGAAGGAGTTGTACATCGCGTGCACAGGGTTGTTGTAGTACTCGAGAAGCCGCGGCGCCGAACTCAACCAGTTGGTCGGATTGAGGGCGGCGGCCGGAGCGTCGCAGATACCGTCGCTCGGCGCGCAGATCTGATAAGTCCGGTCGTTGAGGTCGCCGAATCCGCCTGGCCTCGGGCCGGTCATCGTGAGACCGGGAAGCTTCAGCCCGTTCAGCGACAGCTCGGCACCGACACCGGCAACGCTCGGGCCAACCGTGTTCCCGAACGCCGGATCGCGCCGACCGTCGGCAATCAAGCCCACGCCCAGAACCAGATCGGCAGGCACCGCGCCGGTACCGTCGCCGATACTCGCGGCGACGTCACCCGCGATCACCGCGCCCTGGGAAAATCCGGTCAGGACGTAGCTCGTGAGCGGGCACTCGGCGTGCCGCTTCATCAGAAAGTCGTTAGTGGCAGCAGTTCCCGCAGCCCGGCTGTTGTTGTAGGACTGCTGTCCGTCCGGCGGGATCGCAACCGGATTCGAAAACTGTGCGACGTAAGGAACGGTGTAGACGTCGGCCCTCGAACTATCGAACTTCTCCTGAAGAGGGCGGGTCACGTTCAGCATCAACGACGCCGGATTGGCCGTCGGGTTGTACGGGTCGTCGGTAGCGCTCGACTCCCACGTACCCGGTATGGCTACTACCTGGACATCGGGGCAACTGGCCGGCTGAGAGACCGGTGGCTCCGGACTCGGCGGGATCGGAGTCGGCGAAGGCACCCGCCCGGCCAGGATGTACCAACCGCCGATCACGACCGCTGCGACCACAAGAATGATCAGCAGCGGGATCAGGCACCCACGACGCTTTCCAGACCTCGCCATGACCCGCGCCTACTTGCAGTAGGTGGTGTTGGCGACGTCGATATAGATCTGAGCGTTCGCACCTGCCTGCTCGGGAGTGATCTGCTTGCCTTCCGCCGACGCTTCCTGGCCGACGAAGGCAGTCACGAAGGTCAGGACCTCGTCGTCGGTCTGAGGACCGGCAGCGCAGATGTAATTGGCCGTGTTGACGGCGATGCTTCCGTCACCGGCTGGGGTGATGCCCTTCGCCTTCAGTCCGTCGAGGAACTTCTGTGCCTCTGGACTGACCTCGACGACTGTGGGGCCCGGGAAGCCTTCGATGCTCTGCGGCTGCTCCGGCGGCGCGGTGGCTGCTGCTCCTGGACTGGTGGGTGCAGCCGACGCCGTCGTGGTCGCAGAGGCGGACGCAGACGCCGAACCACTCGAGGACGAAGCCGCAGCGGACGTCGTGGTGACCGGATTGGAGGTTGCAGTGGAGTCGTCACTACCGCACGCGACAAGCGCACCACCCGTGGCGAGCGCCAAGGCGCCGACCGCGATCGCGCGTGCACAAGTGTTTCGGTTACCCGAGAAAAGCGACATCAATGTCCGTCCTTGCCTTCAGTCGAAAGTCCATCAACAGGTTACGCAACGCACGCGGGCGGGCACCGATCCGTGATCGGGCCCGCCCGTCGTGCACCACTGTGAGTTAGTGAACTTCTGTCTTGTCACCGATCACCGTGATGTAGCCGAACTGGAAGTTCTGCTGGACACCACCGGGAATGTCGAATTTGTCACTGATCGGGAATCCGAGGCGGCCGCCCTCGTATCCGACGCTCTTCCAGCCGTCGAAGAGCGGGCCGTTCTCGACGGACCATGCACCGGTGCCGGGGCTCCAGTAGATGTTGCCGCCCTCGAACTCGGTGAAGCGTCCGTTGTCCTTGATCGGAACCTCGTTCGACTTCGGGAATCCGAGCCAGCCGTTTTCCCAACCGAGTTCGCCGTACTTGCCCATGATCATTCCGAGAACCGCGTGAGTTCCGTTCGCGCTGCTGTACATCGCGCCGATCTCGAATCCCTGAACCTTGCCCGGCTTGCCGGGGGTCGCGATCTCGTCGGCGGTCGGGTAGCCGAGCGGGCCACCTTCCCATCCCTGTGCGGACCACTCGGCGAGGATGTCGCCGCTGACGGGGTGAGCGCCGGTCTGCGGGGTCCAGTAGATGGAGCCGTTCTGGAAGTGGTTGAAGCGTCCGCGTCCGTCGGGGGTACCGAGTTCGGGAGTACGCGGGAAGCCGAGCGGGCCGGCCGCTGCTCCGGTGTTCATGTACGCGCCGGCGATACGACCGGCTACAGGCTGGGCGCCCGTTCCACTGGTGAAGTAGATGCGACCGTTGCGGAAGTCCTGTGCCAGGCCACCCGCGACGCTGTACTCGGGGGTGATGCAGTCGCCGATCCAACCGTTGGCTGCAGCCGTCGCACCGATCTCACCCGACGTGCCGCAAGCCGGCTTCTCGACCTCGACGCCGATGGCGTTGGCCAACTGCGGCCACAGCTGATGAAGCTCGAACTGCCAGTACGGCCACGAGTGGGTTCCGGACGGGCGGTAATTGACCTGCGCGGGGATGCCGAGCTGGTTGAGCTTGGTCGCGAAGGTCTGCGAGGTCAGGCGAGCGAGGATCTCGAGGCCCATACCTGCGTAGTTGGTGCTGACGCCGGGAATTCCCGACGGCTGGTCGTACGGGCCGGTCGTACCGCTACCACTCGAGACGTACAGACTGACGCCCTTGAGCTTCTCGGCGAGCGCATACGGATCGTGTGCAGCCCACTGTGCGTTGGACGGCGGTCCCCACATCGCGGCGGAGTTGTATCCACCGGCGTCGGTCATCGCGAACTGGATTGCCTGAGGCATGCCGAGCGAGGTGGTGGTGAGGATGCCGGACAGCGAAGCCGCGAACTTGAAGAAGCCGGGGTTACGCGCCGTGAGGAACATAGCGGACGTTCCGCCCATCGACAGTCCGACTACTCCGCGCGTCTGCGTGGTCCGCCAGTCCTTTTCGAGGATCGGGGGCAGTTCCTTGGTCAGGAACGTCTCCCACTGGTAGTTCTTGCCATTGTCGGGCTCGAGCCAGTCGGAGTAGAAGCTGGACTGACCGCCGACGGGAAGAATGACGTTGACGTTCTTGTCCGCGTAGAAGGACTCAGCGTCGGTTTCGTAGGTCCAGGCGTTCTCGTTGTCGGTCGCGCGAAGACCGTCGAGCATCCAGACCGAGGGGAAGCTGGCCGACGGATTGACGTTCCAATCGCGAGCCAAGAGGATCTGCACCTGAATCGGGGTGCCCATCGCGGGAGAGTTCACCCACAGCGCGACGCGACGCTCACTGAGCCAGTCGACCTTCGTGACCGCTGCGCCGGTGGGGTTCTGGGTCACGGCCGGTGCGGCCTGAGCAGGTGCCGGCGCGGCTGCCGCGGTTCCGGCCGTCGTCAAGCCCGCGGCGATCGGCAGTACCAGCATCGCTGCCAGTGCGCCGACGACCTTTGTCCGGAAGGTTGCCCGGGACCGGCGACGGTCCTCCGTGGCAAGGCCTACTCGCATGAGCTCACTCTCTTTCCTTACGTTCGGTCCGCGCGTCGATCGTGTAGCCGCCTGAGCAGCCAGACCCCCGTTGAAACTATTTCTACACGCAAACGATCCCCGCTTGGGGTAGCCGCGCTGTTACTGGTGGTGCAATTGTTACTGACCTCAGGCGATCGTGCAGCACCTGAATACACAAGTGCCGTCCCGGTTTCCCTTGGAGGGAGTCCGGAACGGCACTGGTGAAGTGACTAGGTCACGGGATGGCGCACGATCACCAAGCGTTCATGGTGTCGAGGATCTGGCCGCGAGCCTTCCACAGCTCTGCCGACCAGTACGGCCACGAGTGCGTGCCGTTGGACGGGAAGCTGTAGGTGGCCGGGATACCCAGCGAGTTCATGCGGATCTGGAATGCACGGGTGTTGACCAGGGCGAGAGCTTCGAGGCCCATGCCGTTAGCCGTGTTGTAGTAATCGATCGGTGCGCGCGGGTGGTCGTATTCACCGGGCAGGCCGCTTGCCGACGAGATGTACATCGACAGGCCCTGCAGACGCGGTGCGAAGACGAACGGGTCGTTGCGCAGCCAGGACGGGCTCCACGGCGGTCCCCACATGGAGTCGACGTTGAAGCGACCGGCATCGAGCATTGCGACGCGGATTGCCTCGCGCATGCCGGGAGCCGAGATGTTCAGGTAGCCCGACAGCGAGCCGGCGAACTTGAACTGGTCGCGGTGGTAAGCAGCCAGCGTCAGAGCAGCGCTGCCACCCATCGAGAGACCGAGAACCGCGTTGTTGTTCGGCGAGACGCCGTAGTTCGCGAGGAAGTTGGGGAGTTCCTGCGTGAGGAACGTTTCCCACTTGTACGTGATCTGCTGACCGTTGAAGTTCGACGGTGCATACCAGTCGCTGTAGAAGCTGGACTCGCCGCCGACGGGCATCACGAGGGTGATGTTGTCGTTGCGGTACTGGTCCATCGCGTTGGTCTCGAAGCTCCACGCGTTGGCGTCGTTGCGCGCACGCAGGCCGTCGAGGAGGTAGAGGGCAGCGTTTCCGCCGCGTGCGGCCCACTGGACCTGGACCTTGATGTTGCCCATCGAGGAGGGCACCCACAGCTCGTCGTATCCGCCGGAGGGGGCGGTGTGGCTGGGAGCAGTGTGCGCGGGCGCAGCAGAGGCGACAGCACTACCGGCAACTCCTGCAGCAAGGGGTAGCACAAGTGCTGCGGCACCGATGGCCAACGCTCGGTGCTTGAGGCGCTGGGTCAGCCTCTTTCTGGCAAAACGCATGGATACTGCTCTCTCTCTTCGTCTGCGGCACTCACTCGGTGGAGTGGCTCCGGCGGATTCCGTCGGGGAACAGGCTTTTCTGCCAGCCCGAACAAGTTCGGGTCGGCAGCGGACCTCTTCCAAGTCACACTGCGCTCGCTGGACTTTATGTCACAGGTTCAGCTGTGACAAATAGACAGACCGTTACGTCTCAGTCCGCGGGCGACGCCGTCATCACCCGCAGGGAGTGATTCAGGTTAGGTGAATCGTCTTCGAGTACATCGTGGCCAATCGATTCGGTGTTACTGAATCGAAATATTCAAACCTTCAACCGTCGGTGATGCTGATCACATCACTTCGGCGGCTCCGGCGGAACGAGCCCGCAGCGTTCCAATTCGTAGGCCGGAACCCGGTCGAATCGGTACTTCGCGAAGTCGAAAGCCTGCTGGAAGTTCTGTTTGAATCTGGCCCAGGTCAGCTCGGAGCGGTACGACGTGAGCAACTCCTGCGTTTCCGGGCACGTGATCGCCAGCTTCGCGTCGGCAACCCAGTCCTCGTCGAGGAAGAACGGCAGCCACGGGCGAACGTCGATCATTCCGGTATCCGCGACCACCCAGTCCGGGTAAAGGTTCTTGTCGTGCCCGATCCGGCCGTCTTCGAGGCGCTCGGTGTGTGCTGCCAGGGGGTACGCCAGCCCCATCTGATCGAGCACCCGAACGTCGAGGCCCACGTTCATGCTCGTCATTCCGAGGTTGAGGAAGAAGACGACGTGCTCGGCAGGCTCCTCGAGCGGCCCTGGCGGTGGGACGACGAACCAGGAGTCGTAACTCGCCGACGGCAACAGCAGCCCACCCTCCGGAGTCCGCGCGATGGTCTCCACCATGGCACGCATTCGCGGATAGTCGAGGTAGTCCTCGGCAAGAATCGGGTGCTTGTGACCGGTGTTGAGTGCATAGAACGCACGCTCGTCGACGATTCCCGAGCGACCCACCACGGAGCCTTCCGGCATGCCCGTCGTGTTGGCGGCGAAGAAGGCCCAGATGATCGTCCCGATCCACAGCACCGCCGAGACTCCGAAGATCGCGGTGTCGCGGTTACTGCCGAACGCTGCCCGCGCCGGAACCCGCAGCGGAATGACGGCGACCGGGATGAGCAGGCAGAACAACACCGGCAACAGGACGCGGCCGTGCATGAAGTCGCCGCCGACGCGCAGAGAGTAGATCCCGAGAATCAGCCCACTGCCGAGAATGAAGGTGACAATCGCCCGCGGCGTGCGCAGAAACTGCTGAAAGCGCTCCCACAGCGGGCGTACAGGTTGATCGGTGGCGGTGGCAGGTGCGTCCGCTCGGCTTCGCCACACGAGCAGCAGCGCGCCGATGAGCAGGAAAAGCAGCGGCAGCCAGAGCAGGTACGGCCCGACGAGGTTCCACAGGTACGCAAAACCCTGCGCCCACTTCGCGCCACCGGCGTCCTTCGACACCGCGGTGTTCGGGTACGGCAGGGCGTAATAGCCCATTCGCCAGATCTGATAGCCCACCGGCACAAGTCCGGCGACGACCACGATCAGTGCGCGAATCTTCCAGGTCAGGCCTGCGGAGAGAACGATCATCATCAACGCGGCAGCACCGGGAATTGCCATCTCGGGTCGAACCAATGGTCCGAGGCCTGCCACGAACGAGAGAGTCAGGATCGACGCCGTGGACGGCTTCGACGACTGCGCCCACCGAACGAGCAGTAGCCACAGGAGCGCGATCCAGAAGATCACCAAGCAAGTCTCGAGCCCGGAAGTGGCGAAATCTCGCGCAGGCGGAACCGCGATGTAGACGAGAACACCTGCCGGTACCAGCAGGATCGTTCCGCCCGCCGACGGCCGAACGCCTCGGTACAGACGACCGGTGCCGAGCATCGCCAGCACGACGGCAGCAGTCGAGAGTACGAGCGCGATCGTCAGAACGACGTATTCGAGGCGGATCTGCGTGAGCCAACTGAACGCGTAGACGATGTATGTCCACGCGGTACTCGTGTTCGCCTCGACACGCTCGCCCGCATTGAAGACCGGGCCGTTCCCCGCGAGCAGGTTGCGGACGGTTCGCAAGACGATGAGTCCGTCGTCGGCGATCCAGCGACGCTCCCACGCCCCCCAGAACATGAGGGCAGCAGCAAGCACCACCCCGCCGAGAAAAACTCCTCGACTGAGGGTGGTGCGATTCGCCGCAGTGTCGACGTGCGGGTCGGCCTCGGTGCGTGGCTCAGACGAGGTAGACAGCGACACCCACTACTCCGATCCACGCAATCGCGAGGAGTTGCAGCACCCGGTCACCGAGCGCGATCTCCTCAGGCTCTCCGGCTTCGCCGCCGTCGACGTCCACCGCATATCGCAGCACCGCGATGGTGAAAGGCACCATCGAGATGGCATACCAGTTGGTGCCCTTGATGGCGTCCTGCTGGAACGCCCACAGTCCGTAGCAGAGGACCAGCGTCGTCGCTGCCATCGTCCACACGAAACGCAGGTACGTCATCGTGTAGCTCTCGAGGGACTTACGGATCTTCGCGCCGGTCTTCTCGGCCAACTGCAGTTCGGCGTAGCGCTTGCCTGCCGCCATGAAGAGTGAACCGAACGCCATCATCAGCAGGAACCACTGCGAGAGATCGATCTCGGCGGCAACGCCACCGGCGATCGCTCGAAGCAGGAAGCCGGACGAGACGATGCAGATGTCGATGACGGCCTGATGCTTGAGACCGAAGCAGTAGGCGAGCTGGATGACGATGTACACGCCCATGACCACGGCGAGTTGCCAGTTGGCCAGGAAGGACAGCCCGATCGCACCGGCAAGCAGCACGACTGCCATGCCGTACGCGATGTTGACGGGTAGAACTCCGGCCGCGATGGGACGGAATCGCTTCGTGGGGTGAGCACGGTCGGCTTCGACATCCATCGCGTCGTTGACGAGGTAGATGCCCGATGCCGCCATGCAGAACACGACGAACGCCAGCGCGACGGGCAGGAGCACGTCGGCTTCGGTGGCGGTTCCGGCCGCGATGGGCGCTGCCAGCACAAGGACGTTCTTGACCCACTGACGTGGGCGAAGCGCCTTGACGATGCCGGCGGGCAGGGACTTCGGGGGTCCGCTGACCGTAGCCGGTTCCTCGCTCATTTATCTCCACATTTCTGTTCGGCTCTGGCTTCTTCGACCCGGCGAACTACCGCCGCGGATGCGGCTCCCAGTGCCGCTCCGGCGAGTACGTCGGTCGGGTAGTGAACTCCCAGGACCAGACGCGAGAGCATCATCGGGGGCACCAGCAACGCCGGTAAGGGTAGCCCGGTGAGTCGACCGATCAGCACAGCCGCCGCCGTCGTCGACGTCGCGTGTGACGACGGGAAGCTGAGCTTGCTCGGTGTCGAGACGTTGACCTGCACCGAAGGGTCGGAAGGTCGCTTGCGCCTGACGACTCGTTTGATCACCACGGAGGCGGCGTGTGCACCGAATGCGCCGACGGCTGCTCCGGCCCACTCACGTCGACGCGGCTTGTCCACAGCAGCTCCGACGGCAGCGATCGCGATCCACCCGAGGGAGTGCTCACCGAAGTGAGACATACCGCGGGCGACCTTGACGGCTCCCGGCAGCTGCCCGACGGTCGATTGAATTCCGGCCAGAATCTGTACTTCAGGAGATGCCGAAGACACGTTCCCACCTTTCCGTGCTGGTCAGTGAAGGAACGGCGTCCTGGTACTGCTTCTTGAGTTCAGGGAAACGCGCGGCGAGTTCGCGGCGCAAACGCATGGCTTCCTTGAGCAGTTCGAGTGCCTGCTTGGGGTTGCGCTTGCGGTAGACGACGCCGCGGCCGTCGGCGGTGGTGACGGTGACGCCGTCGACCTGCGAGAGCAGGTACCACCTGGCGTCGATGGTCGGCACGTTGAGCTGAGGACGCTCGTGATGCTCAGGGTGCGCAGGCTTGAGGTTGTGTACCACGGCCTTGCCGACGCGGACGATCTTGGCGACGGGGTTGGTCGGCGCGCTGACGTCCCCGACCTCGGCGCCGGAGGGCAGCGGTAGTGCGGTTGCCGAGGGCACCACGACGGCGTCGGGGTACTCCTTGCGCTGGGCATGGACCTCACCGAGTGCGGTGGGCAGCATGTTCGCGACGTGTTCCGGTCCGGCAAGGAAGTCCGCGATGGCCTTGTTCTGGATCGCAACGGTGGAGTACTCGAGGCACAGCAGGTGCTTGAGAGTCGCCTTCACCGTGTTGACCACAAGGCCGCGGCCGTTGCCCGGCATATGGAGCGCGGCCACCACCAGACGGTTACGGAGGTGGAAGTACGCCTGCCAGTCGATGGCGTCGTCCTTGTCGCTCCACGCCATGTGCCAGATCGCGGCACCGGGCAGCGTGACGGTCGGGTATCCGGCTTCCTTTGCGCGCAAACCGTATTCGCAGTCGTCCCACTTGATGAACAGTGGCAGCGGCTGCTTGAGCTCTTCCGCGACCTGGCGCGGGATCATGCACATCCACCAGCCGTTGAAGTCGACGTCGATGCGACGGTGCAGCAGTTTCGAATCTCGCAGCGAATTCTTGGAGAAGTCGTGGTCGTATTCGACGTTCGGCGCGGCAGACCACATGAAGATCCCGCGGTTGACCACTTCACCCATCACGTGAAGGTGGCTACGTTCCTGCAGGTTGAGCATCTGCCCACCCACCAGCATCGGCGACTTCGCGAAGCGCGAGAAAGCAAGCGCGCGAAGGATCGAGTCGGGTTCGATCTCGATGTCGTCGTCCATGAACAGGATGTGCTGGCACTGCGTGGTCTTGAGTGCCTCGTACATGATTCGGCTGTATCCGCCGGAGCCACCGAGGTTGCCCTGATCGTGAATGGCGAGCCGATCACCAAGTGCTGCAGCAGCTTCGGCGAACCCGGGCTCGTCACGCACCTTACGAGTGCCCTGATCCGGCATGATGACGGCCTTGATCACGTCCGACACCAGCGGATCCGAGGACAACGCAGCCAGCGCCTTGACAGCGTCGGTCGGGCGATTGAACGTCGGAATACCAACGGCGACCGTCGCTTCGCCGGGAGCCTCGACGGGCGCGTACCAGCCGCCGCTCTCGACGACTACGGCCGTATCGGTGGTGATGTCGAACCAGATCCAGCCGCCGTCCTCGAACGGTGCCAGCTCCACCTCGAGTTCGACCGCGGCATCACCGTCGGCAAATTCCTTGCCTTCCACGTGAATTCGCGAGGAGTCCGCCTTGGAACGGTAGACATCCACGCGGCCGTGTCCGGACAGTTCGAGTCGAAGGACCACAGATTTCAGGATGGACCATCGACGCCAGTAGCTGGCGGGGAACGCGTTGAAGTACGTGGCGAACGAGACCTCGGTCTCGGCGCCGAGCGCGACGGACGTCCGCGAGGTGGAGTGAGCCCGACGACTGTTGGTCGAAGCTTCCTCCAAGTACAGCGTGCGGACGTCGAGAGGTTCGCCGGCGCGGGGAAGGATGATCCGAGAGAGCAGGGACTTGCCGAGGTAGGTCACCTCGTCGCCGGTGACGACTTCTTCGCCTTCGAGTAGATGACGTACGTTCATTCGCTCTCCCCTGCCAATTCCGCACCCGTTTCGAGATGCGGGCGCAGGGTGTTCTCGAACATCGTCAGCGCGCTGGCGATCGCCATGTGCATGTCCAGGTACTGGTAGGTGCCGAGACGCCCACCGAAGAGGACCTTGTTCTCCGCGGTCTCCTTCTTGGCGCGTGAGCGGTACGCGGAGAGCTTCTCACGATCCTCCGGAGTGTTGATCGGGTAGTACGGCTCGTCCTTCGCCTCCGCTGCACGTGAGAACTCACGCATGATGACGGTCTTGTCGGTCGGGTACTCGCGCTCCGGGTGGAAGTGACGGAACTCGTGGATACGGGTGAACGGCACGTCGGCGTCGTTGTAGTTCATGACCGGGGTGCCCTGGAAGTCTCCGGTGGGCAAAACCTCGGTCTCGAAATCGAGGGTGCGCCATCCCAGTGCACCTTCGGAGTAGTCGAAGTAGCGGTCGAGCGGGCCCGTGTAGATGACGGGTGCGTCGGGGCTCGCGGTGCGCAGTTCGTCGCGGACGTCGAAGTAATCGGTGTCGAGGCGGACCTCGATCTTCGGATCCTTTGCCATGTTCTCGAGCCACGCTGTGTAGCCGTCGACGGGCAGGCCCTCGTACGTGTCGTTGAAGTAGCGGTTGTCGAAGTTGTAGCGGACCGGCAGGCGGCTGATGTTCGCCGCGGGCAGCTCGGTGGGGTCGGTCTGCCACTGCTTTGCCGTGTAGTCACGCACAAATGCTTCGTAGAGCGGGCGTCCGATCAGGGAGATCGCCTTCTCTTCGAGGTTGGAGGCATCCTTCGAATCGATCTCGCTGGACTGCTCGGCGATGAGGGCCCGTGCCTCTTCGGGCGTGAAGTACCGACCGAAGAACTGCGACACGAGGCCGAGGCCCATCGGGAACTGGTACGCCTGTCCCTTGTGCAGCGCGAAGACGCGGTGCTGGTAGTTCGTGAACTCCGTGAACTGGGTGACGTAGTCCCAGACCTTCTTGTTGGAGGTGTGGAACAGGTGGGCACCGTACTTGTGGACCTCGATGCCGGTCTCCGGCTCAGCCTCCGAGTATGCGTTCCCCCCCAGGTGGTGACGGCGGTCCAACACCAGCACACGCTTACCCAGCTGGGTAGCGGCACGCTCGGCGATGGTCAGCCCGAAGAATCCCGAACCGACGACGATCAGGTCGTACTGGGCACGGGCGGTCTCTGAATTTGCAGCGGTCACGATGAACCAGGGTATCGGACCTGTTCGGACGCCGAGGGTTGGATGCGTCACCAGGGACGATGCGGCAAGTCAGGACGTTGCAAGACCGATCAGACCGGAAGCACTCGGTGCACCGTTCAAATCGAATTCGATGGTGATCGGTTCGTCGACGGGGAAGTGTGCGGGAAGTAGAAGGAGCCCCTCCGACGCGCAGCGTTCGAGAAGTTCGCGGCGGGTGACCCTGGCGATCTCGGGATCCGCGTCGCCGCCCTGGCTGAGGTCCGGGTACAGAAACTGGATCGGATGGTGGATCACGTCGCCGGCGATGACGGCGCCGCCGTCGGCAGTGCGGATCTCGATCACGACGTGGCCCGGCGTGTGACCGGGCGCGCTGCGCACGACGACGCGTGTGCCTTCGGACTCGGCCAGGACGTGGCCGTCGTCGACCGCCTCCCACTTCGCCCCGTCCAGAACGGGACGGACGCTGTCCTCGAAGGTCTGCGCCAAATCCGAGACCACTCCTTCGTGTGGACCGTCGGCGGCGAGTTGTTCGAGCGCGGCCAGTTCGGTGCGGTCGAAAATGTAGGTCGCGCGGGGAAAGGTGGGCCGCCAGGTTTCGGCCTCGAGGTTGGTGTTCCAACCACAATGATCGGGGTGCAGATGTGTGCTGACCACCAGATCGACGTCGCCAACGTCGACGCCGGTGTCGGCGAAGCGCGAGAGGTAGTCGGTACCGAACATGTGGTGCGGCAGGAGGTTCGGCCGGTGCTTGCTGTTCCCGTTGCCGGTGTCGACGACGATGGCCTTGCCGCCGATTTCCACCAGGTAGGTGTGGATGGCAAGTACGAGGTCACCGCTACCCGCGTCGAAGAACTCCGGTGTCAGCCGCGCCGACGCGTCCTCGATCTCCGCATCACCCGCGTGCGGAAAAAGCTCTCGCGGCGGAAACGGCCAGTGCGCCAGCTCCGTCAGTTGGGTGACGCGCGCCGATCCGACGTCGATGGTGAAGCTCATCAGTGATTGCCTTCCGAACAGCTCGATCCCGCTTGTAGGCACACAAAGGCACCCACCGAAATGCTCGGTGGGTGCCTGGTCGGTGTCAATGGTTTTCGACGCCGGTGATCAAAGACTCTTCGCGATGATGCCCTTCATCACTTCGTTGGCGCCGGCGTAGATCTTCTGGACGCGGGAGTCCTCGTACATGCGCGCGATCGGGTATTCACGCATGTAGCCGTATCCGCCGTAGAGCTGCACGCACCGGTCGACGACGGCGCACTGCTGTTCGGTCAGCCAGTACTTGACCATCGCGGCGTCTGCGCCGTCCAGCTCGCCATTGAGGTGATCCTCGATGCAGTTGTCGAGGAAGACACGGCAGGTGCGCGCGATCGTCTGGCACTCGGCCAGCTCGAAGGCGGTGTTCTGGAACTCGAAGAGGCTGTGCCCGAACGCTTGACGCGCCTTGGTGTACGCGACGGTCTCCTCGACGGCACGCTCGATGGTGCCGATGGCCTGCGCGCCGATGATGAGACGCTCCTGCACCAGCTGCGCCATCAACTGACCGAAACCGAGCCCCTCGGACTCGCCGAGGAGGTTCGAGACGGGAACGCGAACATCGGTGAAGGACAGCTCCGACGTATCGGCGCCGTGCTGACCGACTTTGTCGAGGACGCGGCCGACCGCAAAGCCTTCGCAGTCACGCAGATCCACGATCAGGAGCGAGACACCCTTGGCGCCCGCCTTGGGATCGGTCTTGACGGCAAGCACGATCATGTCTGCGCTGCCACCGTTGGTGATGAAGGTCTTCGACCCGTTCACGACGTAGTGGTCACCGTCGCGGGTCGCGGACGTGGTGATGGCCTTGAGGTCGGAACCTGTTCCCGGCTCGGTCATTCCGATGGCGCCGAGGATCTCGCCCGTCGCCATACCTGGCAGCCAGGCCTTCTTCTGCTCTTCGCTTCCGTACTCGAGCACGTAGTGGGCGACGATGCCACTGTGCACGGAGTTCCCGAGTGCATAGTCCCCGCAGTAGCCCTGCGCCTCGAAGACTGCAAGATCGTGCGCGAAAGTTCCACCGCCCCCGCCGTATTCCTCGGGAATCGAGCAGCACAGCAGGCCGAGCTTGCCGGCTTCGAGCCACACGGACCGGTCGACGCGATGCTGAGCGTCCCACTGCTCACGCTTGGCGATCAGTTCCCGATCGAAGAAACCACGGGCCAGTTCGGCTACTGCGGTGATCTCGTCGTCATGCCACGACGGCTTGCGCTTGGTCACCATGATCAGACCCGCTTCAGCAGGGCAGCGAGTGCCTGACCGCCGCCGATGCACATGGTGACGATGCCGAATTCAAGGTCGCGACGGACCATGTCGCGTGCCGCGCGCAGCGTGAGGATGGCTCCGGTAGCGCCGACCGGGTGTCCGAGGGCGATTGCTCCGCCGTACGGGTTGGTCTTCTCCGGATCCAGGCCACTGTCACGGATGACGGCGATGGCCTGCGAAGCAAAGGCCTCGTTGACCTCGGCGGTGCCGATGTCGGACGGCTTCAATCCTGTTTGCGCAAAAAGCTTTTCGAGAGCGAGCACGGGAGCGTAGCCCATCAGGCCGGGCTCCATGGCTGCCGTCGTGACGGTTTCGAGCGTGACGAGTCCGGTGAGGCCGCGCTTGGCTGCCTCGGTGCCTGTCGCGAGGACGAGTGCGCCGGCGCCGTCGTTGATGCCCGACGCGTTACCGGCGGTGACGGATCCGCCCTCTTCGAATGCAGGGCGCAGCTTGGCGAGGGTTTCGACAGTGGTTCCGGGCTTGGGATGCTCGTCTTCGGTGACGGTGACGGAGCGCCGACCACCGGTCTCGACGGGAGTGATCTCCTCG
The DNA here is from genome assembly GCF_056401335.1 of Rhodococcus sp. P4_F3_2. NCBI lineage: Bacteria > Bacillati > Actinomycetota > Actinomycetes > Mycobacteriales > Nocardiaceae > Rhodococcus > Rhodococcus sp. P4_F3_2. Next base: position 77,631 of record NZ_JBFUJN010000005.1, read on the forward strand.
GCGAATGCTGCCTTGGCTGCGTCGGTAGCAGCGCGGCGCTGAGATTCCACTGCGAACTCGTCCTGCTGCTCGCGGCTGACGCCGTACTTGCGGGCGACGGCTTCGGCGGTGCGGCCCATATGAGCCTTGCTGAACGGGTCGGTGAGCATGGCGACGGTGCCGTCGACGAGGCTGCGATCGCCGAGCTTGTAGCCCGAGCGGGCGGCGAAATCGTAGAACGGCATGCGGGACATGCTCTCGTCGCCGCCGGCGAGGGTGATGGCAGCTGCGCCCCAGCGCATCTGCATCGCCGCCGACCACACGGCCTGCAGGCCGCTGCCACAGAGGCGGTTGACGGTGTAGGCGGGAACGTTCTCGGGCAGTCCGGCGGCGATGCCCACGCGGCGTGCGTTGTAGGCGTCGGGGCCGACCTGCCCGATGCAGCCCATGACGACCTCGTCGATGTCTTCGGGTGCAACGCCGGCGCGGCTCAGCGCGGCCTTGGCTGCTGCGGCACCCAGCTCGTGTGCGGGTACGTCCTTGAAGACGCCGCCGAAGCTACCGACGGGGGTCCTGGCCCCGTCGACGATGACGATCGGTTCGGGTGTGGTCATGATTGTCCCCATCTGCTGTGCTCACGTCGATTTCTCTGTCCGTGGCCGATACTAGGACATCTAAGTATCTCGCAGATGGGGACGTTAGTGTCAGGGTGTGGGAGCGCTCTCGGACACGGGTACAACCTCGGCGTCGGCGCCTTCGGCGTCCTCGGTCTCTTTGTGGTTCCGGTATCGGTAGAGCCCGATGCCCACGAGGATCGCTGCGAGCCCCAGGGACACGATCATCTGACTGCGCGTCGAGTCCAGGGTGAGCATGCCGATGCAGAGCGCGATGATGGCGGCGATCGTCGCGTAGGTCAGGTACGGGAAGAACCACATCTTGAGCTCCAGCTCCTGGCCCGAAGCTTCGAGCTTGCGGCGGGTGCGCAGCTGAGACACCGAGATGACGAGCCAGACGAACAGCGCGATCGCTCCGGAGGAGTTGACCAGGAACAGGAAGACCTTGTCCGGGGAGAGGTAGTTCATGCCGACGGTCAGGAAGCCGACGATCGTCGAGACCAGGACAGCGCGCATCGGGACGCCGGTCTTCTCGATACGTGAGAGCGACTTGGGGGCGTCGCCGCGGCCGGCGAGAGAGAAGATCATGCGGCTCGCGGTGTAGAGACCGGAGTTGAGGCAGGACAGAACCGACGTGAGGACGACGACGTCCATGATGTTGCCCGCGGCCGGAATGCCGTAGGAGTCCATGACGGCGACGTACGGGCTGAGCGCGACCGATGCGCTGTCCCAGGGAAGCAGAGTGACGACCACCGCGATCGAGCCGATGTAGAAGATGAGAATTCGCCAGACGACGGACTTGACGGCAGCGCGAACAGCTTCGAGCGGGTTGGCCGATTCACCGGCGGCGATGGTGGCGATTTCGGCGCCGAAGAACGAGAACACGACCACAAGGACTGCGGCGAGCATGGCTCCTGTTCCGTTCGGCAGGAAACCGCCGTGACCGGTCAGGTTGGTCATTCCCGGTGCTTCGACGCCGGGCATCCATCCGCAGATCGCCACGATGCCCATGCCGAGGAACGCGATGATGGCGACGACCTTGATGGAAGCGAACCAGAACTCGAACTCGCCGAACGACTTGACCGAGATGATGTTGGTCAGCGTCAGCACGATCATCAGAATCAGAGCCCAGGTCCACTGGGGAACGCCGGGAACCCAACGATTCATGATGAGGGCACCGGCGGTGGCCTCGATGCCGAGCACGATGATCCAGAACCACGCGTACAGCCAGCCGATCGAGAAGCCCGCCCAGCGGCCGATGGCCTTGTCGGCGTACGACGAGAACGAGCCGGTTTCCGGCGACGCTGCCGACATCTCGCCGAGCATGCGCATCACGAGGATGACGACTACGCCGGCCAACGCGTAGGAAACCAGGACACCCGGTCCCGTCTCCTGGATCGCCACACCGGAGCCGACGAACAGTCCGGCGCCGATGACGCCCGCGATCGCAATCATCGACAGATGCCGCTTCTTCAGCGTGTGCTGAAGTGCCGGCTGGTCTGTACTGGACATCAGTACTCCTTGTGGGCTGTTCGGGACGTGGATCTCGGTGACGCTCTTCTGGAGCGCATTTTCGATAGCGCCAGTGTCGGACCTTCGGCAAGCTCGCGTCAGGCTCCACTTTGTACAAACGTGACCGCAGGCACTACAAAGTGGCGAGTTCGAGGTGTCAGACTGGACCCATGCCCATCACGCTCCGCCAGCTTTGTGCGACCGAACAGTTCGGCCTTCGCGTCCTGGCGGGGCACGACCAGCTCGATCGCACCCTGACCTGGGCACATGTCTCCGAACTTCCCGACCCGACGCCCTTCCTCGACGGCGGCGAACTACTACTCATCACCGGGGTGTCGCTACCGACGACGGCCGCGGAAACAACGCGATTCGTACGGACCCTGGTGGCGGCCGGAATTGCCGGAATCGGTTTCGGAACCGGCCTCGGATACGAGCAGGCGCCGCAGACTCTGGTGGATGCGGCCACCCGTTTCAGTGTGCCCCTACTCGACGTCCCATTGCGAACACCTTTCATCGCCCTGACCAAAGCGGTGTCGAAGGCGCAATCCGACGACGACATGAAAGCGCTGCGCAGCAACTACCAGAGCCTTCGGCGACTACTTCAAGCTGCAGTGACGGTCAACGGCACCCGGGCAGTCGTACGACGGGTGGCGGAATTGATCGGCGGATGGGCGGCCCTGCTGGACTCGGCCGGCCATACCGTCGAGATCTCACACACCGCCGCTGCCGCAGGAATCGAGCGAACGGCTCCCGAGCGCGACGCCCGCCCGATGGAAGTCAGTTTCCTCACGAGTGAGAACGAGGACGTCATCTCGCACCCTTTGATGACGTCGAGGGGAAAGCTGATGGGGTATCTCGTCGCCGGCTGCCCCGGCGCCGTCGGCTCTCTGAATCAGGGCATCGTCATCGCCGCCGCGTCTCTGCTCACGTTGATGACGGCTCGAACCCGAGATGCGCAGTTGACGATGAACCATTTGCGTACCGTGGCGATGCATCAGCTGTTCGAAGGACAGAATGCGCTCGCCCGCAACATCTCCGGGGAACTGTGGGGAGGATTTCCGGTCGAACCTTTCCAGGTCTTCCACGTAGCGGGCCCGAGTGGCCTGCTCGAGAGCGTGTCCGTCTCACTGCTCGACGGTCTCAGCCGCGATCTGGCGTTCGGCATCACCGACGGTGCACTGATTGCCGTCGTCTCGGCTACCGACAGCGGGCGAATCCTCGCCCGCGTCAACGAAATCGACGTCACCGTCGGCGTGTCGGACATGCTGTGGTGGGACGATCTCTCACGCGCCAGACGCCAAGCCGCGCAGGCAGCAGCCGAGGCCGGCGCCCGCAACCTGCCTTCGATGCGGTTCGCCGAACTCTCGGAGAGCGGATTGTCCGCATTTCTCGACCAGGATCGCTCGACGGCATTCGCGGCGGCACACTTGCGCCCGCTTCTGGAAGCGAAGGGCGGTAGCGATCTCTACCGAACCTTGGCCATGTGGTTGGCACACAACGGTGTGGGCGACGCCGCAGCCACAGCCCTGAATATTCATCGGCATACGTTGCGCAGCAGACTCGCTCGGATCGAGAGCCTTCTCCAACTGGACCTCGGCTCCCCCACAGAACGTGCGGAGTTGTGGCTCGAGTACCGCTTGCTCGGCGACGCTCCGACCATCTGACCGACAAGCAACGAACCCTGAACGACCTGAAGGGTCTCCGCCGGGTTACGGCAGAGACCCTTCAGAGTCGATACGTGCGAGTCGCTACCGACCGACCTTCCCCTAGCTTCCGCCCGTCGGTATCCACTCGCGGAGCACGTTGGCATCAACTACCTGCGCACCCAAAACCTTTGTCCAGATGATGGTTCCGTTTTCGTAGACACGGAAAGTGCCTGCTTCGGAGGGCAACTGCATCTCCGGGCCGGCAGGAGCACCGAGAGAGCCGCTTTCACCGCCGAGCTCCCGATACTTCTTCTCGATCTGCGTCTCCGTAACCGTACCCGATGGATCGCCGAATGGCGAATTGGATTCCGGCACTGTCGATTCCGAATCCGGTGCCACTACCACACCAGCGCCGTCGCCGACGGTAAACCAGTCCGATTTCAGGCCGAGTTTCTGACGGAACTGCATTCCGGTGGCGCCAACAGTTGCATCTGTTCCGACCACCTCGACTGCCGTCACTCGCCCGCCGTCGGTACCGAATCCGTTGCGCGAGAGAATCTTGAGCGATTGCAGCTCGCCCACATCGAAGGCGTCCGCAATCTCACCCGCGGTCAGATTCACTGTCCAGTCGTGATTGGGCGAAAGGGCGTCACCGAGATCCTCGACGGCCGGGAATTCACCGCCGGAGCTGTAACCTCCTGTGGACGAAGAGAATTCGGTGGCAACAATCTTGCCGTCACGCGACAGAACGGCGCCGGCGGTGGACCGAACGGCTTCAGTGGTCCGGGGATCTTCCTTGCCAGCTCCGCCGTAGACCTGGCAGTCCTGAGTGTCGCACGTGTCGGCGTACGAGCTGCGATGCTCGGTCGCAGCGTACGAGCGCGCCGCCACGGCTTGCGCCCGTAGTGCTTCGGCCCCACCGGAATCGGCCCATTCGGCTTTCGCCTCGACCGGCACCACGCCGAGCAGGTAGTCCTCCATGTCGAGGAGATTGACCGTCCGAGCCGAGCCGTTGTCGAGCACTACGCCGAGGGCGCCGCGATAGGGCGCGTCGTTGTTGCACAGCTTCAGGAACTGGTCGGCGGGTCGATCGGGACTGAGATCCACAGGATCCACCCACGGATGCTCGGTGACCGCTTCCCAGACAACCCCGCCACCACACCCGCTGGTGACAACCACCTGCGCACCGCCACCGGGCAGTGCAGTGAGATGGGCAGCCTCGCCCGGCGCGGTGCGCTGACCGTTGACCACGAGGCCGGCGTCGGAGTAGACGTCGAGCGTCGAGTTGTCCTGGGCCGTGAGCCGCACACTCATCTGGGCGGGCGGCAAGGAGTCCAGGACGGTTCCGCCGTAGTAGTGACTGAGGATTCGCTCGCCGGACCAGCCGTCGTTCTTGGCGTAGCCGTAAGCGCCCCACTGCCCCATTCCGCGGCCGTGTCCGTTGCCGTGACCGGAGAGCGTGAATTGTGTATCGGCGGCGACGGCGTGCAGGATCGACGGCTCGTCAGCGCGGATTTGCGTGAAACCTCCGATCGCGACGCCGAGCGCAAGAGCCGGAACGAGACCGAGGACCGAGACCCGCATCAGCGAGGTTCGCCTCCCGGGTCCGCCCACCAGAAAGCGACCTGCGCGACCGGACACAGGCTTCTTACCTGCAGTTCCGCTTCTTCCGCTTCTCGCCATCAATGCTCTCCTCATCGCTACCGGCCTCACGAGTCCGCGAAGTCGGTACTTCGCGCGCAGGCCAGTCCACAACGATTTAACTAAAGTCTCACCCTAAGGTTGAGCGTTATGGACTTTTGTGACTAGTGTGGCAAGAGTGTTTGGAGTTAGCAACACCAGTCACACGAGTCACATCAGCATCACGAGTTGCAGACGTACGCGTCCGAAAACTGGAGTTCAACCCCAGAACATGGCATCCGACCTGCTCGGATCCGGTTTTGAAGGATTCCGTTCACGGCCGTCATCGGCCCTGAAGTTCGCTCGCAAGTAACTACAACCGAGGAGTAATCCCTTGCCACACCGTCGACCGAAGCCCTCGCTCGTACTCGGGGCTGTAGCCGCAGTGGCTGTCGCAAGTCCTTTTGCGGTCTACGGCTTCACGAGCACTACGTCCGATGTACGTTCCGCGAACGAAACGACGTCAGTAGCAGTGCCGACCCAGATCGCAGAGGTGCTCCTCGCGTCGGTGCCCGACATCATCATTCCGGTCAAGGAGCTGACCGGTCTCGATCTCCCCGACATCAACCTGGGCGATCTCAGAAACCTCAAGCTCCCGACCGAAATCCCGCTACCTCCAGGGATCACGTTGCCGACCGAGCTCTTCCCGGCACCCGCTGCTCCCGGGGCCCCGACCGAAACCGCTCCGGTTCCCTCCGAGGAAGAGCCAGGTGCCGTGGTCAAGGAAGTCACCCGCGACACTCCGTTCAGCATGGTCGCGTTGACCTCGGACACGCTCGCCTCGGCGCAGTCCAAGGTCCGCGCCCTGGCCGAGGACGGCACCTGGGGTCCGTGGTTCACCCCTGACGCCATCGACTCCGCCAGTTCGGATCAGGCCACCAACGCCGGTACCGCCACCGAACCTGTCTTCGTCGGCGCCACCAAGTCCATCCAGATCCTCACCCCGCAGGGTGTCGCTGCCCCCGCGGCCGAAGCTGTGCCGGCTCCGGAAGCCGCACCCGCACCTGTCGAAGCACCTGCTGAAGCGCCTGTGCCTGCCGAAGCGCCGGCCGAAGCACCTGCGCCTGCGGAAGCACCCGCAGCCACCGGCGAACTCGGGTACACCCCGGCTTCGGTGTCCAAGCCGCTTCGCCAGGCGACGACGGCAGCAGATGCCGTTACCGCAGTGTTGATCGATCCGGGTACCAGCGACGCGGACAGCAATCTGCAGGCAGTCGCGGCACCGCTCGGCGGCAGTGGACCCTCCGTCATCACCCGCGCACAGTGGGGAGCCGACGAGTCACTTCGCTGCGACTCCCCCACGTACGACGACTTCACCGGTGGAGCAACCGTTCACCACACCGCGGGCAGCAACAACTACACCAAGGAAGAATCGGCCGGCATCGTCCGCTCGATCTACGCCTACCACGCACGGACTCTCGGCTGGTGCGACGTCGGATACAACGTCCTCGTCGACAAGTACGGTCAGACCTTCGAAGGCCGCGCAGGCGGACTCGACAAAGCAGTTCAGGGCGCGCACGCCGGCGGCTTCAACGAGAACACCACCGGTATCGCGATGATGGGTGACTACTCCACCGTCGAGCCTTCGCAGGCGACGCTCAACGCCGTCGGCAAGTTCCTCGGATGGAAGCTCGGCCTGGCCGGCCTCGACCCGAAGGGCCGAACGACGATGTACTCCGAGGGCACGGAGTTCACTCCGTACCCGCAGGGCGCAGCAGTGGATCTGCCGATCATCTTCGCCCACCGCGACGTCGGAAACACGGCTTGCCCTGGTGATGCCGCATACGCACACATGAACGACATCCGGAACATCGCGGCCGCGAATATCGGCGGATCGTTGAACCCGTCGAACCCCTCCAATCCGTCGACGCCTGCGCCCAAGCCGACCACTCCGGTCGACACGGTCACCGGTGGCACCGGATCGTCGATCCCGGATCTGGTCACCCAGATTCTGAAGATCACCGACAATTCACCGCTCGCGCAGAAGTGGATCGCCGAAGGTGGTGACCTCGGACGCCTCGGCCAGGCGCTGTCCGGAATCCTGCAGGCGAAGCTCGGCAACCAGGGTGCGTTGTTCCAGAACGGCGCTGTCTACACCTCACCCAACGGCGGAGTGTTCACCGTGCTCGGCGAGATCTTCAAGTCGTGGCAGAGCTTCGGTTCCGACGCGGGTGAACTCGGATTGCCGATCTCGGACGAATACTCGATCCCGGACGGCCTGCGCAGCGACTTCGAGAACGGTTCGCTGATCTTCAACCAGATCACCGGCATGGTCACGAAGGTCCTCAAGACCTACAACGAGACCTTTGCCCAGGAAATGGCCAACAGCGCGCCTGTCGGCTGACACTCGCGCAGTACACGTCCTCGGGCGCTGGTGGGTTCTACGACCACCAGCGCTCGAGGACTTTTGCGACCCCGTGCGCCGAATTGGTGTCGGTGACCTCGTCGGCTGCGGCTTTGGCTTCGGGGTGAGCGTTGCCCATGGCAACGCCGAGGCGTGCCATCCCCAGCATCGGGATGTCGTTGGGCATGTCCCCGAAGGCAACCAGACCCGACAGGTCGAAGCCGAACCTTTCGGCCGCGGCAACCAGGCCGGACGCTTTCGTGATTCCCGGCGCCGAGAGTTCGATCAGTCCGTTCTCGGTGGAGTACGTCATGTCGGCGAGCGCACCGACGTGCGGGGCGAGCGTGTCGTACATCGCCGTGCTGGTCATGCCTGGACGGCGAATCAGGAGTTTGACGGCCGGCGCCGCAAGCACTTCGTCCTCGGACATCTCGGTGTTGTCCGGGTTGAGCCAGGCGTGTTCGTAATCTGGTGAGCTGACGAACTGTGGGGTGGCGGCGTCGTGTGCGCTCTCCCCCACCCGTTCCGCGGCCAATCCCGACCCGGGAAGTGCAACCAGAGCCAGCTCGGAGAGTTCGGTGAGTGCGTCGACCGACAAGGTCGCGGCGCTGAGGACGCGGTCGGCGTAACTGTCGTAGACAACAGCACCGTTGGCGCAGACCGCGAGTGGCGCGTATCCCAAACCTTCGACGACGGGCGAAATCCAACGCGGAGGACGTCCGGTTGCCAGCAGGAACGGCGTGCCGGATTCGACGACGGCATGCACGGCGGCGCGGGTGCGGGCACTGACCAACTCGTCGTGATCGATGAGGGTGCCGTCGACATCGGTCGCAACCAAGGTTGGGCGGTCAGGGCTGATACGACGGTCTGGGCTCACACCGCCATTGTGCCTGCCCGGTACGACGGTCTCGCTCAGCGCGCCCGCTTCGCGCGTTCCTGTGCGTCCATGGCCGCGGCTTCCGCCGGCGTCGGCGCGCCACCGCCGAGTCGGCGAGGCACCCAGTACGCCCCGGGCTCGTGCACGAACCCGTCCTGAACGTGGCGCAGGATCGCATCCATCTCGATGCGCAGGATCTCGCTGAGCGCTTCGGCGGGTTCGACCGGATCGATCGGTGCGCCCACTTCCACCGAGATCGGGAAATGATTGCGGCCCAGATTTTTCGGTCCGCCTTTGGTGACGATCCGCTGGGCGCCCCAGACGATCAGCGGAATTATCGGCACGCCGGCGTCGATGGCCATCCGAGCTGCTCCGGATTTCATTTCCTTGATCTCGAAGCTCCGGCTGATTGTCGCTTCCGGGTAGACGCCCACCAATTCGCCACGCTCGAGGGCGTCGACTCCGGCTCGATACGCCTGCGCTCCGGCGGAGCGGTCCACTTCGATGACGCCGCATCCACGCATGAGGAAGCCGAGGACCTTGTTGTCCGCCAGCTCAGCCTTGGCCATCACTCTGAGCTTGCGTTTCGCGGTGCCGACCGCCAGGGCCGCCGGTATGAAATCGAGGTAACTCGTGTGGTTGATCGCGATGACGGCACCGCCGGACACCGGGACGTGTTCCGTCCCGGTGCGGGTGACTTTCACGCCCTGGAAACCGCTCAGACCACGCGCGACTACCTCGACGGCGGTGTAAACGGGTTCGAAGGACATGGGTCAGCCTTCGGACTTCCGCGCCTCACGTGCTTTGGCTTTCGCCTCGGCCTCGTCGGCATCCATCTTGTCGGCCTGCTCGAGCGTCGGCGCGCTGCCACCGAGGCGGGCCGGTACCCAGTACTCGCCGGCGGGATGGTCGTAGTCCTTCTGCAGATCGAGCAGCAACTCCTGCATCGTCGACCGTAGCTTCGCCGTCAGCTCACTCGCCGGTTCGAAAGGTGCAATCGGCTCGCCGACGGCAATGGAGATGGGAGTGTTGGTGCGGCCCAACCGCTTCGGATAACCCTTCGTCCACACGCGCTGAGCGCCCCAGATGACGACGGGAACGATCGGGACGCCCGCCTCGATCGCCATCCGGGCGGCTCCGGACTTGAATTCCTTGATCTCGAAGCTCCGACTGATCGTCGCTTCGGGGTACACACCCACCAATTCGCCGCGCTTCAGGAAATCTACGGCCGCCTTGTAGGAGTCGGCGCCCGCGCCGCGGTCGACCGGGATGTGCTTGAGGGCCCGCATGATCGGTCCGGAGATCTTGTTGTCGAAGACCTCCTTCTTCGCCATGAACCGGATGTAGCGCTTGGGGGTCCGCGCCGGCAGTCCCGCATACGTGAAGTCCATGTATCCGGTGTGGTTGATCGCGATCACGGCGCCACCGGACGCCGGGATGTTCTGCTCTCCCTTGACGGAGAACTTCAGGCCCTCGAAAGCGAAGACGGTACGGGCGATGCCGATGACTGTTCTGTAAACGGGATCCACAGTTCGCTAGCGTAGACGGGAATCCGTGATCTGACCCGCAGCAGTTATGGGGTGGATGTTGGTCAGAATGTCGCAAAAGGGGCGTAAGAACGAATGAAGTCGGCAGGACGAGCGGCAGTGGGGGCAGTCGCACTCGCCATGACGTTGGCGATAACCGCATGTGAGGACGACGGACGGACAGGAATCCTGACGGACGAACCGTCTCCGCCTACGACGGAAACCACGACGACAACCACTCTCGCGCCCACGACCACCACTGCGCCCGCCACGCCGGTCGCGCCACCTCCGGTTGGTGACGTGCCCGGTAATCCGGCTGCTGCGCCGGCCTTGGCGGCCTGGGCAACGGACCTGGTGTCTTTGGACGTCGACGCGCTCACGAACGCATGCTGGACGATGCCGCCCACAACAATTGCCGACCGATACTCGGATGTGCCCGCCATCTTGACGGCCATCGCCGCACCAGGCGTCGACGGCCAGTACGCGGTCACCTGGAGTGGAGGCGGACTCTCCGTCGCCGCCAAGCGCTCGGAGATCGCTTCCGGCTATGCGTGCCCGTTCGTCTTCCCTGCGGGGCAATCAAACTTCTACACCGCGGCCGACGCTTCCCACGCCGTCGTCCGGTTTCTCTCACGCGCCACGGGACGGCCGGTCAATACCCGCGACGTCGAGACGTTCTATCCACTGATCTGCCCCGGCAACAGCCCGTGGGATCCCGACGGCACCGGCGCCACCGGCCAGCCGCCACTCAAGCTCGATCCGAATCAGCTGGCCGGTATCAAGTCTTTCGACGCCGACGCTGCAACAGTCACTCCGGTTCGCGGCGACTACGTCCGTGTCACCCTGCCCGTCAGCGACGGAACCGGTAACTCACGGTCGATGCAGTTCACCCTGTCGATCGGCCCCGAGGGATACTGCCTCGGGGCCGCGACCTGAACTGCTTCGGTCAGGAACCGAAGGGAAGGAAATCGCTCGAGCCAGCGCTGCCTGAACCGAGGCTGCCCGTGCCACCGCCGGTTGCAGCCTTGATCTGAATTGCGTGGGCCGCCGAGGTGGAGCCTGTGAATCCGGCTGCGCCGCTGTAGATTGCCGAAATCGAATGCGCGCCGGTTGTGGTGAAGGTGTGGTTCAGCGCCGCGATCCCGTTGACCACTGGCACAGCGTCACCGACCGGGGTGTCCCCATCCATGAACTGCACCGTTCCACCGTTCTGCACCGAACTGACAGTCGCCGACAGGGTCACCGACTTGTTCACCACACCATCGGCAGGCACCGTCACCACAGTCTCCGTGGTGACATCCGAAGGCGCAGGGTCCGTTACATTCACCGTCCGCGCCTGGGCCGAGGACCCGACTACACCGGCTCCTCCCGAGTAAACCGCCGTGATGCTGTGCGCACCCGCAGAGGTAAACGTATGCGACAGACCAGCAGCGCCGGCCGTAACCGCTTCAGGACCGCCGATCGCGACGCCACCGTCGTAGAACTGCACGGTTCCGACGCCGACAGCGTCATCCGACGACGTTCGGACTGTTGCCCACAAGTCGGTCGCCACACCAGTTTTGGCGTCGGTGGGGATATTCAGTTCGACGACGGATTCCTGGTCGGCAACACTCACCTGAACTGACTTCGCACTCGCAACCGAGTTCTTGAATCCGGAACCAGCGGTGAAGTCCGCGGTAATGCTCTGAGCACCAGCAGCATCGAAGATGTGCGAGAGCGTCGCGGCCCCACCGGAAACTGTCACCGGTGAACCAATGGCCGTGCCGTTCGACTTGAACTGCACAGTGCCCACCACATTGTTCGGAGCAACCGTCGCCGTCAGATCAACCGCAGTACCCGTGATTGCCGTAGCCGGAACCGACAGCGACGTCGTGGTCTCGACATCCACCGGAGCCGGATCCGAAACGGTCACCGTCTGAGCCGACGCCGACGAACTCACAAACCCTGCACCAGCGGTGAAGTCCGCCGTAACGCTCTGCGCGCCAGCAGCATCGAACGAATGCGAGAGCGTCGCAGTCCCACCGGACACCGTGACCGGGGAACCGATCGCCGTGCCGTTCGACTTGAACTGCACCGTGCCCACAGCATTGTTCGGAGCAACCGTCGCAGTCAGATCAACCGCCGCACCCGTAGTTGCCGTAGCGGGAACCGAGAGCGACGTCGTGGTCTCGACATCGATGGGAGCCGGATCGGACACGGTCACCGTCTGAGCCGACGCCGACGAACTCACAAAGCCAGCACCGGCGGTGAAGTCAGCCGTAACACTCTGAGCACCAACAACATCGAACGAATGCGACAGCGTCGCGGTTCCACCGGAAACTGTCACCGGTGAACCAATGGCTGTGCCGTTCGACTTGAACTGCACAGTGCCCACCGCATTGTTCGGAGCAACCGTCGCAGTCAGATCAACAGCCGCACCCGTGATCGCCGTCGCCGGAACCGAGAGCGACGTCGTCGTCTCCACATCGATGGGAGCCGGATCGGACACCGTCACCGTCTGGGCCGATGCCGAGGAGCTGACGAAGCCTGCACCAGCGGTGAAGTCAGCCGTAATGCTCTGAGCGCCAGCAGCATCGAACGAATGCGAGAGCGTCGCAGTCCCACCGGACACCGTGACCGGGGAACCGATCGCCGTGCCGTTCGACTTGAACTGCACCGTACCGACAGCGTTGGAAGGAGCAACCGTCGCCGTCAGATCAACCGCAGTACCCGTGATCGCAGCAGCCGGAACTTGAAGCGTTGTAGTCGTACTCAGCGCTGAGCTCGAGATCTCGATGGTCTGAGCTTGCGCGGTCGAACCACCAAAACCTGCAGTGCCTGAGTAGACCGCAGTGATCGAGTGCGATCCCGTCGTAGTGAACGTGTGATCCAGGGTCGCTCCGCCGGCAGTCACCGCGATCGGTCCGCCGATGTCTGTGCCACCGTCCTTGAACTGGACCGTTCCGCCGTCAGCTGCCGGAGAGATGTTTGCGGTCAGCGCGACCGAGGTCTGCTCGACGGCGCTGCTCGGAACTGTCAGCGCCGTGGTCGTCTGTACATCGGCAGCAGCCACGCTCACTGTGCGCGCCGGTGACGTTGAGGTCAAGAACTCGAGAACTCCGTCGTACACAGCGGTGATGGAGTGATCTCCCGCCGCGGTGAATGTATGTGGCAGTGTGGCAACGCCATTGACGACGGCCACCGGGGCGCTGATGTCAGTCCCGCCATCCTTGAACTGAACGGTGCCGCCTGTCGGCGCCGGGGAGACCTGCGCAATCAAATCCGTCGATTGACCGATCGTTGCCGACGCGCCGGACGTCACTGCGGTCGTGGTCGCCACCTGCGAGACGACGTTGACGGTGGCCAATGCCTGACCACCCGCATTCAATCCCGCGCTGCGTGAGTCATGCGGAGAGCAGTTGTACCTCTCCCAGTATGCGACGGTGAAGACGTCCTTCTCGCGCTGCAAGAAGGTGAAGGCATTTTTCGGAGAATCAAAGGATCCCGAATTGCCATCCGTCACCCTTAACTTCGGCTGCACAGTGCTACCCGCACCACCCGCAATCACCGTCACATCGATCGCCGGCAACCGGAAAGTCTTTCCAGCCTCCGCGCCGATTCCGCCATCATCGTTCTTACTTGTACTCGGACCGTTTCCACCACCGCCATTGGAGTCAGCAGTCTGATTGTTCCCCGAAATACGCAAGTGAGTGCCCGCAGCATCCGGCGAACCACCGTCGTTGATTCGAATTACCGAGGGCGCCGCACCCGACAAATTCGACGACGTACCCGCCACTACCTGAGCATCGACCAACGACACCCCCGCAGGAATGTCGAAGTCGTACTTCATCCGTGTCCACCTGATCGCCGAACGCCCCGCATGACCACTCGTGGGAACAGTCATCGCACCTGGCTGGACTCGGTAGGTGAACGTCGACCCCGCCGCGACCTTCTCCGGAGCCGAGATGGTCACGCCCGTGGAGTGGAATTCGTCGGAGATGCTGCCCAAGCCAGGGTGCTCGTAACCATCGCAACCCAGTTTGAACCCGATCGTGTTCTCCACCGCGGGAGATGACGTCGGAGCAGCCGAAGCAACACCACCTGCCACCAGCACGCCACCGACCAACGCCGCCACCACAACCGCGGAACTTCTTCTCACCAACACGAACTCTCCTCAGCTAGCAACAGACGTGGATCGGGATCCGCACGGAAGGAGGTCACTCGAACAGAGCGGAAATCAGAATGGAGCTGGACGCTCGTACAGTACCCGTCGAAAGTAGTACTTGTATCAGTTATTTCAGACAAATATTCACGAATTGCCGATAGTTCTGCTAACGACCAATCATCGATTCGCGAAGAGTGATGCCCCTTGCACCCGACGGGTGCAAGGGGCATCACATCATCGGAGAATCAGGACCCGAACGGCAGCGACAACGATCCGAGCGAACCGAAGTCACCGCCCCCGTTACCGACGTTCACAACCGATGCAGTCGACGTGGAACCCGTGACGCCCTGGGCTCCGCTGTAGACCGCGGTGATCGAATGGTTGCCGGTCGTGGTGAAGGTGTGGCTCAACACAGCCTGCCCACCGACAACATCGACGGCCGTTCCGATCGGAGTCGTTCCATCGAAGAACTGGACGGTTCCCGACGTCGCGCCGGAAGAACTGACCACAGCCTTCAGCTGCACCGACGTGCCGACCTTTGCCGAAGACGGAGCCGTCAACGACGTAGAGCTTTCGACATCCGACGGGGTCGGAACCGTGACATTGACGTCGACGGATTCCGCGGTGGACGACGTGAACACGCCGGAGCCACTGAATACAGCCGAGACTACAAAGGTGCCTTCTGCTCCGAACACGTGCGGCAGCTTGGCAACTCCGTCAACAACCGCGACCGGGGCACCCTGATCGACTCCACCGATCTTGAACTGAACCGTTCCGCCGGACGGCACCAGGGCGTCCGAGGGATCTTCGGACACTGTCGCGAAGAGATCAACAGGCAGTCCGACCTTGGCTTCACCCTGAACGCTCAGAACCGTCTTCGTCGCCTTGTCGACCGGAGCCGGATCGGAGACCGTCACCGTCTGAGCAGACGCCGAGGAACTGACAAACCCTGCACCAGCGGTGAAGTCAGCGGTAACACTCTGAGCGCCAGCAGCATCGAAGGAATGCGACAGCGTCGCAACACCCGCGGAGACTGCCACCGGCGAACCAATGGCCGTGCCGTTCGACTTGAACTGCACCGTACCCACAGCATTGTTCGGAGCAACCGTCGCAGTCAGATCAACCGCCGTACCCGTGATCGCCGTCGCCGGAACCGAGAGCGACGTCGTGGTCTCGACATCGACCGGAGCCGGATCCGAAACGGTCACCGTCTGAGCGGACGCCGAGGAACTGACAAACCCTGCACCAGCGGTGAAGTCAGCGGTAACACTTTGTGCACCAGCAGCATCGAAGGAATGCGAGAGCGTCGCAGTCCCACCGGACACCGTGACCGGGGAACCGATCGCCGCACCGTTCGACTTGAACTGCACCGTCCCGACAGCATTGTTCGGAGCCACGGTTGCCGTCAGATCAACCGCCGTACCCGTGATCGCCGTCGCCGGAACCGAGAGCGACGTCGTGGTCTCCACATCGACCGGAGCCGGATCAGAGACCGTCACCGTCTGAGCCGATGCCGACGAACTGACAAACCCTGCACCGGCGGTGAAGTCCGCCGTAACACTCTGAGCGCCAGCAGCATCGAAGGAATGCGACAGCGTCGCAACACCCGCGGAGACTGCCACCGGGGAACCGATCGCCGCACCGTTCGACTTGAACTGCACCGTCCCGACAGCATTGTTCGGAGCCACCGTTGCCGTCAGATCAACAGCCGTACCCGTGATCGCCGTCGCCGGAACCGAGAGCGACGTCGTCGTCTCCACATCCACCGGAGCCGGATCCGACACCGTCACCGTCTGAGCCGACGCCGACGAACTCACAAAGCCAGCACCGGCGGTGTAGTCAGCCGTAACACTCTGCGCGCCAGCAGCATCGAACGCATGCGACAGCGTCGCAACACCCGCGGAGACTGTCACCGGCGAACCGATCGCCGCGCCGTTCGACTTGAACTGCACCGTACCGACCGCATTGTTCGGAGCCACGGTCGCAGTCAGATCAACAGCCGCACCCGTGATCGCCGTCGCCGGAACCGAGAGTGACGTCGTCGTCTCCACATCCACCGGAGCCGGATCCGAAACGGTCACCGTCTGAGCCGACGCCGACGAACTGACAAACCCTGCACCAGCGGTGTAGTCAGCCGTAACGCTCTGCGCGCCAGCAGCATCGAACGAATGTGACAGCGTCGCGGTTCCACCGGAAACCGTCACCGGCGAACCGATCGCAGTGCCGTTCGACTTGAACTGCACCGTACCGACAGCGTTGTTCGGAGCCACGGTAGCGGTCAGATCAACCGCGCTGCCCGTGATCGCCGTCGCCGGAACCGACAACGACGTCGTCGTCTCGACATCGACCGGAGCCGAAGCAATGCTGATTGTCGCGAGCGGACCCGCGCCGGCATTGAGCGGTGTGGTGTCCTTGTTCTCGCGGGGCGAGCAACGGGTCGGCGCCCACTGTGTACCAAGGAAACTCGCCTTTGCGAGCTGAGTGCTGAAGTTTTCGCTGGCACCGAGGTTGCCGGCCGTACCCGCGGTCCTCACCTTCGGTTGGATCACTCCCGTCGCACCAGCGACCATTGTCACGTCGACTGCGGGAAGCCGGAACCAGGTGTCTCCGTTGCCGTTTGTCGAGCCATCGAGGTTCTTCTTGGACTTCGGTACTCGAATACCTCCCTCCGAGTTGGTACTCGTCGTCGGACTGTTGCCGATCACCTGGTTGTTTCCGGACAGCCGAAGGATCCCGCCGCTACCGTCGACGTTGCCAGAGTCGTTGACCCTGAGAACGTTCGGTGCGACGCTGTCGAGTCCGACCGAGGTGCCCGCGACGACGGCCGCGGAAACGAACGTCGCGTTGGCCGGGATTGCGTAGTCGACCTTGAGACGTGACAGGTTCGTAGTCGTCGCGCCGGAATCCTTGTCCGGATACGACGTTCCGCTCGGCTGAATTCGGTAGGTGAAAGTCTCGCCGGGTTGGACAGAAGCGGGTGCGTCGACCGTGATGAGGTTGTCGGTGACCTTGTGGACGTCTCCGATGATGGAGCCTGCGACACACGCTGTTTTGAAACCGGTGGTCGAGATCGCGGCGGATGCGGGCGTGCCGATCAGCAGCATCCCCGCGACCATGGCGGTTCCGGTTATGGGCACGGCGAATCGCCGCAACTGAGAGATTTGGGGCATGGGCACTTCCTTCGGAAGGGCAAACATAAGCAGTGGATTCGGACAAAACGTGTGCGCGCCGTCACAACATAACGAAAAAACTAGTACGTGTACTACTTTTGGCAAGACACTTGTCCAATTCACCCCGGACTCACCCTCACATCACCTGACGGGGGATGGAAAAGCAGGGTATGGAAGCCCGATTGAACGCAAAACTAACGCCAAAGCGGTCTATCGACAACGCTTTTGGTGGTCAACTCGTCAATCGGCGGGAAAAATTTGATATTCCGCCAGTTCAGAAAAAGTTCCAAACCTACCAGTACGAAAGTACGAATCAGGGCCGCGACGGAGTCCGTCGCGGCCCTGATTGTGTTTGTTCAGTGTGTCAGCGAAGCACATCCGTGCCGACGAACGGCACCAATGCCTCGGGCACTCGCACCGAGCCGTCGGCCTGCTGATGGTTCTCGAGAATCGACACGATCCAGCGCGTCGTTGCCAGGGTGCCGTTGAGAGTGGCAGCCGTCTGCGGCTTGCCGTTCTCGTCGCGGTACCGAACTCCGAGGCGGCGGGCCTGGAAAGTCGTGCAGTTGGACGTCGATGTCAGCTCGCGGTAGGTGCCCTGCGTCGGAACCCATGCCTCGCAGTCGAATTTACGCGCAGCCGAAGAACCGAGATCTCCGCCGGCGACGTCGATCACGCGGTAAGGAACGTCGATGGCGGCCAACATGTCTCGCTCCCAGCCGAGGAGACGCTGGTGTTCGGCGTCGGCATCCTCGGGACGGCAGTACGTGAACATCTCTACCTTGTCGAACTGATGGACACGGATGATGCCGCGGGTGTCCTTCCCGTAGCTGCCGGCCTCACGGCGGAAGCACGAGGACCAACCGGCGTAACGCTTCGGGCCTTCGTTCAGTTCGAGGATCTCGCCCGAGTGGTAGCCGGCCATGGGTACCTCGGAAGTTCCGACAAGGTACAGGTCGTCATCCTGCAAGTGGTAGATCTCGTCCGAGTGAGCACCGAGGAAGCCGGTACCCGCCATGATTTCCGGGCGTACGAGCACCGGCGGAATCATCATCGTGAATCCGTTGGCGATCGCCTTCTGCGCAGCCAACTGCAGCAGTCCGAGCTGGAGCATGGCTCCGTAGCCGGTCATGAAGTAGAAGCGCGAACCCGAAACCTTGGCGCCGCGTTCCATGTCGATCAGGCCGAGCGACTCACCCAGCTCGAGGTGATCCTTCGGCTCGAAGTCGAACTTCGGAATCTCACCGACGTGTTCGAGCACGATGTAATCGTCCTCGCCGCCGGCCGGCGCACCTTCTTGTACGACGTTGGAAATCGCGCGGTGTGCGGCGTCGAGCGC
Source organism: Rhodococcus sp. P4_F3_2 (assembly GCF_056401335.1). Classification (NCBI taxonomy): domain Bacteria; kingdom Bacillati; phylum Actinomycetota; class Actinomycetes; order Mycobacteriales; family Nocardiaceae; genus Rhodococcus; species Rhodococcus sp. P4_F3_2. Next base: position 96,462 of record NZ_JBFUJN010000005.1, read on the forward strand.
GGCCTGCGCCTCGTGTTGCGCGGCCTCGGCTTCCTTGACCTTGGCCGCCAGTTCCTTGGAACCCTCGAGCAGCGCGGGACGCTCCTCCGGAGATGCCTGTCCGACCTTCTTGCCGAAGGCCTTCTGCTCTGCGCGGAGGTTGTCTCCGGTCAGAACGGCAGCGCGTCGGGACGCGTCGGCTTCGAGCAGAGCGTCGACCAGTCCTGGATCTTCTCCACGGGTGCGCTGCGACTCGCGGACGATTTCGGGGTTCTCACGGAGAAACTTGAGGTCAATCACGACTTCGAACTTTACCCACTCACCGCAGCTCGCCGACGGTCACGTCCATGTCGGAGAGGGAGAGATCACGATTCGAGCAGACTCAGGTAGTCCTCGCGTCCGAACATCCGAGCCGCGTCGACGGCAGTCGGGTGTCCACCTTTCGGGTCGGCTCCCCCGCTCACCAGCGCTTTCACCACCGCATCCTCGCCCTTGAAGACGGCTCCGGCGAGGGGTGTCTGGTTCTTGTCGTTGGGCCGGTTGACGTCGGCGCCGCGCTCGATCAAGGCAACGACGGCGTCAGCGTGACCGTGATACGCCGCCAACATGACGAGCGTGTCGCCACTCTCGTTGGTCAGATTGACGGGAACTCCAGCATCGACATACGACGCCAGCCCGGCCGCGTCGCCGGTTCGTGCCATGTCGAAGAGCCGGCCCGCCAGCTCGACAGCCTCGGGATCGAGTGGGGTGTTTTCGCTCATGATTACAAAATACTCACAGACGCGTTTGTGAGTTTTGTAGTGAAGGTTCGATATCGCCACGGCAACAGGCATGATGGAATCGATGTCCGAAGACAAGATCGAGAAGTCGCCAGATCCGGCAGATCCCCAGGGGACGCCGGCGAAGAAAACTGTCTCAGCGAGTCGCACCCGTCGGGTCCTGGCTGCTGTGGCGGTAGGTGCGGTGGTCGCCGCGATCGCAACGATCGCGATTTCCGGTGGATTGAACAAGGACGACTCGTCCTCGGTCAGTGTCAGTGGTGGCGGTCCAGCAGCGACGGGATCTACTCGCGACGACGCCTTCACCGCGGCTGCGGCCGGCGACTGCCTCAACTGGACGCCTGCGACCGAGTCGGGCGGGGACCGCACGGACATGTCAAAGGTTCAGTGCGGAACTGAACACCGCTTCGAGGTTGCCGGACCACTCGACCTGTCGGTGTTCCCCGGCGCCGAGTTCGGCCCCGGTTCCCGGTACCCGGGCGCCCTTCGATTCGCCGAACTCCGCGACGAGCACTGCACACCCATCGTCATGTCCTACCTCGATTCGAAGTTCGATCCCAAGGGCAAGTTCAGCGTCGGCCTGATGTTCCCGAGCGAATCGGGTTGGGCTTCGGGCGAGCGCGCACTGCGTTGCGGCTTGCAGTTCTCGACCACGACCGGCGAACTACAACCGTTCGTGGGCCGCGTGGCGGACCAGGACCAGTCGAACGTGTGGGACGTCGGCACGTGCATCGGCATCAACCAGAACCTCCCGACCGATCCGGTCGATTGCGCGAAACCGCATGCATACGAGGTTATTTCGGTGATCGACCTCGGCACTCAATTCCCGGGCGCAATGCCGTCTGTCGAAGATCAGGACCGTTACCTCGAGGGCGTCTGCACTCAGGCGTCCAACGAGTACCTTGGTTCCGCAGACGCGCTTCGCGACAAGACACTGACGCTGTTCTGGGACAACATTTCACTGGAAAGCTGGTTGGCCGGTAGCCGCCGAGTCAATTGTTCGATCGGCAAAGAGGTCGAAACCGGCGGGTTTGCCGCGATCACCGGAAGCGCCAAGGGCGAAATCCTGATCAACGGCGCCGCTCCGGTCCCGCCACCCGCTGCACCGGAAGGTCGGTCGTTGCCGACGCCGTTGCCCGGCGCAGCTCCGCCGTCGTAAGCCATGACGGTGACTATGACGCCCGACCGGTTCGAGGAACTGGTCGGCGAGGCGCTCGATCTGATTCCGCCCGAACTTGCCAAGGCCATCGACAACGTCGTGGTGCTTGTCGAAGCGCGTGACGAGGAAGAACCGGGGCTGCTCGGTTTGTATCAGGGTGTCGCTCTGACCGAGCGGGATTCTCATTACGGTGGGTACCTGCCGGACACGGTCACTATTTTCCGCGATTCGATACTCGACATCTGTGCATCCGAGGACGAGGTTGTTCACGAGGTTGCCGTGACCGTCATCCACGAGATCGCGCACTACTTCGGTATCGAAGAAGACAGATTGCACGAACTCGGCTGGGGCTGAGGGCAAAGTCGTCCGATTCCGGGGGAACCAAAAGCGGCCGGCATGCATCAAACTATGTGCGGGGGGGATTTCGACGGCTGTGTGCACGACCTCCCGACCACTTATCCGCCCTGGTCAGGAAGGAGGTCGGCACTATGTACGTCGACCCTCAAGCCCTAGTTGCCGCCGCAATGGAACTCGAGTCTGCGGCGACGCGATTGCGCGGAATCGTCTCTACTGCGCAGCCGACGCTACGCGTTCTCCCAGCCGGATCCGAAGAAGTGTCCGGTAGCGCGGCAAATTACTTCAACACCATCTCGGGCAGCCTTGCCTCGTCCACCGATCGGGCAATCGAGGAGCTCACCGCGGCTGCGGCAGCTCTGCGCAAGAATGCAGCTGCCTACGAGCTCGAAGACCAGCTCACCAAGTCCAGCCTGGCAGCCGCACCGATCTGATCGACAGAAATCGAACTCGGTAACACGGCAACTCGGCAACTCGGCAACTCGGCAACACAGTCACACTTCCTGGGGGGAAGAACAATGGTCGGCATCACCGGCGTCATCTGGTATCCACGGGGCGCAGCACCCAACTCTGCAGCACTGGTCGCCGGGGCCGGGCCGGTCCCTCTCGGTGTGGCGGCCGGGGCCTGGTCCACCGTGTCGTCCGGACTGACCGACACCGCTGCGTCCATCTCTCGCGTGATGGCGGACCTTCGCACCGGGTGGTCAGGAGAAGCCGCGGATGCCGCGTTGAGCAAGTTCGCACCGTTCCAGGAATGGGCTGCCTCGGCCGCGCTGCTCGCGGGAGAAACCGCTGGTAAAGCCCAAGTGCAGTTCGGTTCCTACACCGTCGCCACCCTGGCCATGCCGTCCCTGGCGGAGATCGCGGCGGTTCAAGCGGCCAAGGTCGCCGCGTACTCCATCGGTGGGGCCCTGGTCGGCGGTGCCGCTGCCGCCGAGGCTGCCGAAGAAGCTCTCAAAATTCGAGCGGCGGTGACGATGGAAACGTACGACGCCGCAACGACGCATCTGGCCGTGCAGCAGAACTTCGACTCACCACCGTCCATCGCGGAACCCACAGCTGGGGCATCCGCTTCGGCCGAAAGCCCAGGCAACGCCGCACGACAGTCCGTCGTGCAAGCGGCATCAACGCTCGCTGACGTAATCGCGGATCCCGTGCGCGCCGCAACCGCTGCTGTCGCATCCGTAGCTTCCAACCCGGTATTTGCCGCCGCTGCCTCACAGGCCGGTGCCATCTCCGGTGGAGCGTCGGCCGCCGTCAGTGCCGCGACCACCGCCGTCACGGGCGCCACCACTGCCGCATCAACTCTCGCGACGGCCGGAGCAGGACTCACCGGACTGGGCGGCGCAGGGCTCGGTGGCGCAGGACTCGGCGGCGCGAGACTCGGCGCTTCCACACCATCACTGTTCGGCGCCCCCTCGGCAAGTCGGGCAACGGCACAGGTCAGCGCAGCTTCCGCGACCACCGGAGCCGGAGCATTCGCGGGCTCGTCGTCGAGCAGCAGCACCGGCCGGCACGCTCTTCCGGATCCCTCCACCGGCCAGAGCGCCGCGCGCCAGAACCCCGTGACCTCGCCGGTTCAGGGCACCGTCGATACCGTCAAAGTGGATCCGGCCCGAACCGCAGGCGGATCTGCGCCGATCGCCGGCGGCCGTCATGCGGCCCAATCTGAAGACGAGACCGAGCACGACACACCTGATTATCTGAAGCACTTCGAGCACTTCGCCGACGGCCGAACAGTCATCCCGTCCGTGATCGGTGGCGCACTCGAAACTGCAGAGCGTTGATGGTGGACCTCGGCACCTCACCTGATGGGTGGAATTTGCCTGTCGTCGCCCTCTCACAGGACGAAATCGACTATGTACGTGAGCGACTCGGGCTCGATGCGCTTCCCGTGGTTCTCGGTGGCGCGACGGTTCACGCCAGTGCGAGCGCTCACCATACGGCGATGCAGTCCGCGGCAGATTCGCTCTCCGAGCGCGATCTCCTCCCCGGCGGGGAGATCCATCACGAACTCAGTGCCCGCCTGCGCGTCCTGACCCACCCCAAGTGGGAGTTGGCGCTGCGTCGGCATGTCGGTGGAAGGATTTCACGTCTCTGCGTCGCACAGGGCGAGTTCCTTTGCGTCGAAGCAACTTCAACCGATTCTTCGTTCGCATTGTGCAGCGTCACCGCCGAACCAGCTGCACCCGTTGTCACCGCGCTCGGCAGCGCCGAAGCAATGCCGATTGCCGTGATCAACGCACCGACCGAGATGCTCAGCCTGGCATTCGGCGCCGGCCCGGATGCAGACAGCGTGACCTCGGCCTTGATCAACGCCGGGATACCCGAAGACGACGCGCGCCAACTGGGTAGCGCAATCGTCACATGCACCGCCTTCGCCGAATTGGTTGGAATACCACACAGTTTGGGAGCGACGACGCTCATGACCGGCGCAGTGACTGTGTACGACACCTTGGCCGGCCGGCTCGTGGGTTCGACTACTCGGGCTGCCGACGGCACCGAGTGGACGTCCATCAGTTCCGGAACACTCCATCGCCTGCGACAAGCCGTGAACGCGCTGGTAACCGAACTCGAGGAATCGACGCCGGAGACTTCCGGGTAACCTCGGGGCGTCCCTTCAACGCCCGGAGCCTTACTTCAGCATGCAGTTCTCGCGTCAACCGTCGTCACCGGGCGAACAAGGCTCGGTCGCCACGATCGACCGGCCGAACGAAGTACGGGCAACAACACCGCACCGACAAGACCTGAACGGACTGCGTGGCCTCGCCATCGGTTTGGTGGTCGTATTCCACGTGTGGTTCGGACGGGTATCGGGCGGGGTGGACGTCTTCCTGGTTCTGTCCGGATACTTCTTCGTCGGCTCACTGGTTCGACGCGCCGAAGCCGGGGGTTCACTCAACCCGGTCCCGGCACTGCGGCGGGTGTTTCTGCGGCTGTTCCCCCTGATCGCGGTGGTCAGCATTTTGACCGCACTGGGGACCGCGTTGCTGCTGCCACGCACACGCTGGGCCGATCTGGGCGATCAACTGATCGCGGTGCTCGGGTTCTTCCAGAACTGGCAGCTCGCCAGCACCGCAAGCGACTACCTGGCCGCCGACGGCTCGGTCACTCCCCTGCAGCACCTGTGGTCGATGGCCGTGCAAGGTCAGTTCTATCTCCTGGCCATCGCACTCGTCTCCGTGATCGCTTATGTGGCTTCACGCGTGAATCCCAACTATTTCCGCCCGTCACTCGCGGTCACCCTTCTGGTTCTGACCGCAGGATCTTTTCTCTACGCACTCGCCAAATCTTCGCGTCACCAAGCCTGGGCGTACTACGACTCCGGCGCCAGGTTGTGGGAATTGGCCCTCGGTGGTCTGCTGGCCGTTCTGATGACCAGCACGCGCAGTCGGCAGATCGCATCCCTGCCGTTCTCGGTCAGAGCGACGATCGGCTGGGCGGGGCTTTCGTCGATCCTGTTGTGCGGCATAGTGCTCGACGGCGCCCAGCAGTTCCCCGGCCCGTGGGCGCTGGTACCGGTGCTGGCCACTCTTGCGTTGATACTGTCCGGAGTCGGCGACGACACACCTTGGACGTCGAAGACGCTCGCCCATCCGGCACTGACGTGGCTCGGCTCGTTCGCATTCGCGCTGTACCTGATTCACTGGCCGATTCTGGTGTTTGCACTCGTGATCTCCGGACGCCCCGAAGCCGGCCTGCTCGGCGGGGCACTGATCATCGCCCTCTCCGTCGCGGGGGCGCTTGCACTCCGGCGCCTGGTCGAGGTTCCGGTGGAGCGCGGAGGCCGCTCGCGCCGGTATACCGTCCTGGCATGCGTCGTCACCGCTGCCGCGGTCCTCGCCGCTTCGGTCGCCTGGCAGTCGTACGCGAGCAGCCAGACGACGGGCCAGCGGGCGGTCGACACCCTCGACCTCCCGACCCATCCCGGCGCACTCGCGCTCACCGACGGTGCCGAAGTACCCAAGGCGTCGATGGTTCCCTCGATCTTCGATGCGCCACTGGACCTTCCGGCCAGCACGCTCGACGGCTGTATCGCCGATTTTCTCGAGCGGGACGTCGTCCACTGCACCTATGGCGACGCCGATGCAGACAGAACCATCGCGCTCGCGGGTGGTTCGCACTCCGAGCACTGGCTCACTGCGCTCGACGAACTCGGCAAGAGTCACGGGTTCCGCGTCGACACGTATCTGAAGATGGGCTGCCCGCTCACCGTCGACTCCATGCAGACGTTGTCGGACAACGACTATCCGGATTGTGTCGACTGGTCGCGTGGAGTGCTGACCGAGTTGGCCGACGCCTCACCCGATTTCGTGTTCACGACGGCAACCAGGCCGAGTTCCGACGGCCCTGGTGACGTGACGCCCGAATCGTACGTTCACGTATGGCAGGAACTGGAGCGCGACGGTATCGACGTACTCGCCATTCGCGATACCCCCTGGCTGCACCACGACGGCGTCGCCTACCGCGCGATCGACTGTCTGGCGACAACCACGTCACCCGATCACTGCGCGATGCCACGGTCCGAAATGCTCAGCGACGTCAATCCGGCGCCGTCGGCAATTGCCGATCTGACCAACGTCCGCCTACTCGATCTCAGCGACGGTGTGTGCGGACCGGAGTTGTGCCGCGTCGTAGAGGGAAATGTGTTGGTGTATCACGATTCCCACCACCTGACAGCCAGCTACGTGAGCACACTTTCCGCTGAACTCGGGCGCCAACTGAGCGTCCAGACCGGTTGGTGGTGAAGCAGTCCGTCAGCCCATCACGTCGTCGGCGCCGGGGATGAGTCGGTGCTCGAACGGCGGGTTGACGGCTCCCCAGCGTAGGCACTCCCAGCCGCCATCAGCTGAGGGCAACAGTTCGACGGTCTCGGTGTTGGCCAAGTGGTTGTTGGCTGCGAACAGTCCGGGGACACCGGCAAGCTGGGCGGCGACAAGACGAATCGCAGCACCATGACTCACCACGACGATGTCGCCGCCGTCTCGTGAGCCTTCGAGAAATTCTTCGCGCAGCGCATTGACGACGGGGACGTACCGTTCCAGGACGTCGTATCCCGTTTCACCGCCGGGAATGCGAGCGCCGAGGTTGCCGGTGTGCCAGTGATGGAACGTCTCCATGAACAGTCGGTGCGCGGCCTCGTCGGTGCGATCCTCGAGGTCACCGGCCTGGACCTCGTGCAGTCCGTCCCGCACATCCAGGGATACGCCGGCGGCCTGCTCCACAAAACCTGCGGTCTGCCGGGCACGCAAAGCCAAGGACGATACGAGCGCCAGAGGAGGCGCCGAAGCCAGACCGATGCCCAACGTCTCGGCCTGCGCCAACCCTTCCGGCGTGAGCTTTGCTCCGGGCAGAGCGGTGTCGAGACGTTTGGCGACATTCGCCTCCGTCTGACCGTGCCGAACGAGGATGAGCCTTCCGGTCATCGTTCTCCCCCTCCATGCTTGAGCTGGTCGATCCACCGAATCGCTTCTTCGTCCGAAGGAGGTTGTGGCCCGGTCGAATTCGCTGTCGCCCACGACCCCAGGAAGCGGACTCCGGATTTGCGATGCAGTGCACGCATCGCCTCGGCCACCAGCGAGTCCTCGACGTGTCCGACGCAGTCCACGAAGAACCGGTACGTACCCAATTCCGTTCGCATCGGACGTGATTCGATCCGAGTCAGATCGATACCGCGAGCGGCGAATTCGGAGAGTGCGCGCACCAGGGAGCCGGGAGCGTTGTCGAGGTGAAGCACCAGCGCGGTCCGATCGGCACCGGTCCGTTCGGGAACCGGAGCCGGCTTGGTGACCAGCACGAAGCGTGTACGGGCGCCGCCCACATCGGCGACGTTGTCCGCCAGGCTGTCGAGTCCGAGCATCTGACCGGCCAAAGCCGTGGAGACACCGGCGTCGACCGTTCCGGCCTGCACGTCCAGCGCCGCACCGGCGTTGGACGAGGCCAACACCACCTCGGCCTGGGGCAGGTTCTCGGCGATCCATCCGCGGACCTGTGCGCCCGCATGCGGATAGGCCCCGATCGTGCGGACCTGGTCGGCGGTGGTCCCCGCGCGAACCAGGATGGAGAAACTCACGTCCAGATCGGTTTCGGCAACGATCTGCAGGGGCGAACCGAGAGCGAGTGAATCGAGCGTCGGCGCTACGCCGCCTTCCACCGAGTTCTCGAAGGGAACTACGGCCCCGTCCACGGAACCGTCGCGAACCATGTCGAGAGTCGCCGGCGGACTGCCGGCCGGTACTCGCTCGACGGTTTCGCCGAACGCGCCCTCAGCCTCCAACTGGGCGAGAGCTATCTCCGTGAAGGTTCCCGACGGACCGAAATACGCGATTCTTGGCACGCCTAAAAGATTACGCATCGACCCACGCCGGTCACTGCAAACCCGCGGCACGCAGAGCCGTTTCCACCGCAGGCAGATCCGCGACCTCGATCGTGAGCAGCACCTCGCGCATCGCGGACGCGGCTTCCGGGATCAGCGCGGCGAGTTTTTCGGGCTTCGGATCGACTATCGCGGCGCGCACGTCGTCGCCGCGTAGTGCAGCGACGGTGCCACACAGTAGGGCGATCACCTCGTCGCCGTCGGCTGCGCGGGCTACGAAACCGACGGACTCGTGCGCGAGCACCGCCAGGAAATCAGCCACTTCGGTGGGCGCGAGACCGGCGGCGAGTCCGGGGATCCGTCCACCTTCGCACAGGCGCAGCGCCGCTTCGGCGGGTGTCAGATCCTCTTCGCCGCCGTCGACGTACACCGCGAGCGGAGCGGGCAGACGTAGCGCGATCGCGTCGTCGATCTGGTCGGTGGTGACGTCGACGTCGAAACGGACGGCCTCGTACGACGCATCCGTGTCCGCGCGCAGTTCTTCCGGATCGATATCGAGGCGAACGACAACCCGGCCTGCTGCTTCGCCACCGATCAGCGCCGACGCCGGAACGACCGGGAGAAAGAGTGCTTCGAGGAGTCCGCGCGAGTTTCTCGGGGCGGGCAGCCCGAGTGAAAGAGGAATGGCCACAGACAAACCGTAACCCCGGCGCAGGCGGCGGATTCCACGCGAGTTGCGCAAAAGTCTTGCGATTCACACCGAAGCGCCTTAGGTTAGGGTTACCTCATCATCCGATGGAGTTCGAGAGAACACCCGCCAAGGGGGCAGCATGGCAACGAAGACCAGCACCGGCCCGTCCACCGCCGAACGCGTCCGCAGCGCCTGTGTGCGCGCACAGGACGCAGTTCTCGCCATCGAAGGCAGCGATCCCACCGTCACGTCGGTGCATCACCTGCGTTCGAACGGTGACGTCGTCGTTGCAGTCCCACATGCCTCCGCAGCTGCGGCCCTGGCCTGGAACTCCGGCGGCGGCGGACTGCCTGCCGTCCTCGAGATCACCGATCACGCACCACTGCGGCTGCGTGAGCCCGTGCGCTCCCTCGTGTGGCTTCGCGGCTCGTTGCACGCCGTGCCCGACTACGAGGCACGCGTTCTCGCCGACGACGTCGCATCCGAACATCCCCACCCGGGGCTCCTCGACATCGGCCACACCTCGGTCCTCCTTCGCCTGAGCCTGGCCTCGGCCGTTGTCGCCGACTCGACGGGGGCAGAGCCCGTCGCCGTGGACGAGTTGCTGAACGCCAGCCCCGATCCCTTCTGGGAAATGGAGACGGCGTGGCTGCAGCATCTCGACGAAGACCACCGCGATCTCGTGGACCTGCTCGTGCGCAAGCTTCCCCCGTACATGCGCACCGGACGCGTTCGCCCACTCGGCATCGACCGCTACGGACTGCGCCTGCGGGTCGAGGATCACACCGGTGACCGCGACGTGTGGATGCCGTTCGCCAACCCCGTCGACGACGCTCCCGCGCTGAGCCGTGCCATCCGAATGCTTGTCGGGTGCCCTTTCCTCAACGGCCTCCGATCGGGTGGCGCTGCAAACGGCTAGCGTTGCGCGGGTGAATGCCCGCGAAACCGTCCGCACCTGGTTACGGCCGCCGTCTCCCGTTCGAACGGACCCGGAACTAGATCCCGCCGCCAGACGCGGAATCCGGATCGAGATCACTATCGTTCTGCTGGTCACCTTCGGGCTCAGCGGATTGTCCGGGATCCTTTCGCTCGCCGAATCCTTGGCGACGCCGGTTGCGCTCTCGGATCAGACGGTTGCACTCAACCCGTCGCGCGCTGCCATCGACTGGATCGACCTGGCGCGCCAATTACTCGGCGTTGCAAAGCTTCTCGCGTGGGCAGCGCTGGGACTCTATCTACTGTGGCGTTCGGGGATCGGTCCACGTGCTGCGGGCCTGACTCCCAAACCTCGATTCGGTCGCGACATAGCTCCGGGATTCGGCCTCGCCGCTGTGATCGGCCTCCCCGGACTCTTGTTCTACCTCGTCGCTCAGGCACTGAGCATCAACCTCACCGTCCAAGCCAGCGCGCTCGACGACCACTGGTGGCGGGTGCCGATCCTCGTACTGTCCGCGATCGCGAACTCGGGCGCCGAAGAGGTACTGGTCGTCGCCTACCTGATCACTCGCCTCCGAACACTCGGCTGGAGCGAGAACAAATCTCTGCTCGCGTCCTCGCTCCTGCGCGGTAGTTATCACCTCTACCAAGGGTTCGGCGGCGGTGTGGGAAACGTGATCATGGGGCTCGTGTTCGGTCGATACTGGCAGCGCACCGGCAAGCTGTGGCCGCTGATCATCGCCCACGCGCTCATCGACATGGTGGCGTTCATCGGTTACGCCCTCCTGCGCGATCACGTCTCCTGGCTGCCGTGACCGGTACCGTGAACTGGTGACCGGCGACTCCGAATATCCTCAGCGCCCTCCGCGGCGCCAGCCGCCAGGGCCACCTCCGCGGCGCCAGCCGCCCCCGCGTGGACCGATGCCACCCCGTCAGGGCCCACCCCCGCAGCGGCGCCCACCGATGCCGCCCGAAGGGCCGACGGTCATTCGCCGCGACGGACGTCCACCGCAGCAGAATCCGGCCAATCAGGCCTGGTCACAGGTCCCACCAGAAGCGCCGCAGCAACCCAGGCGTGAGGACTGGGCGCCGACCCAACGCCCGCAGCCGTTCCAGGACGACCCCCGCAGGCAGGGGCCGCCGCGTCAGGATCCGCAACGCCAGGCGAAGTACGCACCCGCGCCGCCGCGCCGAACCCCGCCGAACGCCCCGCCTCGCCCTCCTGAACCCCCGAAGCAGCGACGCCCACGCAAGCGTCGCAGCTGGGGTAAACGTATCGGCATCACGTTGTTGGTCTTGCTGCTCGCGCTGGCCGGCGCGGTCTATTACGTCGACAGTTCGCTCAATCGAATCGACGCGCTGCCCGACTACGCGGGACGCGTCGCCGATACTCCGGGCACGAACTGGCTCATCGTCGGCTCCGACAGTCGTGAGGGACTCACACCCGAGCAGGAGCAAGCGCTTGCGACAGGTGGTGACACCGGCCCCAAGCGCACTGACACGGTCATCTTGGTCCACGTTCCCAAGAGCGGGAAGACGACCATGGTCAGCATCCCTCGCGATTCGTACGTTCCGATTCCCGGCTACGGCTCGGACAAGATCAACGCCGCCTTCGCTTTCGGTGGTGCCCCCTTGCTGGTGCAGACCGTCGAGGAGGCAACCGGACTTCGCATCGACCACTATGCCGAGATCGGATTCAGCGGGTTCGCCGGCATCGTCGACGCCGTCGGTGGCGTCAATGTATGCCTGACGCAGGCGATCGACGATCCGCTGGCCGGAATCAACCTCCCCGCCGGATGCCAAGACTTGAAGGGTTCGGATGCACTCGGGTTCGTACGGACCCGAGCAACCGCGCTCGCAGACCTCGACCGCATGAACAACCAGCGCCAGTTCATGTCGGCGTTGCTGTCGAAGGCGACGAGTCCGAGTACGTTCCTCAATCCGTTCCGGTTGTGGCCGCTCGTCTCCGATACGGCCAAGTCTTTGCAGGTCGACGAGGGCGATCACATCTGGAATCTGGCCTCACTCGCCTGGGCGCTTCGCGGCGGGATGACCACCACGACGGTTCCCGTCGCCGGTTTCGAGGACGTGGACGGGTCGGGCAACGTGTTGTTGTGGGACAAGGCACGCGCTTCGCAATTCTTCGACGCCCTGGCCAACGATCAGCAGATTCCGCAGGATCTGATCACCACGGGGTGATTGCCCTGAGTTTCGGTAGTACCCCGGGAGGACAGGCCGAGCGAACAAATCGCTTTCCGGCAGGACGCGGAACGGCCGGCGGAAAAATACCGTGAAGGTATGAACACAGCACACCGCCGATTCCGCACTGCCGCCGTCATCGCCGCCTCGGCCGGAGCGGCTTTACTGGCCACGTCCTGCTCGGGCACCTTCGACAAGTTCGACGAGTCGAAGGCATACAAGAAAACCGAAACCTTCTCTTTTGCACAAGCATCCAACGGAATCGACACACTGCCGAGTTGGGTTCCCGCCGGCGCGACGGGTATCGACGAGGTCATCCGCACCACCGGCAACGAACGCATCCTGCGCATGACTGCGAACATCACGGAGATAGATCACAACAGCTGCATCGCACGACCTACCGTCGAAACTCGTCCGGCATCGCTGTCCGCACAGTGGTGGCCGACGGGGGTCGAGAAGGGCAGTTCTTTTCAGTGCGGCGACTGGTACGTCGGCGAAAAGGACTCGTTCGTCTACGGATACCGGCCGGAAACTCTCGACTTCATCATCGATCAGCTCGACAACAAGTAGCTCCCTGTCCGTGCCGCCGACCCAGTAATCTGTTGGGATGACACAGGCGAAGAACTCGAGCGAATTCACCACTCTGCTGCGTCAGCAGATCCGTAACGAGTTCACTGCATCGCAGCAGTACATCGCGGTAGCGGTGTACTTCGATGCACACGATCTTCCGCAGATGGCCGCGCGCTTCTACAGCCAGGCCACCGAGGAACGCGGTCACGCGATGATGATGATCCAGTACCTGCTCGACAACGACCTCGACGTGGACGTACCGGGTGTCGACGACGTCGTGACGAAGTTCGACAGCGTCCGTGCCCCGGTCGAATTGGCACTCGAGCAGGAGAAGACGGTCACCGAGCAGATCACGCAGTTGGCGCGCACCGCGCGCGATACCGGCGACTACCTGGGCGAGCAGTTCATGCAGTGGTTCCTCAAGGAGCAGGTCGAGGAAGTTGCAAGCATGACAACACTTCTCACCATCGTCGACCGCGCCGGCGACAACCTCTTCCACCTCGAAACGTTTGTCGCACGCGAGATGAACACACCGGCAGCTGCCGACGCAATGGCGCCGACACCCGCCGGCGGCGGCGTCTGAGGGCCACCGGTCTACCGAGTCTCCGGCCGCTCGGCGGCGCTCAGTGATCTGAGGAAGTTGTTGTATGCCTCCAGATCACTGTCGCCGTCGATCTCGGCGCGGCGGTCCTGGGCGGCATTCATCCGTTTGTCGTCCCGGTTCCAGCGCATCGCGAAGATCACGACCACCACCAGCGCGACGGGCTCACCGTACGACCACGCAAGGGCACCGGCCAACTGCTGGTCCTGCATCACGTCCACGCCCCACTCGGGAGGCGGATTCACGAACGTGGTCAGCAGCGGCTTTGTCGCCATCATGAGGACGACTCCGATGAACACGTGCAGCGGCATCTCCACGAAAAGGTCGAAACACCGGCCGAGATAGCTTTGCCGCACCGGCAGTGGTCCGGTGGCGAGCACGGGCATGATGAAGAGCAGACCGCTGGCGAGAAAGAAGATTTCGAGAAAGACGTGTCCGGCCGGCAATCCCGAGACGGCGTCGAAGATCGGCGACAGGTAGATCCCGTAGTAGCTGAACAGAAAGACCGGGATCGTGAACCCGGGGTGCAACATCCACCGTGCCGGACGGCTGCGCAATGCCGACAGTGCAAGCGCCAGAACATTTCTCCCGGGACCTCGATGCGACGTCGAACGCAGTAGCAACAGTCCTGGCGAGCCCAGCACCCACAGCGGCGGGATCGCCATCGAGAGCGTCAAATGTTGGAACATCCAGACACTGAAGAGTTCGTTCCCGTAACTTTCGACCTTCGAACCGGTCACGGCGATCAACAGCAAGCATCCGGCCAGAAAACACGCAGTTCGATACCAGGGCCATAGCCGTCCCCGCGCACGCACACGGTGCATTGACCACCAATACCAAAGCGCCAGAACAGCTCCCAGCAGAACAATAGGCGACAGGGACGAGAAGTCCCAGGTCAACATCTGTCCGATCGACGGCGGCGCCAGACCGTTCACCTCCGATTCACGGGCGAACCCTCCTTCGAATCCTTTCGGGTACCGTCGACTCTACACCTAAATACTATGTTGAATAGTATTTAAGTATTCGACGGAAGGTCAAGGTACACAGCAGTGTCCAGAAGCATGAAGATATCCGCCGCCCTGATCGCGTTGTTCGCGGTAGCACTGATCACGTTCATCACCGTCGATCCGATCAGGGCGGACAACGAGAGCACCGATCGGGCAGCACAATCCACCGCCGTCCTGACCGACGACGCGTACCGATTGACCTCGGCCGCTGACGACAAAGTGAATCTTGTCGAGTTCCTCGACTTCGAATGTGAGGCCTGCCTCGCGCTGTACCCGACGATGGAGCGAATCAGAGCCGAGTACGAGGATCGAATCACATTCGGCATCAGATACTTTCCGATTCCGAGTCACACCAACAGCACTCTCGCGGCGCAGGTCGTCGAATCCGCATCTCGCCAGGGCAAGTTCGTCGAGATGTATCAACGGATGTACGAGACTCAGTCGCAGTGGGGTGAATCCGCCGAATCGCAGGAGGCACTGTTTCGCTCCTACGCACAAGATCTCGGCCTGGACATGACCCGATTCGAATCCGACCTCAGCAGCCGCGGCGTCCGCGAGCGGGTCGAGCGCGACTTCAACGAGGGCAAACGCCTTGGCGTCCAGGGCACCCCGACGCTGTTCCTCAACGACGTGAAGCTGGCCCAGATGCCGAGCTACGAAGATCTGAAAGCCCAGATCGACTCAGCCTTGGAGCAATGATCAGGTCAGAACAGCGCAGATACCGGCGGAGACGGCCACCGTCACGGCTGCGGCAACGGCCGTCGTGATGGCCGCCGGCACGCACGCCGCAACCGCGCAGGTCAGTCGCCGAGGCGACGCCACGTCGCCGTCGACCAGGGAACGCAATCGCACTGCGGTCGCGCCGCCCCGATCGCCCAAGCTCCAGTCCGGCTGAGGCAGCGGCGATTTCGACACCACGGCAAGGGCGGAACGCACTGCAGCCGGGCTGGTGACGCGAGCGGCGTGCCGGTCCGCCGACAGTTCCACGATCGCGCCGACGGCAGCAGGTGCCGCCGCGAACAACGGCACTCCCGGCAGAACAGCGGCCAAGACTTCACAGGCACCGACGATTCGGTGATGACCGCCGCTCAGGTGCGCACGCTCGTGCGCGAGGACCGCGTCACGCTCGCCCCCGGTAAGAGCGGATGACAAGCCTTGTGTCGCAACAACAAATCCAGGCTTTCCGGCGACACTGTAGGCCATCGGCAGCGGATGATCCAACCACAACACGTCGGACTCCGAGTTGTCGCGGCGCGCGACGATCGAGAGAACATCACGATGGAAATCTCGGACTCTCGCGTGCTCACGTGCCTGTTTGCGGCCGGCCAGCACGATCCGAACAGCGATCAAACCCACCACACCAACGGCTGTACCGGTGATCAGTTCACCCACCCATGAACTCGTGCCGTGCGCGAAGGCGCTGAAACACCGAGCGATACCGTCGACCAGCCCCTCGACCGGCGCGTGGCTCGGCCACACCAGAACCAAGACCGCGGAGAGAGCGAGATACAGAGCCGACGCCATACTGCCGAGCCACGCCGCGAGCATCACCGTCGGTGACAACGTCGAGGAAACGGCCCGTAACGCTCTCGGAACCAAAAATCCGACGAATACCGCACCGAGAAGCATCGGCAAGGCCAGTGTCATTGCGCGCCTTCCCCGGAAAGTCCTCGGCGCAGGGCCTCGTTCTCAGCGTCCGTCATTGTCTTCGCGAAGTGCAACAGCACGGCAGCGGAATCGGAACTGCTGTCCAACAATTCGCGCAGTGCCCTGGATGTGGCCTCTTCACGGCTGCGACTCGGCCGATAGAAGTAGGCGCGACTCTTCTTCTCACGACTCACCCAGCCCTTGTCGTAGAGATGAGTCACGACGGTCAGGATGGTGGTGTACGCGAGTTGTCGACGCTCACCCAAGATCTCGACCAGATCCTTGACCGAGAGCGCGTCGTCGGACTGCCAGAGCACATCCATGACCTCGGCTTCGAGTCCGCCCAGCCCCTGCATTGCTCCTCCATCGCGTCGTGACAGAACTTCAGCCGCTCGCGGCCTTCTCCCCGAACGACACGCCCCGGGAATTCAGATACGCGAGCGGATCCGTCTTCTGCCCGTCAGATTGCCACACCTCGTAGTGCAGGTGCGGTCCCGTCGATTGTCCACGATTGCCGACGGTCGCGATCAGTTCACCCGCCCGCACCTTCTGACCGGCAACCACGAGCGCCTCGTTGATGTGCCCGTAGACGCCGACGGTCCCGTCGTCCTGCTGGATGCGGACCCAGAGCCCGAATCCCGCGGCGGGACCGGATTCGAGCACAACACCGTCGGTCGCCGAGACGATGGGCGTACCGATCGAGTTTGCGATGTCGAGACCGTAATGGGTTGTTCCCCAGCGTGGACCGAAGTTGGACGTCATCGTCCCGCTGACGGGGGCCATCACCAGCGGCTTTTCTGCCTCGTACGCCAACGCCGCCCGTTCGGCTTCGAGTTGTCTCGTCTTACCGAGTTGTTCGGCTATCCCGGCAAGATCCGTCGTCCGAACAAGGTCGAGTATCTCCGGCACCGACACCAGCGCTGGACCTTCCGCTGCAACTGGAAGCGGCGATGCGTGCCCGATGGAAGTGCCGGACGCCAGGATTGCACCCGTCGCCACGGAAACCGCGGCCATGCGCCCGCCGGGTCTGATCGGCTCGGATTTTCGATGTCTTCCCACTTCTCGGTCCTCGCGTCGATGACAAATGAAGGTCTACGCCGCCACCTTACAACTATGTTGCATAGTTTTTAAGACATGCACTATTGCGCATATATGCATATGTGTCTAGGCTGACGTCGACGAAAGGACCTTCGATGTCACACGGACACGGGCACGGAATCTCTCCCGCCGAGGCTGCGACCAGCAACAGCGGCAAGCATGTCAACAAACTGTGGATCGCCGCCGGCCTCGGGTTGGTGACGTTCGTGCTGCAGGTGACGGTCGGCTTCTTCACCTCGTCGCTGGCGCTGCTTTCGGACTCGGCGCACGTGTTCACCGACATCTTCGGCATCTTCATGGCGCTCGCCGCGATCCTCGTCGCACAGCGCGCAGCACGGCGCCCGGATCGCACTTTCGGCATGTACCGCACGGAAGTGTTTGCGGCACTGGCCAATGCGATCCTGCTCTTCGCAGTCGCCGGGTGGGTGCTCTACGAGGCTGCCAGCCGATTCTCGGATCCGCCCGAGGTTCCGGGCCTCCCCGTCGCGATAGTCGCCGTCGTCGGTTTGGCGATGAACGTCATCGCCTTCCTGATGCTCCGCAGCGGCGCGAAGGAAAGCATCAACATCCGCGGCGCCTACCTCGAAGTCATGGCGGACATGATCGGGTCCATCGGCGTCCTCGTCAGCGGCTTGGTCACGCTCGCTTTCGGTTGGCGCTACGCCGACCCCGTCATCGGCGTCGCCATCGGCCTTTTCGTCTTGCCGCGCGCCTTCAACCTGGGCCGCCATGCCGTCCGCATCTTGCTCCAGCAGGCTCCCGATCGCATCGACGTCACCTCGATACTCGAGAAGATCAACACACTCCCGGGAGTCGTCGACGCGCACGATCTGCACGTCTGGACACTCACCTCGGGGATGGAAGTTGCTTCCGTTCACGTCACCGCGGCCAGTGACGCCGATCCCACTACGGTGCTCGCGGCCACCCAAACCTTGCTGGCCGAGGTATTCGACCTGGAGCACGCCACCGTGCAGGTGGAACTCCAGGGAAGTGACGGTAAATGCACGGAACTCGCCTGGTGAAAAGGACATTCCTAAATGAAACATTCGCTTTCGGGCCAATGGATAACCGCACCGAATTCGAAAAGAAATTAGGTCTTCTTTAGTTTGGGAACGCTTACCACAATAAGGTCAGACTGGGATGACAGGGCCTCTGACCTGCACTATCTTGGAATTCATGACTTCTGGGGAGACTCACATGACCAAATTCCACGCACTACTCCGAGACCAGATTCGCAACGAGTTCAACGCTTCGCATCAGTACATCGCGACAGCGGTTTACTTCGACAATGCGGACCTGCCACAGCTGGCAAAGCACTTCTACAAGCAGGCTGTGGAAGAGCGTAACCACGCCATGATGATCGTTCAGTATTTCCTCGATCGCGACATCAACGTCGAACTCACCGGCGTCGACGCCGCGAAGGCCGACTTCAAGGATGCCCGTGAGCCCATCGCTCTCGCGCTGACGCAGGAGAAGACGGTCACCGAGCAGATCGTCCAGCTCGCGAGCACTGCCCGCGAAGAAGGCGACTACCTCGGCGAGCAGTTCATGCAGTGGTTCCTCAAGGAGCAGGTCGAGGAAGTTGCCAGCATGACAACACTTCTCACCATCGCGGACCGCGCAGGCGCCAACCTGTTCGACCTCGAAGACTTCGTGTCCCGCGAGATGAGCACCGTCGGTGACACCACCGGTGCGCCGAACGCAGCAGGCGGAACCATCTAGCCTGCAGCACTCACGGATTTTGCCCTCGAGCCGAACGGTTCGCTTCCTGCCAGCAGGATCGAACTGATCAGCTCGGGGGCATCTGTCATCGGTACGTGCCCCAGTCCGGGCAAAACCATCAACTTCGCCTGCGGGAACGGCTTTTTCACGCGCTGCGCTTGGTACACGGGCAGAATGAGATCGCGTCGACCCCACGCAACCGTCACCGGCACAGTGGGATCCACGATGGGCGGCAACACGAAGTCCATCTCGAGACCGAGATCGACGAGTTCGTTGGACACGAGCGAACGGCAGTCGGCCAACGCCGCCGCATAACCGACATGACTCGGATGAGCGAAGAACGCGGCGAGCGCCGGATAGCGAATCAGCTTGTACCGCAATGCACGTGGCAGACCATCGCCCATGAGCTTGGCCGTGCCGCGCAGTGCACGGAACGTGTTGATCGCCCGCACCTGATCGAGGTGATTGACAAAGAACCCGGCCGGCGAAAGAGCTGTCGCCGACGCGACGTCTCCGCGCGCGGCCAGCGAGAGTGCAATCCATCCGCCGAGTGAGTTTCCGGCGACGTGGGCGCGCTCCCCCGCCGGAGTCACTTCCTTGACGAACTCACTGACGTCGTCGATCAGCTGTCCCATGACGTCCGGACCGAGTTCGGGCAGCACGGACTCTCCGTGACCTGGCAGGTCGACCGTGACCACACGGCGATACGGCGTCAGCTGGTCCAAAAGCGAATCCCACGCCTGCCGTCGATGGACGATGCCATGGACGAGCACAAGCGTGGGACCGCTACCGGAGATGTCGTGCGACAAAGTCATGCCGCCAACATTAACCGTAACTTTGCGTAACGCCTATAGTTCTGGCGAAAAAATCAGCGCAGCGTGACCTGGCGTCCGCGCAGGCCGTCGCGCGAGCGCAGCTCGGCCGAGTTCAGCGGAGCATCGACAGCCAGAGCCTCGGCAAGACGCTCACCGAGCTCGACGGTTGCCGCTACCCACTCGTTTGCATGCTTTTCGCGGTCGAGGTCGAAGACGGGGACCAACAGGCCGTGGGTGCGGAACGAGCCTGCGTAGCGCGAGCCCTCACCCAGGTGCAGTCCACCGGTCGCGTGCACGCGCGCCAACGCGAGCATCAGGTCGTCTTCGCTCTCGGGGCGAACCCAACGCAGGTGCGCCTTCTCGCCGGCGTCGACCCACCACGCGGCAACGAGGCCGTCGCCTTCGAGGCGTGCAGAGGGCATGATCGCCGAGTTGGCGTGCTGCACGGTGGCGGCAACCTCAGGATCGGTTTCGACGCCTTCCGGAATCCACCAGTTGAAGTTCTGGTGCACCGTGATGTCGAGCAGAGCCGAGGGATCGACAACCTCGGTGACGGCGGGTGTCTCGGAATCGGGGTTCGCGGCAGAAAGCGCGTCGCCGGGGGCCGCGTCCTTGATCCAGTTCACCGAAGCGGCGAGGTCTGCGCCGAGGTCGGCAGAGTGCGCCTGAACCTGGACACCGACAAATCCGGTGGCCGTCTCGCCCTCGTCGCGGACGAGGGCGGCAACAGCGCCGGGGAGGACCGTCGCCAACGTGACGGGACGGTCGGAGCCGATGACCGGCAACGGAGCCGTGGCGGACGGAACGAATTCGCGCAGCGCGACCAGATCGCACTCGGCGGCAAGGCCCTCGAACGGGCGGTTCACTGCGCCGGCAGCGGCTTCACGCTCTGCTTGGCGTGCCGCCAGCTTCTCTGCGCGTGCGCTGCCCTGCTTCGGTCCACTGTTTCTTTTGCTCTTCTTGGCCACGAGGGCAAAATCTACACGCTGCCCAGCCATTGCTTCGTGCGCCCGGGATGGTTGGTGGCCACCCAACTGACCCCGAGCTCACGACACAGGTCCACATCCGCCTTGTCGTCGACGGTCCAGCAGTACGTCGCGCGACCCGCAGCGGCAGCCCGATCGACCAGATCGGGATGTTCGCGCAGCGCCTTGATCGACGGCCCGATCGCCGTGGCGCCGACAGCCGTCGACGCACCACCGCCGAGGTATCGCGACGCGTCACCGAGCAGGACCGTCGGCAGCAGCGGTGCCGAACGACGCACTCGCCAAACCGCAGTAGCCGAGAAAGACATGACCACAGCGCGAGAGTGATCGGCCGACGGCGGCGACGCGATCCCGAAGCGGTGCAGTTCCGCGAGAAGTTTTGCTTCGACCAGGCCGCCGAATCGCACTGGGTGCTTGGTTTCGATGAACAGCTTCACCGGGCGCGCGAAATCCAGGGCGAGGGTGATGAGGTCGGAGAGAGTCAGCAGTTCGGCCGGTTCGCTCGTCGACCCGTAGTCCAGAGCGTTCAGCGAATCGAGCGTCATCTCGCTGACGATCCCCGTGCCACTGGAGGTGCGATCGACCTTGCGGTCGTGAACGCAGACCAGGTGCCCGTCGCGGGTGAGGCGGACGTCGCATTCGAGCCCGTCGGCACCCTCCTCGAGGGCCAGTTCGTAGGCGGCGAGGGTGTGCTCCGGCCGCGCAGCCGACGCACCTCGGTGCGCAACGACGAGTGGACCTCGACGATCTGGGCTCACAGGGCAGCGGTCTCCTTCTCGTCCAACTCCGTCTTCTCTTCCAACACCGAGCGCGGCACTGGCACCCATCGAGTTTCCGATTCGGGTTCGCCGCGCCAACTCTTGCGCTCGATCCGTCGGATCACGACGAGCGTCAACGCCGCGGTGACGGCTGCGACCAATGCGATGAACGCGTTCAGCAGAACCCCGTCGGCCATTGCCTGAATCCCCGGGCGTGATCGCCAGTACGCGTTGACCACCAGCAGCAGAGCGCTGAATCCCCAGAAGCCCCACCAGATCTTCACCAGCAGAGTTCCGCGCGGATCGCGGCGGACCAACTCGAAGAGATAAACGGCCGGCATCACGAGGTTGAGGATCGGCACAGCGCAGCCGACGACAACTTCCGACGCTGTGCGCGGATCGGATTCACAGCCACCTGCGAAGTGTTCACGACGCCGACGAAGCAGCCAGCACACACCGGCGACAGCCGCGAAGACCGAGATCAGCAGTCCACCCAACTGAGTGAAGTACACGGCGGCGTCGGAGACCGTGAGAAGCCACTGCGGGATCAGCGTGGTGCGGTTACGCACCAGGATCGCGTACCTGCCCAGTTCGGCGAACACAGCGAGTCCGTAGAGGATTGTCGCGAGTGTCAGCAACGGCCCGACTCGGTCGGCCATCCGGTCCGCTCGCGAGGGCGGCACCGGTGAGGTGTCGACGATGTCCTGGAGTCCCCACTGCGGGACGGCGTCGTAGCGCGGAGTGGCGAGGCTACGACGCACTGGTGCGTCCCCCACGCCGCGTGGGTCGGACGGTGAGCGCGCGATCCAGCGGAAGCCTCGACGGTTGGGTGGTTGGTAGATCTCGGTGCGGGTGGGGATCAGCAGGA
The DNA here is from genome assembly GCF_056401335.1 of Rhodococcus sp. P4_F3_2. Classification (NCBI taxonomy): domain Bacteria; kingdom Bacillati; phylum Actinomycetota; class Actinomycetes; order Mycobacteriales; family Nocardiaceae; genus Rhodococcus; species Rhodococcus sp. P4_F3_2. The sequence continues at coordinate 118,947 of NZ_JBFUJN010000005.1, forward strand.
CGCCGCTGCAGCGCGGGCACCACTGCGTGGGGCCGCCGACTACGGGCCAGCGTGCGGCGCACCGGGCGCAGACCTGAACGACACTCACAACTTCGATTCTGTCACGCCGTATCGGTAACGGCAGCAAATGGATTCACTCCCGATTTGTGATCGAACCTCCACCGCGTTCACCTGCATTGTTCGAATAATGTGACCTCCGCCACTTAAAAACTCGAGTTATCCACAGTTTCCACAGGTTCATCCACAGTTCTGGATGAATGAATCGGGCTTTATCCACAGGTCACGGGCAAGACCCTGAGAATTTGCTGACAGGTGTTAGCGAACGATGCACAGGCTCGAGGATGAATTTGACACCGCAGGTCAGTGAACTTTTGGGCGTCGGCGTCATTTATCCCGGCAAAGTTCACAATCCATTCAGAAATTGCTCCCGAAAAGACAGAAAAGACCGTTATCCCTTTTTTGCGGGAAGTCGGTTTTTGACACACCTGGAAGCATGTCCGTCGATGACTTCTCCACAGCCCGAGCCAACTCTGACGTTCACCCCGAAACGGGTCGCGCAGCTCGCGTTCGTGTTGATCGGATGTCAGCTCGTCATTCGCGCCTGGGTTGCCGCGAGCAATTACTTCTACTGGGACGACCTCATCCTGATGGGCCGCGGAGGACGCTTCCCTCTCTTCTCGAGCGAACTCCTGCTCTACGACCACGACGGTCACTTCATGCCCGCGGCCTTCTTCTTCACCGGGTTGATCACCCGCATCGCGCCGTACAACTGGGCGCTGTCGGCAACGCTGCTCGTCATCGGCCAGGCCGCGGCGTCGTTGGCGCTTCTGCGCACTCTTCGGTTGGTCCTTGGTTGGCGACCGGCGCTGTTGATTCCGCTGATCCTGTATCTCTTCGTCCCGCTGACCCTTCCGTCGTTCTCGTGGTGGGCGGCCGCACTCAACGCCTTGCCGCTTCAGATCGCGCTTGCCTGGGCATGCGGCGACGCGATCAAGCTGTACCGCACCGGACATGTGCGCTACGTGTTCTCGGGCACCGCGGTTTTTGTCGTCTCTCTGCTGTTCTTCGAGAAGGCAGTGCTCGTTCCGTTCGTAGCACTCGCTTTTCTGGTGCTGTACTTGCGCACACAAGGTGAAGGAACGCCGATACGAAGTGCGGTCACGAAGTGCCGACGCCTGTGGACGGCCTGCGCCGCCGTGCTCGCGATCTGGATTCCGGTGTATCTGACAACTGTCGAATCTCCGATCACCGGCAACGGCCGTTCCATGTCCACCGAACTGCTGCATCACGGCACGTCTTTGGGGATGCTTCCCACCCTTCTCGGCGGCCCCTGGCGCTGGGAGCGGTGGATCCCCAGCCCCGCCTGGGCCGATCCGCCGACGGTCTTGGTGGCCGCAGCCTGGGCCGCGCTGCTGACGACGGTCGTGATGACCGTGCGTGCCCGACGCGGCGCTGCCTGGATCTGGGCCGCCGCGGCGCTGTACTTCCTGGCCTCCGTCGTGGCGATGACCGCCACTCGATCCGACGCCGACACCACGTACGAGTTGGCGCAGACCTTGCGTTACTTCACGGATTCGGCGACGGTGTTCGCCCTCGCCGCCGCTCTGATTCTCGCCGCGCCCCGGCGACGTCCGGCCCGAATACCCGTCGCAGTCGCCGCCGGCCTGTCGGCGCTCTTCGTGGTCAGTTCGCTCGTCTCGACCGTCACGTTCGTCGACATCTGGCGCGAGAACCCGACTCGCGACTACCTCGCCAACGCGCGAATGTCGTTGTCACAGAATCAGGATGCTCCACTGCTCGAGCAACCCGTCGCGATCGAAGTGCTCCTTCCCGTCGCCTTTCCGAACAATTTGGCAAGCAATGTTCTCGCGCCACTGCCTGATCGCCCCGAATTCTCTTCCAGCACTCCGATTCTGCGCACCATCGACGACAGCGGACGGATTGTCGATGCCGAAGTGACCTGGACGAGAAGGATTCCCGAAGGAGCGGCACCGAACTGCGGCACCCGCGCCGAAGGCCCGACCGAATTCCCCCTCGACGGCCCCCTGGCCGGCTGGGAATGGACGGTGCAGCTCAATTACCTCGCGAGCACCGACGGAACGATCGATGTTGCGTTGGAGTCCGGCGACGCAGTATCGGTACCCGTGACGCAGGGTTTGCACTCGGCATTCGTGCGCCTGGTAGGCCACGGAAACAGTGTGAAGATCACGCCGACGACGCCGGGACTGACGCTGTGTTTCGGCGCCGGACAAGTCGGTGCCGTCGTCCCGACCTCCGCAAAATAGTGGCAGAGTAGAAGTCATGGAGCTGCGTATATTCACCGAACCCCAGCAGGGCGCTACCTACGAACAACTACTGACTGTTGCCCAGACCGCCGAAAAACTCGGCTACGGCGCATTTTTCCGCTCGGACCACTATCTCGCCATGAATTCCGACGGCCTTCCCGGGCCCACCGACGCGTGGATCACGCTCGCCGGAATCGCCCGCGAAACATCCACCATCCGCCTCGGCACTCTGGTGACGTCGGCTACGTTCCGTCACGCCGGACCGCTGGCCATCTCGGTCGCACAGGTCGATCAGATGAGTGGTGGCCGCGTAGACCTCGGCATCGGTGCCGGCTGGTACGAGGAAGAGCACCAGGCGTACGGCATCCCGTTCCCGGCGCTCAAGGATCGCTTCGAACTGCTCGAGGAAACTCTCGACGTAGTGACCGGCCTGTGGCGTACGCCGGTCGGCGACACGTTCGACTACGACGGTAAGCACGTGCAGATCAAGAACTCTCCCGCGCTTCCCAAACCGCACCAGGTCGACGGTCCGCCGATCCTGATCGGTGGCACGGGCAAGAAGAAGACTCCGGCACTCGCCGCTCGGTTCGCGAACGAGTTCAACATCCCGTTCAAGTCCCTCGCGGAAACAAAGGACATCTTTGCGCGGGTTCGTCAGGCTTGCGTCGAGCACGAGCGCGATCCGAACGAATTGGTGTACTCCAACGCTCTCGTCCTGTGCTGCGGCCGCGACGAGGCGGAGATCAAGAAGCGCGCCGAAGCGATCGGACGCGACGTGGACGAGCTACGTGAGAACGGTCTGGCCGGAACACCTTCGGAGCTGGTCGACAAGATCGGCACTTTCGCCGAGGCCGGTTCACAGCGCGTGTATCTGCAGACTCTCGATCTGGCCGATCTGGATCATCTCGAACTCGTCGCAAGCGAGGTCATGCCCCAACTGCAGTGAGGAAAGGTCCGGGATCTACAGCGCGTTCGCGTCGAGGAACGCGCGTAGGTCTCGGTCCCACTGGGCCGAGCGGGAACGATCGAGAAAGACCCGCACCAGCATGAACGCGATGACCAACAGGGACATCACGCTGAACCAGGTGAAAACCCCGGTGACCACGGCTGCGACGTCGGCAGCACTCTGCGTGATCGGAGCTACGGTCTTGTCGCCGTGATCGTTGACGTAGATGGGGACCTCGGTGCCGACGGGCGTCGCCGAGTCGACAGTGACATCACCCGTGTGAACCTCGCCGTTCCAGTTCCATTGCGCGCTGGCCATTTCGGTGGTCGGTGCAATGTAATCGGCTGTCGAGGGGGTGGTCTGCGTCGAGTCTGCAGTCGTCGTCGCCGAAATGCTGTGTAGTTCGGCGGATTGTTTGGCGATCAGTGCGTTCTGGCTCGAAGCCGTCGCAGCCCCTGCCCATACCGCGAGAGGCAGCAGAAGAATCGCGAAAATGATCAGACCGAAGGACATGAATCCTTCGATCCGATCACTGCGGCGAACCATCGGATCGTGGCCTACATGAATGGTGCGTCGGAGCAGCGACGCAGTTCCTCGCGTACTACCTGACATTATTAGCTCAGTTCTCTCGACGACACACTCTTACATCGAGATTCCCTTTGTTTCGATCTAGTTGCAAGTGTTAACGAGCTGAATCACATGTGTCCTCCAACACCTGTCCAGTTATTCACTCGGCGGAAGGATGTCCGTCTGCGCCGGAACCTGATCCTGACGGAGCAATCCGACCGGGCAACTGACGCCGGTGGCATGCACCGGGCAGTAGCCGCCGGGGTTCTTCGCCAAATACTGCTGGTGGTAATCCTCCGCGTAGAAGAAGTCGCGCAGCGGACCGATTTCGGTGGTGATCGCGCCGTATCCGGCTTCGGCAAGTCGTTCACCGAAAGCGACGGCCGACGCATGAGCGATTTCTTCCTGCTCGGCGGACGTCGTGAAGATCGCCGAACGGTACTGCGAGCCCTGGTCGTTACCCTGACGCATCCCCTGCGTCGGATCGTGGTTCTCCCAGAAGTGCGCCAGGATCTGCTCGTAGGAGATCACTGCGGGATCGAAGACCACCAGCACCACTTCGGTGTGACCCGTACGTCCGGAGCACGTTTCTTCGTACGTCGGGTTGGGGGTGAAGCCTCCCGCATAACCCGCAGCGGTTGTGTACACACCGGGAAGCTGCCAGAACTCCTTCTCGGCGCCCCAGAAACAACCCATCCCGACGACGACGGTCTGCAGTTCGGCCGGAAACGGCGGCGTCAACGGATGCCCGTTGACGTAGTGCGCGGTAGGTACCGGCATTTTCTGCTCTCGCCCGGGCAGGGCGTCCTCAGGCGCGATCAGCGTGGATTTTGCGGACGCTCGTCCCAGAATGTCGTCGTACCAGCTCATGCTTCGATGCTACGCGTGAGCGGCTGTTTCGCCACGCCGTGACCGCGCGGGCGCCGGGCAGCTCCACCCACCGGTAGCCGATTTCTGCTACCGCGGCCGTTGCCAGAAGGAACAGCGCGAACGCCAGCGTCGGTCCGACGTACAAAACGGTGTTCTCGACAACGCGGTACAGGATCAGGGTGTGCACGAGATAGATGATGTAACTGCGCGTCGAAAGCCATTTCACGACCGACCAGCGCGTCGGGACACCGTCGTAGCGGCCGATGAGAACTACCGCTGCGGCGACTACCGAAATGGTCCACAGGTAGTGCTCGCCGGCCCAGTAGACGCGGAACTGGGTCGCCACGATGATGACGTGCATCTGAACGAGGACGGCAACGATCAGCCAGCGGCCGGGAGCGAGCTTGGCCCACGCGAGGTACATGATCTGACCGAGGAAGACAGCCGGCAGCGTCGCGGCGATCTTGGACAGCATCGGCACGGTGTACGGCAACGGCGCGTAGACGTTGTAGAGCAGCACCAATGAGCACAGTGCTCCGCCGGCGAGCGGCATGACGATTGGACGCAGACGCAATATCGGTCGAGCCGCGACGCAGGCGAGATAGAAGAGGAACTGGACGGTGAGCGTCCAGGTCACTCCGAGAACCGCTACCTCGGGCTTGAGAAAGAATCCGCCGAGAAAAAAGCTCATCAACGCTTCGGTATCGGAAATACCTTCCTGACCGCTGAACATTCCGTTGATTCCGAGGCGGACCAGAAGAATGGCAATCGCGGTTGCCACCCAGAATGCAGGCAGCAGGCGGCTGAATCGGTTGGTCAAGAACTTTCCGGGGCCGTCACGAATCGCGGACCGCGTCACCAGAGCGCCGGTCAGCATCATGAATACCGCGACGCCGACAAAAGAGAGGTGCTGGTTGAGTTCGGCGGGCTCGATCAGAACGCCGTAAACGACGTCGATCACCCACCAACCCGAGCCGAGATCGTCGATGACGTAAAAAGAAATGTGGGAGTAGATCACGGCGGCAACCGCCAGTGCTCGCAGCAGGTCAGCGCCCGGAAGATTCACCCGAGGCGCGGCCGCCTCTGGTGATTCCGGGAGGAAAACTGGTGCGGGCATCGCGCAAGTTTAAGGTTCCGTTCACTTTTACGACGAATTTGCGCATATTAGCTTACCCTTAGATCCAACTAAGTTCGGTTAACCAAACTTTATTCTTTGGTGATTACTACCTGAGCCGGACTGTTGCGGACGGTGTACGAATGTTATTGGGTGGAAACCCGAAGAATGATTTGCACATACGCGAGTGACGTCACGCCGTGACCGGTGATCGACGCACTCTAAAGCACCAGGGCTCACCAGCCCGCAAAGAAGGGACCCTCGTGTCTGTTTACACGCTGCCGGAACTCCCCTACGACTACGCAGCCCTCGAGCCGCACATCTCGGGCAAGATCATGGAGCTGCATCACGACAAGCACCACGCGGCTTACGTTGCCGGCGCCAACGCTGCACTCGAGAAGCTGGCCGAGGCTCGTGAGAACGACACCATCGCAGCGCAGGCCAACCTGCTCGAGAAGAACCTGGCGTTCCACCTCGGTGGCCACACCAACCACACCGTTTTCTGGAACAACCTCAGCGCTGACGGTGGCGACAAGCCCGAAGGCGAGCTCGCCGCAGCGATCGACGACAACTTCGGTTCGTTCGATCTCTTCCGCGCTCACTTCTCCGCGAACGCCAACGCCATCCAGGGCTCCGGCTGGTCCATCCTCGCGTGGGACTCGATCGGACAGCGTCTGATCATCGTCCAGCTCTACGATCAGCAGGGCAACATCTCCATCGGCCTCACGCCGCTGCTGCTCCTCGACATGTGGGAGCACGCTTTCTACCTCGACTACCAGAACGTCAAGGGCGACTACGTCAAGGCATTCTGGAACATCGTCAACTGGAACGACGTTTCGGCCCGCTTCGACCGTGCACGTACCCAGACCGCAGGTCTGATCGTCTAGTCACAGCTCTTCTTGCGAACGGCGGCGCCTCACCAGAGGCGCCGCCGTTAGCCAGAGCGCCACCGAGCAGGACCGTCGTGGCTCCGAAGACCAATGCCAGTGTGCGAGTTCCGGAGTCACCGCTGCTCGCGCTGGTCTGATTCACGGCCACCGGATCCGACAGCACCGAGGTCAACTGAACCTGCTGCGGAGTGGTCATCGCCGGAATGCCGGATTTTGCGCCGTCGAGGCCCGTGACCAATGACTTGGCGATCCCTTGCAGCGTCGTGAATCCCTGGGTGATCTGATCGGTCACGTCGCCGAGCATCTGCGGTGCCTGATCGGCGATGGGGATGAGTCCGTCGTTCAATTGTCCGGCAGCACTGCTCAGTTGATCGCTCGCGCCTTGCAGCTGCCCGACAGCGGTGCGGACTAGATCACCGAGCTCCGTATCGGGTCCGACCGAGCCACCCAACAACGCCGGAACGGTGCCCAATTGCGCATTCAGCGCACCGAGATCCGAACTCACACCGGCCAGTTGCGCTGTCACGTCGGGCGGGATCGGAAGGCCGTTCAACGCAGTTTGCAACGTGTCGATCCGTGTCTTCAATTCCGCGGTCGACGACGACGCCTCCCCCAGCGTCAGGCCCAGTGAGTCAGCGCGCGTGGCCAGCTCTTCCGCCGACCCCGACGCCTGATCGACCACGCCGGATACCTGGTCCGCCACGCTCATCAACTCCAACGCTCCCGAGCGTGCGGTCTCGAGATACGGCAGCAGAGTGCCTGCGCCTGCCTTCACCTGATCGATGGACTTTCCGGCCTCATTGGTGCCGGCGACCAGAATCTGTGCGGTGGTGAGGTTTTGATCGATCGAGCGCCGCGCGGCCGAAGTCTGAGCCAGCAAACCCTTGATTCCGTCCGCGCCGACCTGCGCCGATACGGCCCGAGTCAACTCGGCGGACTTCTCCGAGTCCGAGCCATTCACCGCCAGTTCGACACTGGCTTGGCGGGGATCAGTGCCGAACATCGACGCGACGGTTTCGCTGAAGTCTTCCGGCACCGTCAACGTCGCGAAGTAGTTCCCGCCGGGGTTGTCGACCACCTGGAAGTCGAAGTCTTCGTTCTTGCCCAACGTGTCCACCAGGGTGTCGCCGGCCCGAAGTTCCTTGCCGTCAAGCGTGGTTCCCGCGTCGGCGTTCACGATCGCGACGGTGTTCGAGGAATCGGCACCGCCCGCGAAGATCACGAACCCGATCCCCGCCACCGCAGCCGCGACAATCGCGGCCACACCACCCACTGCCAGCCGTCGACCGAGGCGTGACGGCTGGCGGTGGGAGTTCTCGGTGGTGTTCTCGGCGCTCATGGGCGAGACGATAAAGCAACAACTTGTAGAAACACTGAGAAGTTCTAGGTGGGCGCCGGGGTCGGTTTCGCTTCTTCTTTCGGGTCTTCATCCGGTTCGGTTCGAGGACCACTGATCAGGATGTCCGCCCAGCGTGTGGCCGGGTCGATGTCGAGCAGGACGGCCTTCACCAGCAACGAGAGCGGAATCGCCAGCAATGCTCCGAGTGCTCCGAGAACCCACGCCCAGAAGACAAGCGAGAGGAAGGTCATCGTCACCGACAGCCCCACGGCGTCGCCGACGAACTTGGGTTGGATGATGGACTGGATCACGAAGTTGATGACGGAGTAGACGACGATCACCCACAGCATCAGCCACGGCCCGCCCTGAAGGAGTCCCAGGAGCGCCGGTGGGATGACGCCGATGACAAACCCGATGTTGGGGATGTAGTTGGTGATGAAGGACAGCAACGCCCACAGGACGGGCAGCTGAATGCCCATCAGCCACAGCGCGCCACCGTCGAGTACCGCCACGATGAGGCCGAAGACCGTCGAGACGACCAGGTATTTGCGAGTGCCGGCGGCAAAGGTGGAGAGCGCGTAGGAGATTTCGGGACGTTGCTCCGACAGCACATTCAACCGTGAGCGGATACTCATGCCGTCGAAAGCCATGAACAGCAACAGCGCGAGGATGAACACCAGATCCGACAGAATGCCGAGCAGACCCTCCAGCCCACTTTCGAGTACGCCCACGACCTTCGTGAGATCGATACTGCTGAGTGTGCTTTGGATCTGTTCGGTGCTGACTCCGAAGTCGGCCAACTTGTCGCGGCCCTCGTTGAGGAGGTTGGTCATCTCCTCGGAGTATTGAGGCAGGATTGTCGCCAACTGGGCCGTCGACACGATCAACGACGCCGCCAACCCGAGCAGAATCAGGTACACGGTGACCAGTGAGCCGAGCATCCCGACCCACTTGGGCCACCCTCGTCGCTGTGACCAATCCTGAATGGGCTGAACGGCAATCGTCAGCACGAGTGCCAGGAATACCGGTCCGAGGATGCCGCCGAACACCTTCATTCCGCCGACGGCAACCACGGTGGCCGCGAGACCGAGCAGGACGATCAGACCGCGCGGGATCGACCAGTTCTCGCTACCGGAAAGCGTGGGGATCGGAGCGGGAGCCGCGGCGGCCGGCTTGCCCTTCCTAGAGAACACCGGCTTCCTTTGCCCGGCTTCTGATCTGGAATGCGCCCACGATCATGAAGAGGCCGAACAAGATTGCGTACCAACCCAACAGCCAGATGAGGCTGATGATGCCTTCGCCTGGTGCGATCAGAAGGATGATGCCGAAGATGACCGCGAGCACCGATGCGGCGAGCAGCCATCCCCAACTGGATCCTGGCAGCGCTTTCATCTTGAAGGCGCCGACAATTCCGAAGATTCCGAACATGATGGCGTAGAAGGCAATTATGTACAGAAGTACCAGCGCCGTGATGCCTGGCCAGACCAGCGCGACGATACCGGCTCCCACCGAAACGACGCCGGTGAACACCCACCATCCCCACGAACTCAGGTGTTCGCGGTCCCGGATGGCTCGAACGAGCGTGATCAAGCCGTCGACAATGGAGTAGATACCGAACAGGAAAACCAAGGCCACCACGGTAATTCCCGGCCACACGAGCGCGATGATTCCGAAGATCACGCCGAAGATTCCGCGGATCAGGATCATCCACCAGATCTCTTTGCCGTACTGCACGAACGGATTCTGCGTGACCATCAGTAGCCTCCGAAGCAAGCGGGTGTCTCTGACCGATTCAACAGCTTTTCAAACAGGGCAATACCGACAGATCGTATGGCTATCGTGACCTTTCCGCCCATCGAAACGCGCGGCTGATACCGAGTTGTGCTCTTCGGGTGCGAAGCGAGGGGACTTTCAGCCCGCTTCCCGAATACTTGCTTCCCGAATACCGGGCGCAGTCCACGATCCCGAAAGCACTGCAGCCTTCGGCCAGTACAGGCGCAGAAAGACGTTGAATTCACCGGACGGAGCCGGCAGCCAGTTCCGCTCCTTCTCGCCACCAGGCGACTCGTGCTGGAGATAGATGTCCAGCGAGCCGTCGTCGGCGAACACCAGATCACTTCGATCGCCGATGGCATATCGATCGATCGGGTTGTCCACGAAGTACTGTCGCTCGTTCATCATCGTGAGCGACCAAAATCCCTCGACCGGCGGGAGCTCGTCCTTCTCGAAATGAAGTACGTACTTCTTCTCACCGGTCAGAGGCTTACCGTCGACGTCGGTGGTGGCATGCGGGTACACGGCATCTGCGTCGAGGTTGGCCCCGAAACCGAGCCAGACGATCAGAGCCCGCTGAGCGTAATGAGTCCCGTAATGCCCCAAGCCGCGGTGCATCGTCCAGCCGTTCTTCGGATTGCCTTCCGCCTCCTTGGCGATCTCGCTCAGCACGTCCATTCCGGTCCGCGCAGCCCGGTCGAGGGCATCACGCACCTCTTGCGGGCGCGACTTCCAGGGCAGCGAGGAGCCGATTCCGATGTCGGACAGCTGTTTCATCATCTCGGTATCCTCCGGACGCGGAGGATTGTCGTCGAGAAGTGCGTCGAGCGTGGTGAAAAAGGCCTCGCCGTCCATTGCTGCCACCTGGTCCACCGGCGGTGTGCGCGTGTCGACAGCGGAGTTCACCGGAACTTCTCCGGGCGTGTAGGCCTTCGGGTCACCCGTCCATTCCGACAGTGGTGTGAGCCGCGTCCGGTCCTGCAGGCTGTGCACTTCGGCCAGGTCCGTTCCCCCTGACGTCGCGTAGCGGGCGACTATCCAATTCATCGCCGTCGGAGACCGCAGCAGCGTCAAACCCTTGGGCACGTTGCCTTTCCAATTCGGTCCGGCCACCAGGTACGGCCCCCCGGTGCGTCCTACCGTCCGAGATCCCGGCACCGTGAAGACGTCGCTCCACGCGTCGAGGATGGGGACCAACCAGTACCGGGTGCCGAAGTCCGGCAGCGAGAGCACCTGCGGTTCCGTCGAGACGTCCAGCCACCCCGACGAGTAGAGAGTGTCCGCGTTCGGCGAGACGACATCGGTGAAGCTCGCGTCGGGCGTCGTACGCGCATAAGCGAACTGGTTGAGCGGGGCTTTCATCGCCACCGGGGTCGGCGTCGCCGTCATGACGTCACGCGATACCGCCGCAATCAACAGGGGATACCCGAAGATCCACGCCTGCGTTGCCAGGTCTTCGAGCCGAGAACGGTTCTTCGACAGAGTCATGCCTGCGCATACCACCGCTCTCACCAGCGCAAACCTGGCTGGCACTCTCCCTGTCTTGTGTGCCAGTACCGAATAGGTGCATATTTCGATTACCCAACGAGGTGTGCCGGACCGACGCATGCGCGTCAGACCGAGATTTGCCCCAGCACCGAGGGAGGAACAGAAATGAACAGAAACGAAGCAATAGGCATTTCTCCGTTCCAAGCCGCTGGGTCTTTGCAGGGTTTCGTCATTTCCGGCCGCTGGCCGGACACCACCCAGGAGTGGGCGCAGCTTCTCGCCCTGGCTGTCCGAGTGGCCTCGATGCCGGGATTGTTGCCGACGACGACGGTCTTCGGAGTGCGTGAGGACGTTCCCGAGGATCCGCAACCCGGCACTGTCGGTCTGGTGGTTGCCGAAGGTCCGGTGCTCGGCGATTTCGCACTGACACCCGGCCGTTTCTCCGACCATCAGCCGCCGGCACTGATCATGCTGCACCCGCCGTCGGAAACTACCCCCAGCCTGCCGGAATGCGAGGGAAGCGCGTCGGGGTGCGTACTACTGCCAGGACTTCCCTACCTGGGCTTGGAGCATCGTGCGGCCTGGGTGGAGGCAGAGCCGGACGGCACGGTCGTCTCCATGATCAGCCGCGTCGGCATCGATTTGATCAGCGATCCCGACACCGCTGTTTTGGCCATGCTCCTCGCTTCGTGACGGCCGCGGTAAGCGATAAGTTCGGACTCCCAAACTTGCTGTGCGCTTTGCCAATTCGAGCCGACCGCGCTAACGTGGGTAGCAACGAAGGGGAGTAGCCCCCAATCGCCTGTGTCGACATACTGGTTCGACGCGTTCCGCCTGGTGCGGATCGCGAAGCACCCGGCCTGGCGAACCGAAGGTCCTGTGGCCTCGGTGGGCGAGACCTTCGGCCGGACAAGCGCACTATGCGCCTGCCCAGGCCGGAGGCTCGCATTTTTCCTCCGACCTACACCGACCGGAGGAGTAAACCTTGCTTGCCGCAATACTTTTGAGTTTCGGCGTCATCTTCGTCGCGGAACTCGGCGACAAGTCGCAACTGATGGCAATGACGTTTGCCTTGCGATATCGCTGGTGGGTCGTCCTCGGCGGAATCACCGTCGCCACCACCCTTGTTCACCTTGTCTCGGTCGCCGTCGGCCACTACCTGGGCGTCGCACTCCCCACCGCGGCAATTTCCATCGTCGGCGGGATCGCGTTCCTGATCTTCGGCCTCTGGACCCTGCGCGGTGACGATCTCACCGACGACGAGCAGAACAAGGCCGGTCGCGTCACGCGATCCGCCTTCATCGCCGTCGCGTCGGCCTTCTTCCTGGCAGAACTCGGCGACAAGACCATGCTCGCCACCATCACCCTTGCGACAGACAACGACTGGATCGGCGTCTGGATCGGGTCGACGGTAGGCATGGTGGCGGCCGACGCTCTCGCCATCATCGTCGGCTCGGTACTGGGCAAGCACCTCCCGGACGGATTCATCAAGATCGGCGCCGCGGTGCTGTTCTTCGTCTTCGGTGTCTGGCTGCTGCTCGAGGGCATCTTCCCCGACTCGTCGGCCGGCATCATCGGCGGTGGCGTTGTCCTGGCAGTGTCCGTACTGGGTGCGCTGGCACGGATGATCTGGAAGCGCTCCCGTGCGACCGACTCCGATACACACCTCGTCGACGACAATCGGACGCCGATCGACTGACGCTCAACGAATAACGTCGCCGGCGCCCCAAATCGCGACCGGGACATGACCTTCCGCCACTCCGCTCGGTCCGAGTAGCTGCCCGAACCGCTTCATCGGGTACAGCGAGACACGTCGATCGAGGATCCGCACACTACCGATTCGGCGGAGTCGATCCTCGACGACAAGACTCTGCGCGAGGCTGCTCAGCCACACGCTGATCAACATGTTCGCTGTTCCGGTAGTCGCCACCAACAATCTGATCTCCGGCCAACTCGACACAAGATTGCCGAGTTCGTCGGTGGAACCGTCCACAGCGACATCGAAGATCACTKCGAACGGTGAACCGACAGCCTGTTGCGAGACATCGCAGCGGAAAATCAACTGTCGCGATGCAGTCAGCTGGGCCAAGCGCCGTCGAATCGCAGTCTCGTTCGTTCCACAAATCGCGGCGAGACGCGCATAGCTGGCACGTCCGTCACGGCCGAGCGCCTCCAACAGGGCACCGTCGGACTCACGGAACACTGTCGGATCTGCCGGCGCCGCAGCGGTTGCCAGCTGAGCGCGACCTGCTTGCCCCAGAGCGCCCGGCTCCCAACTGAAGCCGTCCCGGTACACCTTCACCCCGACCCGGCTTCTGATCGACAAGATTCCAGGATCGGCAGCAAGGTGCTCACACACCAAGGCGTCCAAACTCTTCTGGTCGGCGGCCACAACTCCGACGAAGTACTCGTACTCACCTTCCGTCCTGGCCAACAGATAAGCGCAGGCCAGCTCACTTAACCGCTCCCCCACGTCGGCAACCGCATCCTGAGTGGTCCTGATCAGGAGATAGCCGAATATGTGGGTTCGACCGATTGCGACCGCGTTGACCCACGAATGACCGTTCGAGACGAGGCGACGCCACCGGCGGGCGATCGTCGTCGAATCCATGTCGAGTACCGACGACAACTGTGTCCACGACGCGCGGGGGTTGAGTTGGAGTGCATTGATGATCTCCAGATCAGATTCCGCGATCACAAATGCGTCGGATTCCGGCTTCATCTGCCAAGTATTGCTGGATTACTGCATTCTGGCCGGTGATTCCTGCCTGTTTGCCAAAGATATGTGAATCACTTCACAGATTCACCACTTGGAGGCCCAGTGCTTCGCTCCACCAAAGTCACGGTCGCGCTGCTGTTCGTCGCCTACGCGATCGACTACATAGATCGGCTGGCGATCAACCTCGCCCTCCCTTTGCTCGGTGAGGAGTTCGATCTCGACTACTCCCAGCGTGGATTGATCATCTCCACGTTCTTCATTGCATACACACTGGCCCAACTGCCTGGTGGACTGCTCGCCGATCGATACGGCGCAGTCCGGATGGCTCTGATCGGGTTGGTGGCGTGGAGTGTCTTCACCGGCCTCACTGCCCTTGCGTGGTCGTTCGGGACGCTTCTGGTTGTTCGCTTTCTCTTCGGTCTCGCACAGGGCGTGTTTCCGGCAGCCGCAGTAAAGCTGGTTGCCGAACGCAGCATCCCGGAGCAACGTGCCACCGCAACCGGATGGATGAACAGTTCCAACGCCGTCGGTACGCTTCTCGCCATTGTCGTTGCGGCCGCTCTTCTCCCGTTGATCGGCTGGCGCGGGATGTTTCTGGCCGTCGCGGCGCTCGGCGTACTCTCGCTCGTCAGCATCAAGTTGTGGCTCCCGCCCGCACTTCCGGCGGAGATCGACCACGGTCCGGATTCCTCCTGGGACAACATGCGCACCGTACTTCGCTCCCGCGCGATGTGGCTCTTCGCCTTGATGTTCTTCGGCTACGACTTCGTGATCTGGGGGATGTCGTCCTGGGTTCCGTCCTACCTCCATGACGAACGTGGAATCGCCCTCTCGAGTGCGAGCCTCCTTCTCATCCCGGCAACCGTGGTGGCCGCCGTGACCACCGTCATCGGCGGCCGAATCTCGGATCGACTGGCAGGCAACAGCCGAATCGTCGTAGTGCCGTCCATGCTCGCGTGCATCGTGATGCTCGTTTCAGTTCCTTTCGCCTCCAACACGGCCTTGTTCGTCGTTCTCGTCACCCTCGGATCTGCCGCTGCCTCTTTCGCTTTCATGCCGTGTTTTGCACTCCCACTTCGTAGCCTGCCTTCTTCGGTGGTCGGAGCCGCCTCGTCGATGATCATTTTCGGCGGCATGGTCGCCGGGATTGTCGCGCCGCTGGTGTTCGGATTCATCGTGGACCATCTCTCCTGGTCAGCGGCGTTCGTATCGCTCGCGCTCGGGCCCGTCGTGGCGATCATCGCGGTAATGGCAGCGCCGCAGACCCGAGAAAAGATGCTGAACCTGGTGCAACTGAAAACCGCCAACTGATCATCACCAACCGAAAGAAGATCGACCATGAATCAACTGCTTTCGAATCTTGAATTCGGAGACCCGTCGCGGTTGCGAACCGTCGAGCCGCACTGGTTCGATCTGTACCGGGACCTGCACGCACACCCCGAGTTGTCCGGCAACGAAACTCGCACTGCCGCAATTGTTGCCGAAGAGCTTCGGCGGATCGGCGGCTGGGACGTCACGATCGGAGTCGGCGGCACGGGTGTCGTCGGTGTTCTCCAAGGGAGCAGCGGGCCGGTGATCCTGCTACGCGCCGACATGGACGCGTTGCCGGTCGCAGAAGACACCGGGTTGTCATACGCCTCCAAGACGGATGGCGTCATGCATGCGTGTGGCCACGACGTCCACGTCACCGCGCTACTTGCCACGTGCGCAGCACTTTCCGCGGATCCGACGTCGATCACCGGCACTGTTGTCGCGGTCTTCCAGCCTGCCGAGGAGACCGGGTCCGGCGCTCGTGCGATGGTCGACGACGGAATCTTCGACCGTTTCCCGCGACCGGACCTCTGCCTGGGACAACACGTGGGTCCGACTCCGGCTGGGATGCTGGTCAGCAAACCCGACATCTTGATGGCAGCATCCGACACGATTCGAGTGGTTTTTCACGGCCGTGGTGGACATGCGTCCTCGCCGTACGCGTGCATCGACCCCTTGTTGATGGCAGCATCTTTCGCGCTGCGCATTCAAAGTCTGGTCGCTCATGAAGCGGCAACCCCGACAGCACCGGTGCTCACGGTGGGAGCATTGCACGCCGGCACAGCTGCGAACATCATTGCCGACGACGCCGAACTACTACTCAGTCTGCGAACTTTCAGCGCATCGTCGCGAGAACACATGCTCGAATCTGTAGGCCGGATCGCTCGCGCAGAAGCGGACGGAGCAGGCGCCACCGAAGCGCCGGACGTTCATGCGTACAACGGCTTTCCGGCCACGGTCAACACTCCGGACACAACGTCCACGGTGATGACCGACCTACGCCGGGCCGGATTGGGAATGCACACCCTGCCGCAACCACTTTCAGGCAGCGAGGACTTCGGAGTCTTCGGCACTGCTGCCCAATGCCCCTCCGTATTCTGGCATTTCGGCGGGACGGCGCTTCGGAGTTTCGACGAAAGAGCTCTCGCCGCACTCGCCGAGGGACGGATTCCTCCCGGCACACCCTCGAATCACTCACCGCGCTTCGCGCCGGATCCGGCCGCGGCACTACCCGAAGGTGTCACGGCTATGACTGCGGCCGCACTGGGCGCCCTTGCGCGAAGCGCGTGATTCCTACACATACTTCTCCAGGGAGATAACGCCATGTCAGACGACCTGCATTACCTCAGCGCCACCGAAGCTATTGCACACTTTCGCACGCGAGAATTGTCTCCGGTCGAGCTGCTACAAGCAGTCGTCGACCGAACCCAGAAGTTCGAACCTCACATCAATGCCTTCACCGAAGAGATGTTCGAGGAGGCACTGACCGGCGCTCGGGAAGCTGAGAGCCGATATCTCGGCCACGGACCCGATCCGCGGCCGCTCGAGGGAATTCCGGTAGCTGCCAAGGAAAAACACGCTATTGCCGGAAAGTCTCTGACCGAAGGTTCGCTGGCGGCGCGCGGAAACATCGCCCGCGAGAACGCGCCGGTGATCGATCGAGTTCTGGCAGCAGGCGGCTTGATTCACGCACGCACCACGACGCCGGAGTTCTGTGTTGCGGCGTTCACGCACTCTCCACTATGGGGCGTGACTCGCAATCCCTGGAATCTCGATTACAGCCCCGGCGGGTCATCCGGAGGTGCGGGCGCTGCACTCGCTGCCGGAACTACCACTCTGGCAACAGCATCCGATATCGGTGGGTCGACGCGGGGCCCGGCAGGCTTCACCGGCACCGTCGGACTCAAAGCGTCGTACGGCCGCATTCCCGGGGTCGCCCCGCTGTCCATGGATTCCTACCGTGGCGACGGTCCGATGGCCCGAACTGTCGACGACGCAATTCTTTTGGCCAACGTTCTGATCGGGCCGGATCCGCGTGACCATTCTTCCCTGAGGCCGGCGATCACGCTGCCACACGAGTACCCGACGGTCGAGGGAATGCGCATTGCCCTGTGCGTGCGGCTCGGCGACTTCCCGATCGAGCCTGACATCGAGGCGAACACCCGGGCTCTCGCACAGTCGTTGGTCGATGCCGGCGCGATCGTCGAGGAGATCGAGTTGCCGTGGACTCGTGATTCGATGGCAGCAGCGGTGAAAGTCCATTTCGGAACGATCATGGGTGCATCCGTCGCGGAAGTTGCTCGCGTCCACGGTGATCTTCTTGCCGACTACACGCTCGACAACGTCGCGATCACGTCGAAGGGCGCTGCAGAAATGTCATTTCTGGACGGCCTTCGCAAAGAAACCCAGATGCAACGAGAGCTCGCCGAGGCGATGGCTCCATTCGATGCGCTGATCTGCCCGACTTCGGGCACCATCGCCTTCCCGGCAGGCGAGTCTTTGCTCGACGGCCTCACGGTTGCGGGCCAGCACGTGAACACCACCGCCGAAGCACTTCTCACGTTGCCGTTCAACGTCGCCAATCGGTGCCCCGTACTGGCGGTGCCCAGTGGACACGCACACAACGGCGTTCCCACGGGCGTCCAGATCGTCGGCCATACGTACGACGAACCGACCGTGTTCCGGATCGGCAAAGCACTGGAGAAGATCCGCCCGTGGGCATACACCGACCAGCATCAACCGAGGCTGGACGTGGTGGCGCCGGCTTCCTCTTGATTGCTGAGGAGATCAGAGCTTGGCTCTGATCTCCTCAGCAATCGGCTGGAACTGCTCGAGGAACGTCAGGGCCCAACCGAACGACGCGACGCCCTCGTAGTCGAACGAGTACACCTGATCGTTCTTGACGGCGCGCAGACGCTGGAAGATGGTGTCGTTCGCCAACTTCTCGTTGATGGGGCCCTTGCCACTGTTGGTGATGATGACGTCGGCTTCGTCGAGTAGCTCCAACTGCTCCTTCGGGAACCACTCGTTGCTGCCGGCAGGAATTGCGAGTGAGCGGTCGTTGAACTGGAACCCGGCCTCGCTGATGACCGTCGTCTGATACTTGGTCGGCGAGTACAGCGAGAAACCACTCTCCTCGAAGTACGTGGTGTAGACGACCTTCACCTTGCTCAACACGTCAGCATTGTCGCTGCGGAACTTCGCGATCCGCGCCTCGTACCGGTCTGCCAACTCTTGAACCTTCGCACTCTGGTTGAGTGCGTCCGCGACCCCGAGGGCGCGCTCCTTCCACGCGTACTGGCCGTCTTCGGCAAAAACTGCGGTCGGTGCAATCGACCGGATCTGCTCGTAAAGATCCGGGTTGTTCTCCGAAAGGAGGTTGGTCATCACGATCAAGTCGGGAGACAAAGCCGCTATCGCCTCGGCGTTGGGCTCGTACCAGCGTCCCACCTTCGGAAGAGACCGCAGGGCAGACGCATACGGTTCCGGGACACCGTCGGCGTTCTCGTAGTCCACCGGCAATCCGACGGGCGTGAATCCGGCGTCGAACATCGCGGGGCCCGTGTAGTAATCGGCGCTGACCACTCGCTGCGGGTTGGTGGGAACCTCCACCTGCCCCAGGGCCGTGTTGATGGTGCGCATCGAGCCCTCGGCCGATTCACTGGAGCTGGTTCCACAGGCCGTGAGCAATCCGATCCCCGCCAAGGCACCGGCCCCGAGGAAACCGCGTCGGGTAAGTGCTGCGGTGATGCGAGCGAACTCGGCATCGGTATCAGCGGTAGGCAAGAGAAGTGGTGTCATGGGTTTCCTGACGGTATCCGAATTAGGGCTACCTAAAATTACTCTCACCTGCGCTGTTACGGTGAAGCGTCATGGCCAACCACTGTTTCGATCGAGCCATCGATACGCGCACCCCCTCGGTCGACGGCCGGAAGCCGGTACGTTCTTGGTTCGTGACGCCTTCGCGACAGGACTTCCCCGGCATCATGTTGTGGGGAGCGCCGACCCTGGAACCGTCGACGTGGAACGAGCCGGTGTCCACCCCGAACCGGATCGTCGCGGAGCCGTGGTCCGTCAGCACCATCCGGTTCAAGAGCACGGCAACTGGCGTCTGGGATTTCCATACCCACCGCGAACATGAACTGCTGTGGTCGGCAGGTGGGACCGTCACACTCGAAGCGTCCGAACACCTCCGGATGGTTCCGCCGATGCTCGGCATCTGGATTCCTGCCGGCACTGCGCACCGCGTCCGCTCCGACGACGGCGCCGTCATCTTCGCGACGTACCTGACGCCGGATCGAATCGACACCGATTGGGACTCGATAGTCGGCATACCCATGACCGGTGCACTTCGGGAGGTGTTGTTACACAACGAGAACAACGCCATGCCCGACCTGAAGCGACTACGGCTACAGCAGGTGGCAATCGACCTCATCCATCCCGTTCAGGCCGCGAGTCTCGACATTCCGTTGCCGAGAACGCCTGACCTTCTTTCGATTGCCCAGCAGATCATCGCCGATCCGGCGGACGACCGCACCACTTCCGACTGGGCTCGCACCATCGGCGTGAGTGGCCGGACCTTGATGCGCCGCTTCCAGGCCGACACCGGCACGACGCTCACTCAATGGCGAATTCTGGTGCGCGTCCGCGTTGCATTGATCGAGATTGCCGCAGGCAAACCTGTCGTCGCCGTGGCCCGCGGCCTCGGGTATGCCAACCCTGGAACGTTCATCGACCTGTTCAGGCAGGTCATCGGCCACACCCCCGCCGCGTACTTCCGCTCGTTCTCACCTGTCATGAAACCGCATCAGAATGGCACCAAACCCGCACGGGTGACACGTTAGCGTTGTTAGGCAAGGCAAACCATGTTGCTCGAACACGTTGGAGAACACCACAGATGCACCACCGCCGCCGTTTTGCCAGGTCTATCGCGCTCGCGGTCGGCGCGATCCTGATCGGCACGCTCGCCTCGTGCAGCTCGTCCGACGACCAGCCCTCGCCTTCGGCCGAGACCATCGACTACAGCTTCGCGGGGTACTCCGCCCAGATACCTGCCGACCCGCAGCGAGTGGTTGTCATCGACTCCCGGACGTCCCTCGAGTTCGCACTTCTCGCCGATTACCCGATCGTCGCCCTCGATTACGACGAGTCGAGCCATCTCGCATCCAAGGTCCCTGCCGATGCGGGGCATCTGGGCGGCAATCTCAGTAAGGAGGACGTGCTGAGCTACAACCCGGACCTGATCCTCATCTCCGTCGGCTGGTACGAGAGCTACAAGTCACAGAACCTCACTTTCGAGGACATCGCACCGGTTCTGGTGATCCAGGACGGCAGCTCGCCCGACAAGGAGACCGAATCACTCGGCGGGCCTCTGGGATTCATGGGCGAGCAACTGGCACTACTGGGCAAGACCGCCGCCGCCTCGGCAGCACAGGCGCGGTACGAAGCCGCTCTCGCCACTGCCCGCGACGACGTCGGTTCCGTCGCGCAGACCAAGACGATCGCCTTCGTATCGCTGATCGAGGACAAGTTCTTCGTGTTCAACACCCCGAACAACCTGACCGTCGACGTAGCGTCGTCACTCGGTTACACGATCTTGTCCAACGACGCGATCACCGCCGCCCAGTCGGCCGCGATTGGCGGCTACAGCGCCGAATTCGGTTGGGAGAATGCGGATGTGCTCGCCGACGCCGATGTCGTCGTCGCCCAGAATCTCGACTCCTGGCCGGGCAACCCGGCGTGGGATCGTGTTCCAGCCGTGGTCGCCGGCAATGTTGCACCGCTCGACTACGACGACAAAGTCGGATTCGCACTCACCTACACGGACTTCCTGAACAAGTTGGCGGACACCACTCGCAACCTGCAGTGACGGTAACTGGTCATACCACTTGACCTCTCACCAGTTAGCGCTTACGGTCAGTACATGTTCCAACCCGTTGCACGTACCTCCGCTTCCGGCGCAGTGTTCGACCAGATTTCGGTGAAAGTGCTGGCCGGAGAGTTGGCCGCGGGTGAGGCGCTACCCAGCGAGCGCAAGCTCGCCGAGGCATTCGGTGTCTCGCGGCCCGCAGTCCGCGAGGCAATTCAGAAGCTCGCCCAGGCCGGGCTCGTCGAGGTCCGCCAGGGCGAGTCCACGTCCGTGCGAGATTTTCGACGCCAGGCCGGACCCGAACTTCTCCCCCAGTTGTTGGTTCGAGACGGCGTCCCCGACCTGACCGTGGTGCGCAGCGTCCTGGAAACTCGCGAGTTGATGGGACCGCAGATCGCGGTGCTGGCCGCCCGTCGCATCTCCGCGGAATCTGCCCGAGAACTCGACACGGCCGTGGATCAACTAGGCGCCACCGAAGATCCGGCGGAGCTGCAAGACCGCGCTCTGGTGTTCTGGGACGTCGTCGTCGACAGCGCGGATTCCATTGCCTTCCGTTTGATCTTCAACAGCCTGCGCGCTGCATACGAACCGGCGATGACTGCACTTGCCTCCGTCATGGTCGCCGAAGTCGGCCAGACCGACCTGTATCGAAAACTGGCCTCCGCCATCACTTCACACGACGAGTCAACTGCCGAGGCGTCAGCCGCACAGCTCCTTCACACCGGCACGACGGCAATCGGCGATGCTCTCACCTTCCTGGAAGGACTGAAACCATGAGCAAGCCTCTCACTCTGACCGATGCAGCACGAACGTTCCGTAAGTCACCGACGCCCTGGATGATCGGCACGATGTTGGTGGTCGCCGCGGTAGCGCGCTTCACGCTGGGCAACTGGCAGATCACCGACGCCCTTGTTCCGCTCGTGATGCTTGCCGCATTCCCCTTCGTGGAGTGGATCATTCACGTCTTCGTTCTCCATTGGAAGCCGCGGACCATTGCCGGCGTCACCCTCGATTCACGCCTGGCGCGCAGCCATCGGGAGCACCATTTCGCCCCGCGAACCGTCTCACTCATCTTCATTCCGTGGCAGACGCTCCTGATCGTTATTCCCGTCCTGACTGCCGTCGCACTCCTGGCATTTCCCCGCGTCGAACTCGGGCTGACCTTCCTGACCTGCATTTCCGTACTCGGTCTCGGCTACGAGTGGACTCATTTCCTCATCCACAGTGACTACAAGCCGAAAACTGCTCTCTACCGGTCGGTTTGGCGCAACCATCGCAACCATCACTTCAAGAACGAGCACTACTGGTTCACCGTCACCACCGCGGGAACGGCCGATCGCGTACTGGGCACGTACCCCGATCCAAAATCCGTCGAGACGTCCCCGACAGCCAAGAATCTGCACGGCACCGCGTCGAAGCTGTGAAGAAACGCCGATTCCTGGCCCCTAGCTGGCAATGAACTTGAACTTGACTGTGTATCAGTGATTTTCGTTGAAACCCACCCGAACCGTGCTTAGTGTCGATGGAGTCAGAAGTTCGAAAAACGCTGTAACCGAAGGACACAACACATGTTCAACGATGTATTCAACAACGTCATCCACCCGATGGTCACGAACTTCCAGCAGTTGGGTCCCCAGCAGTTCATTCCTCAGCAGTTCATCCCTCAGGGCCTGTTCCAGCAGGCACCGACGGCAGCAGAGCAGGCTGTGACGATCTTCGGTAGCTGATACCGCAATCCACAGATAGCGCCACTCAGGGGTCGTCCGTCCAATATGCTGGACGGACGACCTGAGTGCCTCCGCCTGACAAGGATCCCCATGAGCCCCAACACCCCCGTCCACGCATTCACCGATGACGCCCTGGGCGATCTCGACGCCACCGGCGTCGCCGCCCGGATCGAATCAGGCGAGGTGACCGGACGGGAGGTCATGGAGGCGTCGATCGCGCGCGCCGAGGTAGTGCAGGGGCAATTGAATGGTTTGGCCTGCACAGACTTCGATCGCGCCCTTGCCAGGAGCAACCGGCCGGCCGCGGGCATCTTCGCCGGCGTCCCCACCGCGATCAAGGACAACACCGACAGCGCCGGCCTTCCCACCCAGCAGGGCAGCACCGCCTTCACAGCAGTCCCCGCCAAGGCTGACAGCGATTTCGCGAAGCAGTTCCTCTCCACCGGGGCCATTTCGATCGGCAAGACCCGACTGCCCGAGTTCGGATTCAGTGCGTCCACCGAGTACATGACGGAAGAACCCGTGCACAACCCGTGGAACCCGGCCTACTCGTCGGGCGCTTCCTCGGGTGGCGCTGCCGCACTGGTTGCTGCCGGAGTCCTCCCGATCGCGCACGCCAACGACGGTGGTGGATCGATTCGCATTCCCGCCGCTGCCTGCGGACTGGTCGGACTCAAACCCACTCGCGGCCGTACCATCGCCGATCCGGCCGACAAGTCGATGCCGATCCGGCTGATCTCTCAGGGCGCCGTCACCCGCACGGTGCGTGACACCGCACGATGGATGTCAGCGGCCGAAAGTTACTACCGCAATCCACGACTCGCACCGGTTCGCCTGATCGAAGGACCCAGCTCAACCCGCCTGCGCGTCGGCGTGATCACCGATTCCGTGACGGTCACCAAGACCGACGACGAGACACGCAAGTCCGTCGAAGCTACGGCTGAACTCCTTGCCGGCCTTGGCCATCACGTCGAGGACGCGGCATTGCCAGTCGGACCGGAATTCATCGACGACTTCAGCATCTACTGGGGCTTTTTGTCGTTTGCCATCTCCACCGGTGGCAAACAGATGCTCGGGCCCGACTTCGACAAGTCCGGCACCGACAATCTCACCAAGGGCCTGTACACGCTGTACCGGAAGAACCTGGTGAAGACGCCGCGCGTGCTCTACCGCCTGCGACGCCTCCAGCAGCAGTACAGCGCCATGTTCTTGAAGTACGACGTCGTGCTCTCGCCGGCCCTGGGGCACACCACCCCTGAACTCGGATACCTCTCTCCCGCTCAGCCTTTCGAGGAACTCTTCGACAAGTTGATCGCGTACACGTCGTTCACACCGCTCAACAACATCTCCGGTGGTCCCGCGATTTCGCTACCGATGCACCAGACCAGCAACGGTTTGCCGTTGGCTTCGCATTTCTCCGCCGATCTCGGCGACGAGCGCACGCTCCTCGAATTGGCCTTCGAACTGGAAGAGGCTCAGCCCTGGAGAAGAATCCAGGACTGAGCCTCACCGGTCAATACCCTCAATCTCGCGGCAATCCGAGCATGCGCTCACCGATCACGTTGAGTTGCACCTCGGTTGTGCCGCCGTAAATGGTGGTGGCACGGCCCGAAATGAGCTGCTCCATCGCCTTGTCGCTTGGCTGACCTGGGATGCTGACCGCTCCGGCAGCACCCAGTTCGGCGACGACGAACTCGGCGATCGACTGGCTGATCTTCATCGCCAACAGCTTGCCGACGCTCGACGTCGTACTCACGTCGATTCCCGAAAGTTGCTTGAGCACAACGCGGGAGCCGATGAGGTCGATCGCCTGACTCTCGGCCACCAGCTCGCCGACGCGGTAGCGCCCGATCGGGCTCAGGTCTGCCGACTTCGCGAACTTCAGCAGATCGGAGTCCGAGGCGTACGCCTCCATCTTCTGGCTCAGGGCGACGCGCTCGCCGGCCAGCGTCGTACGTGCGACGTTCCAGCCGTCGTTGACCTCGCCGACCACGTTCTCGTCGGGGATGAACACGTCGTCGAGGAACACCTCGTTGAACAACGCCGAACCCGTCATCTCACGCAGCGGGCGGACGGTGATGCCCGGTGTCGACATATCGAGCACGAAGTAGGTGATGCCCTGATGCTTCGGCTTGGTGGCGTCCGTACGGGCGATCAGCATTGCCCAGTCGGAGAACTGAGCAACCGTGGTCCAGATCTTCTGACCGGTGATCTTCCAACCGCCGTCGACCTTTTCGGCCTTCGTGGACAATGACGCGAGGTCGGAACCAGCACCGGGTTCACTGAAGAGCTGGCACCACACCAGCTCACCCTGCAGGGTCGGTATTGCCAATTCCTGCTTCTGCTTGTCCGAACCATGCGCTACGACGGCCTGCACGGCCCAGGTGCCCATCAGGAGCTGCGGCATCGAGATACCTGCAGCCTTGATCTCCTGGGAGATGACGATCTGCTCTAGCGGAGCGGCGCTGCGCCCGTACGGCTTCGGCAGGTGAGGCTGAACCCAGCCGCCGTCGCCGAGCGCGATCAGCTGGTCGTCCTCGTCGAGCTCGACCAACTTGGCAAGCTCGGCCGCAATGTCGCCGCGGATCTCCTCTGCCTCGGGCGGCAGTTCGAGAACCGAAGCCCGGCTGACACCGTCAAGTGCCTGCTGCGCAACACGGTTGGCACGATCCTCGCGGGTGCCGAGAATGCCGCGGATCGAGAGCGCGCGGCGGTAGTACAGGTGGGCGTCGTGCTCCCACGTGAATCCGATGCCGCCGTGGACCTGCACACAATCCTGCGCTACCTGCACTGCGGCGTCCGGCACGATGACTGCGGCGATATCGGCGGCAAAATCTGCCGTGTCGTCGCCCTTGTCCAATGCGCTTGCCGCATCCCACACAACGGCGCGTGCCTGCTCGAGCGCAATGCCCATCTGCGCACACTTGTGCTTGACGCCCTGGAACTGGCCGATGGGTCGCCCGAACTGCACGCGTGTCTTGGCGTACTCCGACGCAGTGGAAACACACCAGGACATGACGCCGACGTCTTCGGCACCGAGAACGACTGCGGCAATGGACCGTACCCGCGCCTCGGTGAGACCGTCGAGTATCCGTTCGGCGCTGATCTGAACATTGTCAGCTTCGATCCGCGCACTGCCGCGCAGCACGTCGATGCTGTCCTGCACGGTGATCGCGACTGCGCTGCTCTCGAGCACCGCGTAGCGGACACCCTCGGGCAACTGGATCGGGACCAGCAGCACGTCGGCATGTTCACCGCCGAGCACACCGTCGAGTGCGCCCGTGATCTTGTATCCGCCGTCCGACGACTCGGCCGTCAACGGTGCACCCAAGGCGACTGCTGCCGTACGACTTCCGTCGATCAGGCCCGGCAGGAACTCGGGTCCCGCCTTGGAATCAGCGGCGCCGAGAACGGCGCTTGCCAATACCGTCGGAACAAACGGGCCGGGAGAGACAGTGCGGCCCAATGCTTCCAGTGCCACCGCCAAGGTCTGCAGACCGGCGCCGTGACCACCCTGTTCTTCCGGAACCGCGAGCCCGAGAAGGTCTTGCCCGACCAGTGCCGTCCAGAACTCGGGGAACTTGTCCTCGGTCCTCGACTCCACCGCCGCGCGCACCTGCTCGGTAGTGATGGTGCGCTCGGCGAATGACCGCACCGAATCTGCGAGTGCGGTGTGCTCCTCACTCAGCCCGAGGCCGAGTTCGTATGCGTTGCGTGCCATGCGCTTACAGACGTTCTGCGAGGTCGGCGGTGGTCCAGGGACCCTCGCTCTCGATGGTGTTCACACCGTGCCAGCCGGCGAGTTCCGTGATGGCCCCACCCTGAACGGCATACACCTTGCCGGTCAGCTTGCAATCCGCTGCCGCAAGATAGGCCACCAGCGGGGAGATGTTGGACGGCGCAAACGCGTCGAACTCACCCTCGGGGACCTCGGCGGCGAACAACGCGCCCATACCGGGTGTCGCCAGCGTCAGCCGAGTACGCGCGATCGGCGCAATAGCGTTGACACGTACGCCGTATCGATCGAGCTCGTCAGCGGCCACCAGAGTCAGGGCTGCGATGCCCGCCTTGGCGGCGCCGTAGTTGCCCTGGCCCGCGTTGGGCATGAAGGTACCCGAAGCCGAAGCGGTGTTGATGACCGAAGCGTTGACGGTCTCGCCTGCCTTGCTCTGGTCCTTCCAGTACGCGGCAGCGTGGTGCAGCGTCGCCGCGTGACCCTTGAGGTGCACGGCAATGACTGCGTCCCACTGGCTCTCGTCCATACCGGCGATGAAGGCGTCACGGAGAATGCCCGCGTTGTTGACCAGTACGTCGAGTCGGCCGAACTCGCTGACGGCCTGCTTGACGAGGCCCTCGGCGCCGTCCCAGGTGGCGATGTTGTCGGTGTTGGCAACGGCCTTACCGCCTGCAGCGACGATCTCGTCGACTACCTGCTGCGCCGGGCCGGCATCTGCGCCCGATCCGTCGTTTGCGCCGCCGAGATCGTTGACCACGACGCTCGCACCCTCACGAGCGAAGAGCAGCGCATGCTCACGGCCGATGCCGCGTCCTGCTCCGGTGATGATCGCTACGCGACCGTCGAGACTTCCCATCAGTTCAGATTCCCATCAGTTCAGTTGTCGGACATGAAGACTCATTTGTCGGCGATGACCGCGAGGCCGTCCTTGATGACGAGGTCACCGACCGCGCTGGTTTCGTACGAGTACGACGTGGCTCCGTCTGCCGAACCCGACTTGTGGAACACCGTCTCGATGTCCTGTGTCGGGAGTACGGGTTTCGCGAATCGCACTGCGAGACGGCGCAACCGCTCGGTCTCGCCGCCTGCCAGTTCGGTCAGGGCTCCCCACGACGTGAACGCCATCGTGCACAGTCCGTGGTTGATGATTCCGGGGAGACCGGACATCCGAGCGATCTCCTCGTCGAGGTGAATCGGCATCGGATCGCCGGAAGCCGGTGAGTACCGGAATGTCTGGTCCTCGTCGATGTGCTGGTTCACCACCGCTGCGGGACTACCAGCGCGAAGAGCGTCGTCGAATCGGTGTTCGGGAGCCTTCTCGCCAAGTCCGGGGCCCGCGTCGACCTTGCGGAAGAAGGCCGTCATCCACTGCTCGTTGACCAATTCACCCTTGTCGGTTTTGGTTTCGACGTAGATGACGACGGTGGATCCGTTGTCTCGGCCCTCGAATCCGATGGGCTTGGCACGAGCGACAAGGTGGTCACCGGGGTAGATCGGACGGTGGA
This sequence comes from Rhodococcus sp. P4_F3_2, assembly GCF_056401335.1. NCBI lineage: Bacteria > Bacillati > Actinomycetota > Actinomycetes > Mycobacteriales > Nocardiaceae > Rhodococcus > Rhodococcus sp. P4_F3_2. The sequence goes on from NZ_JBFUJN010000005.1 coordinate 147,086, forward strand.
ACAGGAAGTCCTGCTCACCGTGAACGAGCTTCATCAGCAGTTCGACCGGCGCCACCGACAGCGCAGCGGGTGCCATCGACATGAAGACGGGTACCACCGCGAAGACCGGTGGAGCGATCTCGCCCTTCAGGTGTCGCTCGATGGGATCGTTGGTGGCAGCGGCGTATTCAGCGATGCGCTCGGCTGTCACCTCGAAGTGCTCCGGGTCGGTCCATACGTCCAGCCCGGACGTATCGAATTCGACCGCGTTGGTCTTCGGTGTCGTCATTGAGCCGTTACCCGACCAGCTCGGCGAACTTGGCCAGCGAGGCCTCGAGATCAGCCTTGGCGTTCTTGGCTACTGCCTTGCCGATCGGCCCGACGATCATGGTGCCCTTGAAGCTGGCGTCGACGGTTGCCTTCGAACCGGAACCGTCGGCCTCGACCGAGAGAACGAATTCGACGGTGACGCCGGCCATTCCGGTACCGGCAATCTTGACCATCTTCGGAACCTCGACCTCTTCGACGGTCCACTCGATCTTGTTTGCCATACCCATCACGGAGACGACCTCGGTGAACTTGGCGCCCAACGCAACCTGGGTGGGGAGTTCACTCTTCCAGCCCTGGTGAATGGTGAGCCACTCTTCCCAGCGAGACAGGTCGGAGAGCGCATCCCAGGTCTTCTCGGGGGATGCGGGCAGTACAGCGGAGACGGAAACGGAAGCCATGATGAAACTCCTAGTGGGTAGCTGGCGGGTTGTGGGTGTGATTCAGCGTGCGTAGGGCTTGTATGCGGTCACGACAACTGCGCCGCCGAGTCCGATGTTGTGCTGGAGCGCGACCTTCGCACCGTCGACCTGGCGCTTGTCGGCGGTTCCGCGGAGCTGCCAGGTGAGTTCGGCGCACTGGGCAAGACCGGTTGCGCCGAGGGGGTGACCCTTGGAGATGAGGCCGCCGGACGGGTTGACCACCCAGCGTCCGCCGTAGGTGGTGTCGTCGGCGTCGACGAGCTTGCCGCCGTCACCTTCGGCGCACAGTCCGAGTGCCTCGTACGTCAGCAACTCGTTGGTGGAGAAGCAGTCGTGGAGTTCGATGACGTCGACGTCGTCGGCGGTGATCCCGGCCTGCGCGTACACCTTCTCAGCGGCCTTACGGGTCATGTCCGCGCCGACGAGACTGATCGCGCTCTTGTCCTCGAAGGTGCTGTTCATGTCGGTGACCATGGCCTGTCCGACGATCTCGATCGCCTGAGCAGCGAGGCCGTGCTTCTCGACGAATGCTTCGCTGGCGATGATCGCCGCGCCGGATCCGTCCGAGGTAGGCGAGCACTGGAGCTTGGTGAGCGGCCCGTGGATCTGGCGTGCTTCGAGGATCTGCTCGAGGGTGTACTCGTCCTGGAACTGCGCGTACGGGTTGTTCAGTGAGTGCTTGTGGTTCTTGACGGCGATCTTCGCGAACTGCTCTGCAGTGGTCCCGAAGCGTTCCATGTGCTCGACGCCGGCCGCGCCGAACATGTACGGAGCGGGCGGCATCGCGAACTCCTGCAGCTCGGCGAGAGCGAGGAGGTGCCGCATGAGTGGCTGTTCACGGTCGTCGTAGGTGGATCCGAGGGACCCGGACTGCATCTTCTCGAAGCCCAGCGCCAGTGCGCAGTCGGCCTGACCACTCTTGACTGCCTGCGTGGCGAGGTAGAGCGCGGTCGATCCCGTCGAACAGTTGTTGTTGACGTTGACGATGGGGATGCCCGTCAGACCCAGCTCGTAGACAGCCCGCTGACCTGCGGTGGACTCGCCGTAGACGTAGCCGACGTATGCCTGCTCGACCTCGGTGTAGTCGATACCCGCGTCTTCGAGCGCCTTGGTACCCGACTCGCGTGCCATGTCGGGGTAGTCCCACTCGCGGGCTCCCGGCTTCTCGAACTTCGTCATGCCGACGCCGACGACAAAAACCCTGTTACTCATTGCCACTCCTGAAGAGAACGGTATCTGTGTGTGACACGCTGTCCCACCAAAGTATGTGAGACATCTTGTCCAGTCAATGGCGGGGTGAGTATCGTTCGATTTATGACAAAAACAGCCGAGTCGGCGCAGCCCGACGGGCGCAGCACTCGCTGGAACGATCACAAGGAGCAGCGCAAAGCGCGGATCCTCGACGCAGCACTCGATGCAGTCAACGAAGGTGGCGCCGACGTCGGCGTCCAGCAGATCGCCGAGCGCGCCGACGTCCCACGTTCCGTTGTCTACCGGATCTTCAAGGATCGAGCCGACCTCGACGAGCAGCTGCGAGTTCGCATCCTCGAGATGATGATGACCGACCTGACACCCACCCTCACGCCGCAAGGCACGGTCGGCGAGGCTATCTCACGGGCAGTCGAGACCTACCTCCAGTGGATTGTGAAATACCCACGACTGCACCACTTTTTAGGCAAGGGCTCGCCGAGCACGCGGGCCACCGGTTCGAAAGTGGTGACCGGAACCAAGACGGCCATCGCCGTCCAATTGGGGAACCTGTTGGGTGCGATCCTCGCCAGCCGCGGCAAACCGTCGAAGATGGCGGAGCCCTTGGCTTTCGGCGTCATCGGATTGGTCGACGTCAGCGTCAACCGTTGGCTCAGCCAGCCGGGTTCCGATGTGACCAGTGCGGAATTGGCCGAGTTCCTCGGGCGCTCCATCTGGCAGGTTCTGGACGGCAATCTTCGGAGCATCGGCGTCGACATAACTCTGTCGACTCCGATCGCCGACCTGTGACAGTTACCGAACTACCCTGGGCACTCGACGGACGTGGACTTCAACTGATCCGGGTTCCACCACTCGCCCTACACGCACTGGGTGAAGACAACGCCACTCTCGCAATGGAACTCGAACCCAACCTCCTGACCACGTATCTCCTCGGCGAAGAATGCCAGGGCTTGTGGCGCTACCGGAGCACGCAGATAACCGGGAACCCACTCGACAGCGCGTGGATCACCCGCATCGCCGTCGATGCCCGCACCTCGACGCCGGTGGGGCTGGCCGGATTCCACGGTCGCCCCGACGCGCGCGGGATGGTGGAGATCGGATATCGCATCGACCCGGCATTCCGGCGACTGGGCTACGCTCGAACTGCCCTCGAGATACTTCTCGACGTCGCGAGTCGCCAATCCGAAGTGCACATCGTTCGAGCGACCATCAGCCCGGACAACATCGCATCGCGAAATCTGATCAGCCAGTACGGTTTCAACGAAGTCGGTGAGCAGTGGGACGAAGAAGACGGTCTGGAGACCATCTTCGAAGTCAGCGCCTCTCCGGAACCGTGACAGTCGTCAACCCGCTGGTTTTATCGGTCCAGTGAATGGCACGATCCACGAGCATTACCGGCGTCCACAACCTGTAGGTCTTCACCTGATGGTGATGACGACACAGGCATTGGAGGTTGCTCGCAATGGTCCACCCACCGCGTCTCGGATCGGAAGGATCGAACTCGGTGATGTGGTCGAGTTGGCACCTGCTCGCGGGCACCGAACAGCCAGGAAATCGGCAGTGACCGTCGACGGCCCGCACCAATGCGGCCAGAGCCGCTCCCGGAGCATAGGTCAGCGCGCCGGGAGGTGGATCGGGCTGGGCGCCATGCCCATCCGATCTTCGAACTATGTCCGGGGCTCGCGCGACCAACCGTTGCATCGCCCGAATCCGATCTCCGCAGCCTTTCGGTTCGCGACTCAGGCGATCACGTCGGGTGACAAGCGGCAGGACAGTCGGTGCATGTTGCCGACGCGGTCGATTCCCGGCGGCCTGAGAGCGAAAGTCGACAAACAGTGCCTGCCAAGTGGAATCGGCGGCAAGCTCGCGAGCAAAGTCGGGATCGATTGGCCCGTACCCGTCGATACTCGCGGGATCTGACGTCAACCCGAGGAGCGTCGCCAGATCGCACACGATGTGCAGCAACGGCTTCCGACGTGAGGGCGCAGTTGATCGACCTGATGGGGATGCTGCCTCGCACGTTTCGCTGCCACACTGGCAAGTCAGCCCGTTCTCACCGTGCAGGAGAGCAACCAGCGCGTCGGCCCGGCGCGTCGAGGCATTTCGTGGATCGTGGTTGCAGACGCTTCCGGCGGCCTCGTTGATCAGGCCAAGCGCTTCGACAGCCTCGTTCGCGCTGAGTGTTGCCTGCAACTGGGCGAGTCCGTGACGGTCTGCACGCGTGCGAACATCGCGGTGTTCCAGCATTTTCCGGCGACGTTCGGCGGCAGCGTCCGGATCGTAGGCAAAGAGCTGACGTTCAATGTCGCGCTCCAGTTGCCCGGGCGGAAGACGGTGCGCGGAGGCAAGTACCCGGCGCTCGAGTGCTGCGATCGCCTCGGGGGCGGCCCCGGTGAGTCCGTCGACAATCTTGCGCACACGCGCATAGTCCAGCTCGCCGGCAGCAAATGCAGCCTTGGTGAGCGGAAGGAACTCGCGCAAGGCGTCACCGATCTCGATGTGAACTTCGGCTGTGCGCCGCGAACACGTGAGCATGACCGCGATCTCGTTGCACGCGATCCGCCACGCCTTGTCGACATCACCGGACACGTCGAGTTCCGCATTGAATCTCGACTCCGACAACATCGATGCACCGAGCACCTTCTGTGCGGCCAACATGTTCTCGCTCTGCGCCGTGGCAAAGAGCATGTCCGGCAGCACGAGTGGATCGACGACAGGACGGCCGTCATCTACGACTGCCCCCACACCGCCCGTCGATCCATTATCGAACATACATTCGACACTAGACCTGCCCACCGACAAGAAAGCTAGAGTGCCGGTTTGTATCCCTTACCCTGCATCCAGGCGAGCACATCCAGCACCCGGATCGCCGGAATGGCATCGTCCAGTCCGGCACGAACTCGCAAGTCGAGCAATCGCCCGTGTAATTCTCCGTCGTGCAAGGCCTCTCGTACCGGTTCCAGATGGGCAGCCTTCGTTCCCAACTCCCGCCCGATGACGTCGTCGTAAATCGGGTAGAGCCGCGGACGCTTACGTGCGATCAGTTTGGACGCCATGGTTCGCCCGACGCCGTGAATCTCTCGAAGCGCCGTCTCCAACCGCCACACCGGAGATTCCGGAGTGAAGGGATCGGGTTCGTTCGACAGATCGCGATCGGGGCCCACGGCGGCCAGGAGTCGATTCAGTTCGGCATTGTTCTCCCCGAGTAGGAAGAAGGCTCCCTGCGCCGGAACCTGAACCGACAGAAGCGTCACCGCAACAAGATCTTCCGCGGTGAAGATGTTCGCATCACGATCGCGGTCGCCACTGGGATCCCAGGAATCCCACAGCGCACCGGTACGGAGATAGCCCGTCTTTCGGAGCGGCCTCGTGAAGTATTCCTGCAGCACGTCGACCGCGCCGGCATCGTCCCCGTCTCGCAGCACACGCGGGAGGCGGATGGGCAACTGATCAACCATGGTCGAGCGACCTTTCCAGTACATATTTGGCGAATCCGGAGTTGTGATACTGCCGAAATGGGCCCTTGCCCTTGGCAACAAGATGCTCCGCGAGCGGACGAACCGTCGTCATGTCGACGGGCAGTTGAGCAAACTGTTCCAACGCATCCGAGTCCTCGAGACTGCAGTCGATCACGGTCCCGTCGCCGTCGGCGGACGCCAACTCGGTGCGTCTGATGGCGACCAGATCGTGCTTGTCATCGAGTTCTTCGATGCTGCAGCCGGTTCGCGATTCCAGTGCCGAACTGGATACGTATACGGACATGACGTGCTCGATCGGCTTACCGCCGACCAGATGGCACTCGACGCTCAGAATCTCCATCGGACCGATGTTGAGTGTGAACAAGCGATGGCGCTCCGCCGATCGATTTGTCGACGGCAGGCAACTGATCGTCCACTGTTCGATCTCGACGGCGGCCGGCGCATCGAACGCGTAGGAGAGAACCTCGGCAATCAGCTCGGCAAGATCTTCGAAGAGCGGGTCGCGCTGCAACCGCTCGAAATTCTCGACAGAAGCGGCGGGACGCACAGGCGCCTTGCTCACGCAGGTCCCCTCTCGTCCGGTGCTTTGCTCTCAGACCTCGCGTCCAAGGTACCCAGCCCTACGCGGGTCTCGCGCGTTCGCCCTCACATACACCCTCGCGTTATGGTTCTCGACACGCACCACCGCCTTACCGATCGCTAACTCGAGGAGCACACGAAGTGGAAATCAAGGGAACCGCAGCACTGGTCACCGGAGCGGCATCAGGCCTCGGCGCCGCAACAGCCAAGCGCCTCGCCGACGCCGGCGCTACCGTCTTCGGCCTGGATCTGCCCGCGTCGATCGAGCGCGCAGGCGACAACGTCCCCGCCGGCGTCACCCTCATCCCCACCGACGTGACCAGCGGCGAAGACGTCGAAGCAGCGATCAACCAGATCGTCGAGTCGGGCTCGCCGCTGCGTATCGTCGTCAACTGTGCCGGTGTCGGCTGGGCCGGACGCATCCTGTCCAAGAAGGGTCCGCACGACCTCGAGCTGTTCCGCACGGTCATCACCGTCAACCTGCTCGGCACCTTCAACGTCATGCGCCTCGCGGCCGACGCCATCTCCAAGACCGAGGCCGTCGACGAGTCCGGCCAGCGTGGCGTCGTCATCAACACCGCTTCCGTTGCTGCCTTCGAAGGACAGATCGGCCAGATCGCGTACTCCGCTTCCAAGGGCGGCGTGCACGGCATGACTGTTCCGGCTGCCCGTGACCTCGCGCAGTTCGGCATCCGCGTCAACACCATCGCCCCCGGCATCATCGACACCCCGATGCTCGCAGGCGTCACCGACGAGTACCGCAAGGGCCTCGAGGCCGGCGTTCCGTTCCCGTCCCGCCTGGGCCAGCCGTCCGAGTACGCGCAGCTCGCGCAGATGATCGTCGAGCACGACTACCTCAACGGCGAGACCATCCGCATGGACGGCGCTCTCCGCATGGCGCCGCGCTAACCTCCCTGCTGTGGGGGGGGTACCCACCGCTGGATTGGGCAGTTGCGCTGAGGTACTCGGCCACTTCCGTCGCCGGCATCGGTCGGCTGACGTAGTAACCCTGAACCAATTCGCAACCGGCGGTACGCAAGAGACTCAATTGGTCGGCCGTCTCCACGCCTTCCGCCAATGACTGCATACCGAGCGCCTTCGCCACCTCGACCACCGAAGTGACAACTGCCGAATCACCCTCGCTCAGTTCGGTGATGAACGACCGGTCGATCTTGAGAATGTCCAACGGCAGTTTCTTCAAACTCTCGAAAGACGAATAGCCAGTTCCGAAGTCGTCCAGGGCAATCGCAATTCCGGTGGCACGCAGGCGATCCAGCTCGGCGACGGCAAGCTCCTCTACCGCTCCCGTCTCTGTGATTTCCAGCTGAAGCCGTTTGCTGGACAGACCGGATGCCTCCAGCGCATCGTTGACTGCTGATCCGAAGCCGGACGACATCAGTTGCACCGGAGAGACGTTCACCGTCACATAGGTGTCATCGGGCCAGGTCGTCGCTTCGGCGCAGGCCATGTGTAAAACCTGAAGCCCCAGCGGGACAATCAAACCCGTCTCTTCCGCGACATCGATGAAAATGCGCGGCGCAAGCACTCCCCGCACCGGATGGTTCCAGCGCAGCAGTGCCTCGAAACCCTCGACGCGGCCGGTGTCCGCACGAACCTGCGGTTGGTAGTACAGCTCGAACTGCCGAGACTCGATCGCGAGCCCAAGCTCTTGCAGGGCCGATGCTCGTTCCCTGGCCCGCGCGCGCAGCACCGGCGAGTATCTTCCGACCCGGTTCTTGCCGGCGGATTTTGCGGCATACAGCGCCAGGTCGGCGGACATGACAAGCGTGTCCGCGTCTTCGGAATCTGCCGGTGAGCTGGCATAACCGATCGATGCACGAACCTCGATGCGATTCCCCCGCACGAAAAACGGCTCACGCAATGCACCCAGATAGCGAGCAAACACCTCGCCGCCGTCCCCTGTTCCCCGCAAGACGACGCCGAATTCGTCGCCACCGATTCGGGCGCACATGGCACCGTCGACCACCCGATTGAGCCGTGCAGCAACGGAAATCAACAGTTTGTCGCCGACGGGGTGCCCTAACGTGTCGTTCACCGACTTGAAATTGTCCAGGTCGAGGATGCCGACAAGAACCTGCTCGCCGGTCCGGACAGCGCCGAGCGCGTCGGACAGCTCCGTGCCGAACGTCCGGCGATTCGGGAGCCCGGTCAGTCCGTCGGTTGCAGCAAGCCAAAGAATTCGCCGCTCGTAGTTGTACTTCTCGGTGATGTCCGAGCCCACGCCTCGCCAACCCACGAACTCCATGGCCTCGGAAAGCCTGGGATGACCCGACAGAGACCACCATCGGTCGACGCCGCCGACACGAACGGGAATGACGACCTCTCGAAACGGCATGAGGCGGTCGAGGTGATCTCCGATGACGTGGACCGCGGCTCGACCACTCTTCGTCGAACCGACGTCGAGCCGATCCAACAATCCGCGCAGCGACAGGGTTCGCAGGTCGGAGACGGAGACTCCCGAGATCTGCGACAGCCGAGCGGAGGTGTGCGACAACGTCCCGGTGGTGTCGACTTCCCACAGCCAGTCGCGTGACCCGCCCTCGAAATCGTCGAGAAGCAAACTGACCGTCTGGCGCTCGGCAGCAGCCTCGAACTCGGCAAGACAACGACTTCGGAACGACGCCCAGAGGTACACGACGCCGATAATCAGTGTCACCGAGTAAACGACCAACTGGAACGAGAGGACAGTGTATTCCGTGGTTCTCTTAGGCAGGATAACGACGAGCAATCCGATGCTGTGCACCAGAATCCACGCTACCGCTATCGACCGAACCGTCGACAATGCCACGGCGCCGGCGCCCATGACTCCGGCGAATGTCGCTATAAGCACAAGCTTTCGCGAGTTGTCCGCCACGGGAAGCATCACGGCGGCGAGAACGACAAGCAGAAGCCCAAGCAGGATCACCTCGAGCATGAGCGCCCAGTAGTCGTACCTCGTCGTATGTTTGGGCGTGTACCGGCCCTTCAGGACGACTCGCGGTATCCAGACGCGCACCGAATTGAGGACAACCAAGAAGGCCGCGGCACCCCAGATCACCCGAAACTCGTTGTGACCGGGAGGTATGACATACGCAAGCAGAGCGCACACGCTGAATACATTGACCATGTTGGCCAGTGGCGCGACCGTCGTCACCTGCAGTATCTGGCGTGCGAAGAGGTCGCGCCGCTCGACGTCAGACAGTTCGGCGTCGCTCGCACTCGAAGTCAGCCTGCTCAGCATGCAACACCCTCCATCGTGGAGCCGACCAGATGAAGGTAGCGCGGATGCGGGTTCGGGGCACACGATGACGAGAAACTACGAATTGAAACACACTGTTAAATAGGATGTTTCAGACAATAGCGACAGAACGGATCAGCGCTACAACTCGGAAGCCAGCGGAATTTCCTTCTCCGCGCGGTCCGTCATCCACTCACGTAGGACCTTGGTGGCGATGACATCATCCTCGTTGTATTGCAGGATGCGTGTCCGCTGCGTCTCGTCGGGCTCACCGTCGTAGCCGACCGCCTCGCGGTACCACGCCATCGACGCTTCACCACCGGCTTCGGCGTCACGCCAGTTGAACCCGGCGACGGGGGCAATCTTCTTGAGTCCCTTGCCGTTCGGGCAGATGAACTGATCACTCACCGCTTGATAGATGTCGACCCACTGCGGACTGTCGATGAACTCACGAATCTCGTCCTTGCTCGGAATCCCGGGCTCGCCGGCAAACCTGCGCGCCGAGTCCAACAACCACTTGTCCTCGGCCGAACGCGAATAGCAGTATGCGGCAAAGGTTTTACCCGAAGCAGCGGCTGCGGCACGCTCCGCCATCAGCCAGCCCCAGAACTCCGCGAACGACCGCGCCTCGTCACGCGTCGGCAGCGGATCCCACGTCGCAAATCCTCGATACATCGAGAAGCCACCGACATTGAGCAGCGTTCCCCACAGGTAGGCCCCGTGCTCCTGATAGCTCTCCATGTCGACGTCGATCTCGATGTCCGCCCGAGTCACCGAGATCTTCTCGAACCGCCGCACCAACGGAGCATCTGCCAACCACGCCTTGGCGATCACTACTGCGTCGTCGAAATTTCCGTGCGGCCAATCCTCGAGCGGCTCACCGTCCCATGCGGCCAGCTGATCGATCGTGTTGCAGCCGACGTCGCGCAGAAGCTCCGCTCGCGATCCGACAGCCACCAGGCTGACATCGCGGTTGCGAACCAACTCCTGCTTGCATTCGGTCCACCACGGGCACGACTTGCACTCGCTCACCTGTGAAGGGGACGTCAGCACCTCACCGCGGGCAACAGCGATACGGTCGGCGAAACGCTCGTCGTAATCGTCGAGAATCGCACTGAGGTCGTGGACGAGGACGCAGTCTCCGTTGTATCCGATCGCGCCTGCCGTGAGCGACGGGCTCGCCAGCCCACGACGCTCGAGCATCCGATAGACCTGCGCGACGCGCATCTGATCGCGGACCTGACTGCGGACCTTGCGCTTGGGATCGACCGCGGGCTCCCATTCGAAGAGCCCCGAGGTGATCGCGCCCTGGCCGGGATCGGTCACCTTGTGATTGACGACAATGACGGGGATGTACCCGCCGCCCTCGTCGTCACGGATGAGCATTTCGCAGCGGCCCTTGCGTCCGGTGTCGCGCTCGACGGGCAAGACCGCGCCCCAGATCCGGTCCGCGCCGGCCTCACAGGCAGCAAGAGTGTCACGAGCCTGAGCCGACGCCGATTGATCGGGGTTGATCTTCACCCAACGCTCGGGAGCAGCGCCGATCACGAGTTCGGCGATCTCCGCGCGCTTCGCGATCGCGGCATCCTGGCGCTGCTTGACGCCGGTGTCGACGGGTTCCGAAGCCGATTTCCCGGGAAACAACCCGTCCAGACGCACCCGATGACGGCATCGGGTCAACGCCCCCGAATCGATGATCGGGAGCTGGGGCGCGGGGTTGTTAACGGAACACACGATGACGAAGATTATGTGCTCCMCTAGGCTGAAGCCGAAGCGCAGGTACCTGGCAACACACAAACACCTGGAAACGGGGTCCTTTTCGATGGGGTTGTTCAAGAAGCGAAAGTCTCGTGCCACCCGCAAGGCGGAGGCAAAGGCTCTCAAGCACAAGGCTGAGGTCGAGGCGAAGCTCAACGCCAAGAGCCAGCGTAAGCGCGACAAGGTCGAGACCAAGTCGCTCAAGAAGCTGGAGAAAGCCGAGATCGAGTCACAGCACAAGATCGAAAAGGCGCAGATCGCGACCCTGAAGGCGCAGGAGAAAGCCGCTGCGAATCAGGGCCTGACTGTCGCCAAGGTGCGTAAGTACCTGGGTGTGGCACGTCTGCTTGCCCCCGTTCTCCTGCCGATCGCCTACCGCGCTGCAACGGCTGTGCGCGCCCAGCTCGACACCACGCGTGCACAGAAGATGGGCATCGCCGTCGACCAGCTCGGTGACTACACCGGTCACGGCGCGAAGTTGAGCGCTCGTATCGCCGGTGCCGAGAGCTCGGTCACCGAGATCCTCAGCCGCAAGCCCGACGATGCGGAGACGCAGCGTTTTGCCGCCGCCATCCGTGAGCGCCTCGGCGATCTCAGCACGGCAGTTCGCGCTGCCGAGCAGATGCCGCAGGCTCGCCGTAAGGCAGCTCACCAGGCAATTTCTTCCGAACTCGACGGCGTCGAAGCAGATCTGCTCGCACGTCTCGGCGTGCGCTAGACCTGAGAACGCCAGTGAGAGCAGCCGAGCAGACCGCGACCCTCCGGGGGATATCTGTCGGTTCCGCTTCGGCTGCTCTCGCTGTCGCTGCGCACGGAATCGGTGGAGGCGAGCTGCCACAGTCGTCGTCGCTGACCCTGCTGCTCGCAGTCTGCGCAACCGTCGGCGCCGTGACGGCCACCCTTCCCGCCCTCTCCCGGGGGCCCGCTGCCCTGATCGTGGCTCTTGGCCTGGGTCAGCTTGCCGCCCACACCACCATGACGCTCTCCGAGCACGCTCATTCGCCCGCTCCGGGATTGGTGATGCTCGGTGCTCACGCCGGTGCCACCGTCGCCTGTGCGGTGGCGGTCCTAGCCGCCGAGCGCCTCTACCGCGTTGTCACCCACGCTCTCCACGTCGTCCTGGCGTCCCTGGCTCCCGCCGCCGTCACTTCCCGCGGCCACACCGTCTCGACCGGAATCCATCACGGACCCGTCGACGCCCTTCTTCGCGCCAGCATCTCGCGGCGCGGCCCTCCTGCCCTGGTCTGAAGATTCGTAGAACTCCCCACCCCTTCACCAGACCAAGAGGACACTCCCCGACATGAAGAACACCCTGATTTCGCGTGCGGTTGTCACGACCGTCGCTACCGGCAGCGCTGTGCTGCTGGCCGCCGGAATTGCTTCAGCACACGTCAGCGTCGTCGCACCAGGAGCTACGCAGGGCGGATACTCCGTTCTCACGTTCCGCGTGCCCACCGAATCCGACACCGCTTCGACCACCAAGCTGACGGTGGCCCTCCCCGACCTCAAGTCGGCACGCACCGAACCGATGCCCGGTTGGACCGCCGTCGTCGAGAAGGACCCCACCTCGCTGGTCGCGAAGTCCGTGACCTGGACGGCCGACCCCGGCGTCGGAATCGCCCCCGGCCAGTTCCAGCAGTTCGTCCTTTCCGCCGGCCCGCTGCCGGAGCAGGAAGAGGTCGAGTTCAAGGCCGTGCAGACGTACAGCGACGGCAACGTCGTCAACTGGGATCAGGAAGAACTTGCCGACGGCAGCGAGCCGGACAAGCCCGCGCCGACGCTGACTCTCGCCGCATCCACCGGCGATGCTCACGGAGCGCCTGCTGCCGATAACACTGCCGAGACGTCCGCTGCTTCCGAATCTTCTTCGTCAGACAACACCGCGCGCTGGCTCGGCGGCGTCGGCCTGGTGCTCGGCGCCTTGGGCGCTGCACTCGGCCTCGGCGCACTGGTCAGGAGCAAGCGCTGATGAGTACCCGGATCAAGGTCATCACCGTCGGCATGCTCGCGATGCTGGCCACGATGCTCGGAATGGGCACGGCCAGTGCGCACTCCGCGGTTGTCGGCTCCAACCCGGAAAACGGCGCTTCCATTCAGGTTGCGCCTGACAAGGTTTCGGTCACGTTCAACGAGGCTCTGCAGGCGCAGTTCGCGGCACTGACGGTCACCGGCCCGGACGGCAACCTCTGGACCAAGAGCGATCCGTCCGTCGAAGGACCCACTGTCAGTGCAGACCTCGGCGATCTCGGGCCGACCGGCGTCTACACCATCGCGTACCGAGTCACTTCCGCCGACGGTCACCCCGTCAACGGAACTCTGACCTTCACCCTCACCGAGGCGGGGTCGGGCACTCCCGGCGCTGCCGCTGCGTCGAGTACGGGTGAGTCGGAGTCCGGCAGCATGCCGGTGTGGATCTTCATCGTCGCCGGCGTCGTCGTGTTCGGCGGTGCGCTGTTCTTCGTGCTGCGTAAGCCGAAGTCGAGCTGATCGCGTGACGGGTACGGCAAACAGGTGGTGGTTGCTGTTTGCCGTACCCACAGCTCTGCTGGGAGTCCTCATCGCCTGGGGCCTCGCGAGCCCGTCGGGACCCGAATCGTCGAGCACTGTCCGCGTTCTCGCGATCGGATGCGGCTCGTTGACGCTCGGCATCGCGACGCTTGCCTGGATGGGCCGCAGTGAACGCCGCCCGGCAACAACCCCCGCCGTCATGTGGACTCAGCTCACCGCGGCGGCAGCGGTTTGGCTCGTCGCCGAGATCACGCTCCTCGTGCTCAATGCCGCAGCGGCAGACGGCGCCCCGGTCACCTCACTGACCATCGGGCACTTCGGCGCATTCGTCTCCGAGGTGAACGTCGGCCGCGTCGGTGTCGCGATCATCGCGTGCGCGTTTGCCGTGGTCTGTTACGGCATCTACGGGTTCACCAATCCCGAGACGGTGCCGGTCGCACCGGCATTGGTCGTCTCCGCGTTGGCGCTCGCTGCCCGCCCGATCACCGGGCACATGGCGCAGCAGAGCTTCGGATCGATCCTCGACGCCGTTCACGTCCTCGCTGCGGCCTTGTGGTTCGGCGTGCTCGCCGCACTCGCGCTTGCCGTACCGTCGCGCGGTGCCTGGGCGATCTGGTTGCCCAGGTACTCCGCCCTCGCCTGGCGATGTGTCCTCGCGTTGGTCGTCACCGGTATCGTCAACGCCGTCGTGCGACTCGACTCGCTCTCCGCCTTCTACGACACCGCTTACGGCCGGGTGATCCTCGCCAAGATCGTGGCGATCGCAATGCTCGTCGCACTGGGATGGTGGTGGCGCCGGACATGGGTGGTCGCAAGTGCTGCACACCGCATGAGTTCGGACGGATCCCTGCGCCGCGCCATCGGTGAAGTTGTCTTCATGGCCATCGCATTCGGGCTCGCCGCGGCCCTTGCGACAACTGCGTAAGACGTGCCTCAGCACAAGATTTCGTGACCCGCACATTTAACGTTTCACGTCGAGATTTAACCTCTACGTGAGTTTATTTTCCCAGCTTGCGGCGGTTTCCGGCCACCCTTAGCGTTGCTCGCATGACGGAGGCCCAACGCTCGTTTCTCGTCTGCGCTTCGCAGCGCAGTGGCAGTACTCTGCTGGTCGAATCCCTGCGAGCAACAGGGGTCGCGGGTGAGCCGGAAGAGTTCTTCCAGTACCTCCCCGAGACCTCGCGTTCGCCGCAACCGAGGCAGTGGTTCGAAGACGTCACGGACGAGTCCGTCTTGGGTCTGCTCGCCCCGTTCCACCCGGGAACGCCGGACACTCGCACCTCCGAGCAGTGGCGCACACAACTTCTCGAACTCGGCCGAACACCCAACGGAGTCTGGGGCGGCAAGCTGATGTGGAATCAAACGCCGCTCATGCTCGATCGCGCAGCCGGATTGCCTTGGCGCAGTGGGACGGATCTACGTTCCGCACTCCACGACACCCTCGATCACGACCTACAGTTCATCCACGTCTATCGAGAAGATGTTGTCGCTCAGGCTGTATCGATGTGGCGAGCCGTGCAGACGCAGGTCTGGCGCGACGACGCGACTCCACCGAATCTCTCGGACGGTGCGCAGTACAACGCGCTCGGAATCGCACACCTGGTGACGATTCTCGGTGAGCAGGAACGACAGTGGAAGCGCTGGTTCGAGGAAGAGGACATCTCCCCCATCGAGATCGGGTTCCGCGATCTCACCGAAGACCCGCAGTCCGTGGTCGCAAAAACCCTCATTTCCCTCGGTCTCGACGGACAACTGGCCCCACCACCGCCGCTGCGTCGTCAGAGCGACGGACGCTCCCGCGAATGGGTGCAGCGCTACCGCATCGACGCCGAACAGAACGGATACCCCGTCACATGAGCACCGTCACCGATGTTGTCGACGAACTCCGAGTTCTCGAATCCGAAGCGGTTCACATCATTCGAGAGGTGGTGGCAGAACTCGAAAGACCGGTACTGCTCTTCTCGGCCGGCAAGGACTCGATAGTCCTGCTTCGACTCGCCGAGAAGGCGTTTCGACCCTCCCCACTCCCTTTCCCGGTCCTACACGTCGACACCGGTCACAATTTCGAGGAAGTCATCGAATTTCGCGATCGCCGAATCAAGGAGGGCGGGCACACACTTCTGGTTGCTTCCGTTCAGGATTCGATCGACCAGGGTCGAGTGCAGGAGTCGACCGAGACCAGCGGATCGCGAAACCGCCTGCAGACCAGAACTCTGCTCGACGCTCTCGAAGGCGGGCGATTCGACGCCGCATTCGGCGGCGCCCGCCGGGACGAGGAACGTGCGCGAGCCAAGGAGCGAGTCCTGAGCTTCCGTGACGAGTTCGGCCAGTGGGACCCTCGGGCGCAACGGGCCGAACCGTGGTCGCTCTACAACGGTCGGATCAGACGCGGAGAGTCCGTTCGTGTCTTCCCGCTGAGCAACTGGACAGAACTCGACATCTGGCGCTACATAGCCCAGGAGGAACTGGAACTGCCGCCCATCTATTTCGCGCACGAACGGCGGGTATTCGAGCGCGACGGAATGCTCCTCGCTGCTTCGGAATTCAGCACCGACACCGAGAACGCCGCGGCAACGACCGAGTGGGTGCGATATCGAACCGTCGGCGATCTGACCATCACCGGCGCCGTTCGATCGCACGCCACCACCATCGACGACGTCGTCACCGAGATCTCGGCCGCGACGGTTTCCGAACGAGGCGAGACTCGCGCAGACGACCGAACCTCGGTCGCCGCGATGGAAGACCGAAAGCGTGAGGGCTACTTCTGATGACCACCACCATCACTCGCCAACTCCTTCGGCTGGCCACGGCGGGTAGCGTCGACGACGGCAAGAGCACGCTGATCGGCCGACTGTTGCACGACACCGACAGTCTGCCTACCGATCACCTCGATTCCGTGACCGACGAGCACGGTGTCGCCGACCTGGCTGCACTCTCCGACGGATTGCGCGCCGAGCGTGAGCAGGGCATCACAATCGACGTCGCGTACCGATTCTTCTCCACTCCGACCAGAAGTTACGTACTTGCCGACACCCCGGGACACGAGCGCTACACGCGCAACATGTTCACCGGAGCATCCAACGCCCACGTAGCGGTCCTGCTGGTCGACGCGAGAACCGGCGTGCTGCGTCAGACTCGTCGGCATGCCAGAATCGCAGCGCTACTTGGTGTTCCGAACCTTGTGGCCGTGGTGAACAAGATCGATCTGGTGGGCTTCGACGAAGCGAGATTCGCGCAGGTACAGGAAGAATTGCGGGTATTGGCACGCCAGCTCGGGCGAGGCGACGTACTTGCCATCCCCGTCTCCGCGAAAGCCGGCGACAATGTCGTGACCCGCTCGGAGAACACCGAGTGGTACAACGGGCCGACACTTCTCGAATATCTCGAAGGCGTCGAACTCCATGCGCCCGCGACCCACATCGAGGAACTTCGGCTTCCCGTGCAGTGGGTTTCGCGCCCCGATCCGCAGAATCGACGCCGGTACACCGGCCGAATTTCGGCGGGCACACTGAGCGTCGGAGACGAGGTAGTGGTACTGCCGTCCGGATCGAAGAGCACCGTGATCAGCCTGGACACCCTCGACGACAACCGCAGTACTGCCGTTGCACCACTGTCGGTTTCGGTGGAACTGGCCGACGACATCGACGTCGGACGTGGCGACGTTCTGGTCAGCGGCG
Source organism: Rhodococcus sp. P4_F3_2 (assembly GCF_056401335.1). Lineage (NCBI taxonomy): Bacteria > Bacillati > Actinomycetota > Actinomycetes > Mycobacteriales > Nocardiaceae > Rhodococcus > Rhodococcus sp. P4_F3_2. Next base: position 164,262 of record NZ_JBFUJN010000005.1, read on the forward strand.
GTGCGCAGGCCCATTTGCCGGTTCTGGCCCGAGAACTCGAAGCCACGATCTGCTGGTTGTCGAACACTCCATTGCGAGCCGGCGATCGGATAGCACTCAAACACACGTCCCGGACCGTGCGCGCGACGGTTCAAGAACTGCACACCCGACTCGACCCCGAGACGCTCGACGAGCAGGACAGCCCAGTCGAACTGGGGCTCAACGACATCGGAACGGTCACGCTCCGAACCAGTTCCGTGGTGGTCGCCGACACCTACGACCACAATCGGGACTCCGGCGCTTTCATTCTGATCGACGAGCAGAGCAACGACACCGTCGGCGCCGGCACCATTCTCGAGCCACGCGTTGTCGTTCCCGGTGAGCAGACCCGCAACGACATCAAGTGGCATCCGTCTTCACTCGAACGTCAGCGGCGGTGGGCGTCGACGACCCAGAAGGGCGCGACGATCTGGTTGACCGGCCTGCCTGCCTCCGGAAAATCCACCGTCGCCGTGGCTGTCGAACGTGCGCTGGTCGACGCGGGACGCACCGCGTATCTCCTGGACGGTGACAACGTCCGCCACGGTATCTCCGACGATCTCGGGTTCTCGCCGGGAGACCGGGCCGAGAACATCCGGCGCGTCGGGCATCTCACTCGGCTGTTCGCCGATGCCGGCGTCGTGGCCATCGCGTCGATGGTCTCACCGCTGCGTTCGGATCGAGCAATTGCGCGTGCTCTCAACGAAGCTGCCGGGCTCACCTTCCTCGAAGTTGCCGTCACCACTCCCGTCGAAGAATGCGAACGCCGAGATCCCAAGGGCCTGTACGCGCGTGCGCGGGCCGGTGAACTGAAGGGGCTCACCGGAATCGACGCACCGTACGAGACTCCGGAGGACCCGGACCTGGCTTTCGACACGACAGGCGCTGACATCAACGAACTGGTCGGGCGGGTCATCGCATTGTTGGAGGAGCGCGAAACCGGTAGGCCCTAGGGGTTTTCGGTGTCCGACTCGAGGTAACCGCGGTCCGCACTGTAGGCGGACCGCACGTTGGGTCGGACACCGATCTTCTCGAGGTACGCCGCCATGCGATGCACCGCCATCGCGCTTCCCAATGCCTCGTCCGGGAGACGATCATCCGTTTCGGCGCGCCACGTGTGAAGCTGCGAGGACAATTCCGCCTGTATTGCCGAGACTTCCGGTCGATCGATCAGATTGATCTTCTCGTCGGGGTCGGCACGGAGGTCGTACAGCTCCCGGGGTGCGCGTACCGCCAGATGCTCGGTGCCGAGCGCCTTTCCGGAAAGACTGTCCTCGATGTCGAGCGGTAGATCCAGAGCGGGGCGGACGGCGTAGTTCTCGATGTAGCTGTAGTCCTTGGTGCGCACCGCGCGAATGGGATCGAAACTGTCGTGAAAGGTCTTCTCCGTGAACAAGGAGGTTCGGACAGGTTCGGACGGCTCGGTTCCACGATCGACGAGGACATCGGCGTGCGAGCGCCCTTCCACCTCGGTGGGGACATCGATACCGAGGAGATCGAGAATGGTCGGAACAAGATCCACACCGCTGAACAGTGTCTCGTATTCCTTTCCGCCACTGCGATACCGAGCCGGAGGCCGAGCGATCAACGCAATCCCGGTGCCCGGTGCGTAGAGCGTCGACTTGGCACGTGGGAACGCGGCGCCGTGATCGGTGAGGAAGAAGACCCACGTGTTCTCGTCGAGCCCCTCTTCCTCGAGCGTCCCGAGCAGATCACCCACCGCGGCGTCGGCTACCTCTACGCTGCCGTGGAATTCGGCCAGGTCCTCGCGTACCTGCGGCACGTCGGGAAGATATCCGGGCACCTCCAGCGCTGCGGTGTCCGCCGGGGTATAGCGATCGGCCGGGTACGGCCGATGCGTTTCGAAGAACCCCGTGGTGAGAAGGAAAGGCTCGGGCGGGAAACGTCGTAGCCAGTTCTGGGCACGCGGAACCACGTAGTCGCAGAACGAGTTCGTGACGTCGTACTCGTGATAGCCAAGTCGCTTCGGGTACGCAGTCTCGTGCTGCATGCCGAAGAGCGAGGTGTACCAACCRTTGTCGGAGAGGATCTGCGGAAGCGTCTGCACCTCAGCGTGGTACTCCCAGCCGTGGTGCGCCAACCCGATCAGACCGTTGTTGTGCGGATACCTGCCCGAGAAGAGAGAACCGCGCGAAGGTGAGCACAGCGGCGCCGTCGCGTGTGCGTCGGTGAACCGGATGCCCTCTGCCGCCAGCCGGTCCAGGTTGGGGCTGTTGACCCCGGCGACACCGTAACTCGCGAGGTGTCGGCCCAGGTCGTGCCAATGAATGATCAGGACGTTATCTCGCGCAGCCGACACGTGGGCAAGGCTAGTTGCCCTGCCCACGTGCGGCAACAGCTCGAATCAGCAGGATCTCAACTGTTTCTGCCGAGCTGCCTGATCCAGGCGCGGGTGTCGGCGGGATCGATGACATCGTCCAGTTCGAACGTGGTCGCCGCCATCAGCGCCTTGCCCTGTGCGTAGGCCAGTTCCACGAACTGACCGAACAGAGTTTCCCGAGCCTCCGGGTCTTCGACGGATTCGAGTTCCTTACGGAAACCGAGGCGCACGGCACCTTCCAGACCCATCGGCCCGATCTCGCCGGTCGGCCACGCCACCGTGAACTCGGGTGCGTGGAAGGAACCACCGGCCATCGCCATGGCGCCCAACCCGTAGCCCTTGCGCAGGATGATCGTTCCGAACGGCACCGTGAGGCGAGCACCGGCAACGAAGAATCTGCCGAACCTTCGGACCGTCGCCTCCTCCTCCGAGTCCGGGCCCACCATGAATCCCGGTGTGTCGCAGAGGGTCACCAGAGGGATGCGGTGCGCTTCGAGCAGTTCCAGGAAATCCGAAGCCTTGTCGGAGGCTTCCGCGTCTATCGCTCCGCCGAGATGCTCGCTGCTGTTCGCCAGCACACCGTACGGAACTCCTTCGACACGAACGAGTGCCGTCACTACACCGCGACCGTAATCTCGACGCAGTTCCAGGACGCTGTCGACGTCCGCGATCGCCTCGATCGCTCCACGAACGTCGTACGAGCGCAGGCGATTCTCCGGGACCACGTGCCGGGAGAGCCGCGGATCCGGAGCCGTCCACTCTCCGCTCGCACCCTGGAAATAACCGAGGTACTGCTTGGCCAGCGCCACCGCATGAGCGTCGTCGTCAGCCACCAGGTGTACGACGCCGTTACGGCGCTGCACGTCGATGGGGCCGATGTCCTCGGGGCGGAAGTTTCCGAGCCCGCCGCCCTCGACCATGGCAGGGCCGCCCATGCCGATGTTGGCGTCGGGCGTCGCGATCAGTACGTCGCAGGCGCCGGCCAGGGCCGCGTTGCCCGCGAAGCAGCGGCCGGACACGACAGCGACCATGGGTACGCGGCCGCTCAGCGCCGCCATGGCACGGAAGGTTCCCAGTTCCAGGCCCGCTCCTGCCCCTGCATCGGTGTCACCGGGGCGACCACCGCCGCCTTCCGCGAACAGCACTACCGGAACTCGCTTGCGATCGGCGATCTCGAGCAGGCGGTCGGTCTTGGCGTGATTGCGCATGCCCTGGGTACCGGCGAGCACCGAGTAGTCGTACGAGATCACGACGCTCTCGCCGCCGCTGATGGTCGCTACTCCGCCGATCAGACCGTCAGCAGGAGTGTTGGCGATCAAGTCTTCCTCGCTTCGCCGACTGCGCTGCGCAGCCAGTGCGAGAGCGCCGTACTCGACCAGGCTGTCGTCGTCGACCAGGTCGTAGACGTTCTCGCGAGCAGTCCGCCGCCCCAGCTTGTGGCGCTTGGCCACTGCCGCGGGCCGCGCCGCGTCCAGGGTCACCTCGTGGCGAGCGATGATCTCCGCCAGATCGGGACGTACGTCGTCGAGGTCCACCTCGTCGACCTCGGCGAGCTTCGATCCCGCGCTTGCGCTACGGACGACGAGCAACGGTTCGCCCGCACTCACCGATCTCCCCGGTGACGACAGGACCCGGACCACTTCGAGGTCACCGGGCGCCGAGAGAACATGCTGCATTTTCATCGCTTCGAGGACGGCGACCTGGCCACCCGCATGGACGCCGTCACCGACTGCGGCAAGTTCGACGACGATTCCCGCCATCTGTGCACGGACCACGTCCTCGTCCGGCGCCACGTCCACACTCGCGGAGGGAGCTTGTGGGCCCGCTTCGGGAACGAGGTCCGCCAATCGAGAACCCAACCAGTCGACGTCGACCAGGCCGTTGCGGAAGTCCTTGTCCGACAGTATTGCCTGCAGGAATTCGAGGTTGGTCGCCACGCCGTCGATGGTGAACTCACTCAAAGCAGCAGTCGACTTGCGCACAGCGGCAGGAAAATCCGATCGACGCGTGTGGGTGACGACCTTCGCCAACAGCGAATCGTAACGCGCACTCGGCGAGAGTCCGACCGTACCGAAGGTGTCCACTCGCACGCCGGGTCCGCCCGGAGGAGTGAAGTTGTCGAGCGTGCCGGAGGACGGTAGCGCATTGCCGTCCGGCGTCATGGTTTCCATGTTGACGCGGGCCTGTATCGCGATCCCCGACGCCGACGCCACGGATCCGACTGTCTCCGATACCTTCTCGACGGCGGTAATTCCGGTTGGCAGGTCCAGGTCCTCGAACTGAACCCCGTCCGCGATAGCGAGTTGCACGGCGACGAGGTCGATTCCGGTGACCTCTTCGGTCACCGTGTGCTCCACCTGAATTCGTGGATTGACTTCGAGGAAGACGAATCCGCGTTCCTCGACCAGGAACTCGACCGTCGCGATGCCTCGATAGCCGACCTCGGCGCACAGCCTTGCGGCCGCAGCGTGAAGACGCTCGCGCAGGGCCCCCGACAGCCCCTGCGCGGGCGCAACCTCGATCAACTTCTGATGCCGACGTTGGACGCTGCAATCACGGTCACCCAGAGCGAGCGCGTGGGTTCCGCCTTGCCCCGGCGCCGCCACGATCTGCACTTCGATGTGCCGAGCGTGCTCACTGAGTACCTCGGCGAACAGTGCCGAACTGCCGAATCCCGACTGGGCTTCGGCCGCACACACACGGTACGCGTCGTCGAGCGCTTTCGGGTCGCGCACCACGCGCATGCCGCGGCCACCGCCGCCGCTGAGCGCCTTGATCATGATGCCGCGGGAGTTGCGCTCGAAGAATTCACGTACCTCGTCGAGGTCGGCGTTCGCCGATGTCGACGGCAGGACCGGTACACCGGAGTCGACCGCCGCAGTGCGGGCGCTGGCCTTGTCGCCGAAAGTCCGGAGAACCTGGGCGTCCGGGCCGACGAAGACGATGCCCGCCTCGGTACACGCCTGCGCGAATTCGGCATTCTCACTGAGGAATCCGTAGCCCGGGTGCACGTGCGTGGCGCCCGTTTCGGCCGCGATCTTCAGCAGTGCGCTCTGATCGAGATACGCGGATGCGCCCGAAGCTCCGAGCGGCACCGACTCCGTGGCCGCCGCGACGTGCGGACTGGACGCGTCGTCCTCGGCGTAAACCGACACCGTTTCGATCCCGAGTTCACGGGCAGTTCGAATGATCCGCAGCGCGATTTCGCCGCGGTTCGCAATCAGCAGTCTCACTTTTCCCCCTGAGTGCGCTCGAACAGATCGCCCTTGCGCACCTTTCCTGTTGCAGTCATCGGAAGCGCCTCGAGCACTTCCACTTCGGGCACCTTGTACGTAGCCATGTTCTCCTTGGCCCACGAGACGATCTCATCGGCCGCGGTGTCGGAACCCTCGACCAGCTGGACAAACGCAAAAGCCACCTGCCCCTTGTCCTGGTCCGGTTTCGGTACCACCGCAGCCTTTTCGATCGCGGGATGCAGCATCAGCAGCGCTTCCACCTCGGAGGGGAAAACACTCATGCCGTTGGTCTTGATCATTTCCTTGTTTCGCGCCAGGTAGTGCAAACCACCACGCTCACTGAACTTTCCGACATCGCCGGTCTGCAACCAGCCGTCACGGATGGCGTCGGCGGTGGCAGCCTCGTTGCGGTAGTACGCGGAAAGGATCGACGGACTGCGCACGATGATCTGTCCGTGCTCACCGACGGGAACCGGCCTTCCGTCGTGATCGACGATCAGAACGTCGGTACCGGGCACCGGAATTCCGCAGAACACCGGCTCGCTTTTCAGGTCGTAGTCGCCGTCCTGGAAACCGAGAGTGATCGTGTCCGCGGTGTGGGTTTCGGTCATGCCGTAGCTCGCTTCGCGCAGAACACCGCCGGTAGCCTCGCGCCACCGCTGGCGCGTGGCCGGATCGAGTTTGAGAACAAACGAGACTGCCATGGCGTTCTGGAGTGTCGAGAGATTTCGCTCCGAGAACCCTGATGTGTCCATCAGTTCGACGTAATTGTCGACGGTTCCGACCAGCGAGGTCACACCGTAGGTCTCGACCGCGTCGAGCGTGGTCTCCGCATCCCAACGATTCAGCAGGACAACGGTTCCGCCGTTGACGAGCGGAACCAGAATGCCGAAGTCCTCACCCGCGATCCAGAAGATCGGCAGAAACACCAGGGATACCGGCGGATTGGCGCCCACCTGGTCACCACCGGCAAGCGTCGCGGTGGCCGCGGTGTAAACCATGTGGCGCTGAGTGTGCTCACAGCCCTTGGGCATTCCCGTCGTTCCGCCCGTGTAGTTCAGGGCGGCGAGGGAATCGAGTTCGGTGGCAACGGGAGTCGCCCGCTCACTGGTGATGATCGACTGCCAGTCGCTCAGGCGCGGATCGTCGACCTCGAAGGGCAGTTCGACGGTGGGGATCGCAGTCAGCATGTCCGATACTGCGGTCTTCGCGACGTGTTCGAGTGAAGTCTGTGAGCGAACCTTCTTCACCAGCTTCGAGAAAGTGTTCTGCGTCAGTAGGACCTTGACGCCGGCATCGTTGAGTTCGTGAATCAATTCGTGTTCACGGAAGAGCGGATTGATGGGCACGTGAACCGCACCGACCTTGAGAATGCCGAGCATCGCGATGTGGAACTGCGGGCAGTTGACCAGGTGAACGCCGACACGATCACCTCGTTCGACTCCGAGTGAAAGCAGCCATCCGGCAAAACGATCCGAAAGCTCGTCGTACTCGGCGTACGTGATGACGCGGCCGTAAAAGACGATTGCGGGAGTATCCGGCCGCTCGAGCGCCCAATGCCGCAAGTAGTCGACAAGTCCCCCGCCTTCGAGCGGATACTCGACGGAGCGGGGAATCCCGGCGGGCCAATGCGCCTGCTGCAGCGCAGAGATTTCCGCCAGAGCCGCTTCGAGCAAGTCTTGTTCTGCCACCGATCACTCCATTCGTAAAAGAAATCTATTTCGACTCTTCGAACCCGATCAACCGTTCGGACATCGTCGTCATATCTGCAATGAACTGGTTCTGCTCTTCGACACTCGCCTTACTCAGTCGTGCTCCACCGGCCATCTGTGCGTCCGAGATCATCTGAACGAGCACCGGGGGCGAAACGCAGGGATCTACATCGTGAACCTGTCGAATACGTTCGACGAAGCGTACGTAGCGGCTCACGAGCTTTTCGCGAACTGCTGACCAACTGCGCTCGACCTCGGAATCCACCCGCGCCCGGTGCTCGATCACCGCGAGCAGGTCCCCGTAGGTGTACACGGCCGTGATGAACGCCGACGTGGTCGTTCTGAGAACTTCGCGTAGATCCTCGGCCGCTGGCCCCTCCATGTGCTGGGCGTCGAGAAACCGTCGGCACATCATTTCGGCGACGGCGCGGAAGACCTCGTCCTTCGACGAGAAGTACGCGTAGAAGGTCGCTCGGGACACATCAGCCCTGGTGGTGATTGTCTCGACGGTCACGGCGTCGTATCCGAGTTCGCCGAAACAGAGAGCAGCGGTGTCGAGCAGGCCGGCCCGACGTGGACCGTCCCCGAGCTTGCGGGCTGTCCGCGCTCGCTCCTGCGTTTCGCTGGTGGTCACCGTCACAGTGTGTGTTGACGTTGACGTCAATGTCAAGAATTGCGGCATCCTCGCCGCCGTTCTCGTCGGCTCAGTCGCGAAGATGGGCGAGAAGAAAATCGTCTCCCGGATCACCCGTGGGGCCGGCGACATGGTCGGCCCCGCGATCGTTGTCGTGGTGATCGGTGCGGCAGCGGTATTCGAGTAGTTCAGGCGTGGTGGRCCTCGCGTGCCGCCGTCTCCAGACGGTCGTTGTACTCGGCCCACCACGCCTCATCACCGGGAGCCAGATTGTTGTCGCCCGCCTTCATCCCAGCAGCTCCGTCGATCAGCTCCCGCACGATGTCCGCGTGGCCGGCGTGCCGATGGATCTCGGTGACAACGTGAACGAGTATCCGGTGCAATGTGACGTCGCGACGATCCTCCGGCCAGTGCTTCACGAAGCCGGGGGCGTCCAGATCGTGCTGCTCGATCGTGGCGTCAGCGAAAGCCCAGGTGCGGCGATAGGTTTCGACGATGTCGGCACTGGACTCATCGGCGCGGGCCCACATGTCGACGTTGAGTTCCTCCGAACGCAACCACGCCGGTAGATCGGGAACCCGACGGCCGAACGTCGGACCGAAATACCCGAGCTCGACGCCGATCATGTGTTTGACCAGTCCCAACAAGTTGGTCCCTGTCCGGGTCATCGGACGCCGAATGTCATACTCCGACAGCCCGTCGAGCTTCCAGACGAGCGCGTCACGTGCTGCCTGCAGGTACCGCTGGAGATCTTCCTTTTCCGAGTTGGTGGTCATGAAACCAACCTAAACCGAGTGGAGCAGACATTGACAGCGGTGGAGGATCTGACCGAGGTTGCATCCCGGGCCGTCGCCGCCGAGCGTGACGCCCGGTCGGTGCGCTGGCACAACCCGGCAGCCGTCCGCAAGGCTGCCGCGTCCGTGCGTGATTCGCTCGACGACGAACGATCAGCGCTGAGCCGACCGTCGTACAGCGGTTTGTCGCCGTCGCCGCACATGGCTCGCCAACTCGAACTGATCACGACGTTGCAGCCGCCACTGCCCGCCGACGCCGGCATCAGCACCGCCGCGCAGGCCGAGGCCGACGCCGTCGCCGCCGCGATCCGCGGTTACGTCCCGCTGAACTCGGGCAACCCCGTCGTCCGGCACGTGCAGGATCTCGGCTCCCGGATCCGTGAGGAAGCACGGCACGTCGTGAGTGGCAAGCCTCGGTCGATCGCTTTTCGGCTGGGGCTGAGCCTCGGAGTGGGCTTGGCGTACCTGGCATTCATTCGCCTCTTCCAGTGGGACTCCAAGGAAGATCGACTGCCTTACCTTGCGCTGTACGCACTCTCGGGTGTGGTCGGAAGCGTCGTGTGCACCAATGCGCTCAGCTTCGACGCCGGCCGCGTCCGTGCTGCTTTGTCCGGCGGAACCAGGCTCTGGCACGTCCTCGTCGCGAAGAATACGATGATGCTGCTTCTCGTCGGCAGCGCCGGGTTCCTGCTCAGTGCCATCCTCGCGTGGCGCTCCGGAAGCAGTGCTGATCTGGTGAAGGCGTGCGGTCAGGTACTGACCATGATCCTGCTGTGGCTCGGTGTCGCCAACGTGATGTCCGTGGCCTTGCCGCTGCGGGCCGAACCGATGACGGCGAGGCGCCACGACGGCACATGGAAGCAGTTCCTGCTGTCCTTCGTCATCTCGTACGGTGTCGGACTGATCGTCAATCTGATGCTCTACTGGCGAGTCTGGGCGAAGACGACGCTGCTCGAACAAATGGGCGGGCCGTGGATTCCGGTCCTGTTGCTCCTCGCGAGCGCGGCCGCGACGTGGCTGTTGCTGACCGTCCTGGCCGTACTCCTGGCCGAGCAACCACGCTTCCGGCGCGCCTTGCAACGGGAGATGGTGGTCTACCGCGAAGAAACCAACCACTTGCAGGCGACCATTCAGCACAATTCCGGCTAATGTAACCGTGCGTGGCTGATCCGGGCACGCCGCGAGTACACGCAGTGTCGAGGAAGGCGTGACCCATGATGTCCGTAAAGCCTGGCGCAGCCGATACGTCGGCCGCCGTAACCACCGCCTCCTGGCTACCACTGATCGTGGTGGTCCTCACGCAGATTCAGGCGTCGTTCGCCGTCAATGCGCTGACCGTCTCGATGGCCGGCATCACCACCGATCTCGACACTCCTGCAACAAGTGTCGGCACCGCGATCACCGCAGGCACCTTTGCCATGGCTGCCTTCATTCTGCTGGGCGCCAAGATCGGCGCCCGCTACGGGACGCGTTTGGTCTTCCAGATTGCCGTCGCGATTCACGGTCTCGCGATGGCTGCGGTCGCTCTGAGCCAGAGCCCGGCAATGCTGTTCGTGGCGCAAGCCGCGTCCGGCGCCGTGATCGCTCTCATCGCCCCCGCGTTGACGGTTTTCATCGCCACGAACTTCAATGGCGATCAGCAGGCAAAGGCCATCGGTTACCTGGCAGCAGCAATCCCCGCAGCCGGTGTGCTGGCACTACTCATCGCCGGTTCCTTCGCGACGACCATCGGGTGGCGCTACTCCTTCGCCCTCGTCGTGGCGCTCGCCGTGGTCAACCTGGTCCTGAGTTTCCGTGTCAAACCTGTTCCCCCGCAGAAGGACATCACCATCGATTGGGCCGGCGCCGCACTGGCTGCCGTTGCCGTCATCCTGCTCAGCTTCGGTTTCAGCGGCCTGAACTCGTGGGGCGTCATCCTGGCCACCGACGCTGCGCCGTTCTCGGTCATCGGTGTTTCACCCGCGGCCATCCTGATCGTCCTCGGCACCATCTGCGCGCAGGGATTCTTCCAGTGGACGCGAAGCCGCAAGGCGCAGAACAAGCCTCAGCTCTTCAACCTCGACGTCCTCAAGACCGGCGCCGAGCGCGCCACCACGATTTGCATGGCGACGATGATGTTCGTGGGAACCGCGGCCAACTTCCTCATTCCGCTGTACATGCAGATCATCCAGGGCCGCAGCAGCTTGCAGACGTCGTTCTCGATCATCCCGTACACACTCTCGATCTTCATCGCGAGCACCGTCGTCGCGCGCCTGTACAAGACGTACTCCCCGCGTCTGATCGCACGAGCCGGGTTCGTCGTTGTTGCCGCTGGACTCATCCTGTTGGCCTTCACCATTCGTGGTGACTGGCATCAGATCTTTGTTGTCATCGGCCTGATCACCCTCGGCCTCGGGCAGGGCGCCATCGTTGCGCTGGTGTTCAACACCCTCCTCACCGCAGCTCCCAAGGAACTGGCCGGTGACGTCGGCGCCTGGCGAGGACTGGTACACAACATGTCCGGCAGTGTCGGCATCGCGGTGGCCAGCGTGTTCGCCGTCGGAATCCTGGGTACCCTCGTCAGCTCGCAGCTGATCGACAACCCCACCATCCCGGCATCGCTCAAGGTCGAGTCAGGGATCAATCTCGACCAGGTCAACTTCGTCCCCAACGATCAACTCGTCGTGACGCTCGAAAACACCTCCGCGACACAGGCACAGATCGACGAAGCCATCCGGATCAACACCGAAGCGCGCCTGCGCGCACTGCGAACCTCGCTGCTCGTACTCGCCGGGCTCTCTCTGCTCGCCATCATTCCGGCCGGGCGCATGCCCAACGAAGTACCTGCTCTGGAAGAACCGCAACCCACGAAGGGCAAGAAGTAACCGATGTCCAACCAAGACCAATTCGGTCCGATCGAGTACGTTGCTGTCGAGTTTCCCAGCGGTGCACCGACCTCCGCGGGATTCGAGCAGCTGCTCGCTCTCGTCGACTCCGGAGTGATCCGCATCCTCGACCTCGAGTTCGTCACCAAAGCCGCCGACGGATCGGTATCCGTCGTACCCGCGTCCACCTTCGAACTCGCAGATTTCGATTTGGCGCAGTTCGACGGCGCTGCCTCCGGACTGCTCGACGCCGGCGACATCGCTGCCGTTGGTGAAGAGTTGGCTGCCGGAAGTGTTGCCGCCGTACTCGTCTACGAGGAACTGGCAATACTGCCGGTCATCGAGGCCTGGACCCGCAGCGGCGCAAAGGTTGTCACCGAAGGTCACCTGAGCGTGGACGAACTGGCTGCTGCACTGGACAACACCGCACCGGATACCACGGAGAAGGACGCATGAGTTTCTTGAGGCGAGCCGGCCGGGTAGCCGTCGCAAGCTCCATTCACGGCAATGTTCAGCGCCGTCAGCGGACCCGTTGGGCCGCCGAAGATCAGGCCCGCGCAGCGCAGGTCCAGCCGGTGCCGCCGATTCCCGATCTACCGCCCCTCCCGCCGCAGGCAGCTCCGGCAGAATCGGAAATGTCGATGGACGCTAAGCTCGAACAGCTCACCAAGCTGGGCGAACTCAAGAATGCCGGCGTATTGACGGAGGCCGAGTTCGAGACCCAGAAGGCCCGCATCCTCGGCTGAACTAGCTGGGCCGCCCGAGTGCAAAAGCCATTACGGGAAGCTGCGTCGTCGCGAGATTCAACAGAGACGCCACTCGCGCATCCGTGAATCCTGCGATGGCGCAGCCCACAAGTCCCATCGCCTCGGTCACAAGGTACAGATTCTGAACCAGCACACCGGCATCCACGTGCATCGTGCGGTAGTGCCGCATCGCGTACTTCTCGAGCGGCGCTTCCACGTCGGCGACCACAAACAAAAGAACCGGGAACACGTCGACGAACTCGGGCTGGAGAAGGCTCGCTCGAAGGTTTCCTTGTACGCCACCCGGCCGAACGGCCTCAGCACGGCCTTCCTGGATGTACCGGTACACCCCGGCTACAAGCGAGTGTCCGGGTTGGCTGACAACAAACGACAGCGTCAGTTCGCGCATCCCACCGGCCGTCGGGCTGCTGACCAGACTGTGGTGCAGCACATTTGAAAGTTCATCGATTCCCAAAGCAACTTGCGCTGGGTTGTAGTGGCTCCGTCGTGCCTGCAAGATATCCGGAAAGCCCTGGGCCGGCAGTGGCGTCGGCGCCGGTAATTCAACGAACTCAGACGTCACCGGGGGCAGTGCGCCCTCGTCGAACGGTAGCTCCGACGGAGCCACCGTCCGGTCCAGCGCAGCATGCAGCGATACGACGGCCTCGACCCGCTCGAGGGCGGTCAAGACCTCACGAACCCGGGTGCAGCAGGCGAGATACCTCGGCAGCTCCGTCGATCGACACCAATTCACCGGCGAACCACGCCTCCGGGACGGCAAAGATCGCATTCGACGTCGCGGCAGGCGTCCCGGCAAATGCCGTGCGAGCAGCCTCGAGTGTGGATTCCCGAGCCGACTCGGTGGAGTAAACGACAAGAATTGCCTGCGGCGACTTCGCGAGTATCGATTCGGTGGCTACCTGGCCGAAGTACTTCCCATCCGGAAGGTCGCTCTCGTAGAGGTTCTTTCCCCCGGCCGCCTCGAGCACGCTGCTGTAGAGGCCCCTCGCCAGAGCGTAGGATTGCCCCTCCGAAACCTGAACCATCACAGTGGCAACCGGCTCCTTCCCGGCCACGGATGCCTCGGTTTCTGCGAGCGACTTCTTGCCATCTGCCAGGAGAATTGCTGCTTCGTCACTTGTTCCGGTCAGGGCACCGAGACCGTCGATGTCGGACCAGACGTCGTCGATCCGCCCCTCGGTGACCGCCTTGTGGCAATAGCCGCTGTTCACGAAGATCGGGATGCCGAGGTCACGCAATTCGTCCATGCTCTGCAGTCGGTCACCGTCGAACCAATACTCCCCGTCGGAGACGATCAGATCCGGACGGGCGTCGAGCAATGCTTCTTTCGCGGGAACTCCGGTGCTCAGTACCGGCACGGCCGCGAACTGATCCGCGAGTTCGGGACTGGGAGGAGAGAGGTCGGTATTCGATTGTCCGACAATGCGGTCGGCGGCACCGAGTTGAATCAGAAGCTCCGTCATCGACGGATACAGCGAGACAATCCGCTCCGCCGTCTTGGGCAACGTGACCTCGCGATCACAATTGGTGACGGAAATCTTCTCGGACGACGACGTCGCCGAATCCGCCGTGGAGTTTCCGCATGCGGTCAGTACCGCAGTGGCGGTAACGGCCGAGCACAACAGCGCGGCAGTACGTATCGAGGATTTCAAGACACTGCTTCTTTCGTGTGTAGGAGCGGAGGCGCGAACGAGAGCAAGGGACGCCCGGTCAACGGATGAGTGCCGAGATGCACCTGAACCCCGAATACTTCGGACAGCAGGTCCTCGGTGAGGACCTCGGCCGTTGGTCCTGTCGCGACAACTACCCCGCCGGAGAGCAGACAGACGTAGTCGCAATACGCTGCGGCCAAGGCGAGTTCATGGATCGCGACAATCGTCGTAGTACCAAGTTCGGCGACCAATTCCATCAATTCGAGTTGAGCTCGGATGTCGAGGTGGTTGGTGGGCTCGTCCAAGACCAGCACCGACGGTTGTTGAGCGATCGCCCGGGCCAACATCACACGCTGCTTTTCTCCCCCGGACAGTTCGGCGAAGAGTCGTGATCCGAAGCCGTGCATACCGGTTCGTGCCAGTGCGGCACTGACGATGTCCCGGTCGATTTCACCGAGTCGAGAGAATGCGCTGTGATGCGGCGTCCGGCCCGTCGCCACCACCTCGCGGACGCTGAACGAGAAGTCGGATGAATGCTCCTGCCCCACAACACCGATGATGCGTGCTGCCGATCGTGGTGAGAGATCGTCCCACACGTTCTCCTCGTCGACCTTCACGATTCCGCTTCTCGGCTTCATCGAGCGGTACAACGCTCGCAGGAGGGAGGACTTTCCACTGCCGTTCGGCCCGACGAGTCCGACCACGCTCCCCTCGGGCGCTTCGAGATTTACGCCGGAAACCACCAGACGCCCACCTCGAACGACGTGAATCCCGCTGGCCGACAATCTCATGACTGCGCACCTCCGTCGCGTCGAAGTAACCAGAGGAAGAACGGGGCACCCAATCCGGCGGTGATGATTCCGAGTGGTAATTCGTTGGGCGCATCCAACATCCGGGCCGCAAGATCGACGATCACCAGGAAGGTTGCACCGACCAGCGCGGTTGCCGGCAGCAGCTTGCGGTGGTCGGATCCGACGAGGAGTCGTACGGCGTGCGGCACGAGCAGCCCCACGAAACCGATTCCGCCGGCAACGGATACAACAACCGCGGTCAGCAACGACGCGATCACCAGCAGTAGCAACCTGGTACGGCGCACGTCGATGCCCACCGATTGCGCGCTCTCGTCTCCCATAGCCAGCGCGTTGAGTTGGCGAGACTGCGTCAACAGCACTGCCGCACAGACGGTGATCACCGCGGCGGGCACACCGAGATCCGACCAACCTGCCCCGCTCACCGAACCGAGTAACCAGAAGAGCACTCCCGAAAGCTGACTCGGATCGGCGCGCAACTGCACGAAACTTGTTGCAGCCGAAAGCAGATAGCCGATGGCAACTCCGGCCAGGACCATGCGCAGCGGGACAAGCATTCCCTCGCGCCGACCCAGTACGAGAACCGCGATCAGGGAAACCATGGCCCCCAGGAAGGCTGCCACCGGAACACCGATCGACAGGCCGGTTCCGATGCCCGTCGTCATGATCAGCACTGCGCCGAAGGACGCTCCCGAACCGACACCCAAGATGTACGGATCGGCAATCGGATTGCGCACCAACGCTTGCAGCACTGCGCCGGCCAGTGACAACCCGGCACCCGCCAGTGCTGCGATCAGAATGCGCGGGACCCGCAGTCCCCACACGATCCGGTCGAGTAGCGGGTCGACCGGCGGCCCACCGGCGTGCGCGTACAACACCGCGAATACGTCGGCGAAGGACAGCGACGCAGCGCCCGACCACACCGCGACGGTGGAGACGGTGGCAAGAACCACGGCCGTGGCCAACAGAAACGGGACGTATCCGCGGTCGCCGACGGGATGCGCACGCGACGGGGCATCAGGTACTGCTTCGCTGGTCAGCGTCATCGCACTCCTGAATAGGTAGGGGTTCACAGGGATGAACAGGTGGATCTAACCATAACGACAGTCGTTTTCATTAATAGTGACATGCTCATCTGTGCGGACAAGGGTCGGTCCGCAGGGCGCTCACCCACGCGAAGAGTGCCCCGACCAGCGCAAAGCTGCACGCAACGAGGTAGGCGGTGCCGATATCCCATCGTCCTGCAATTGCCCCGGCAATCAAGGCACCCACCGGCGAACCACCCCAGGCGACCATCCTCGCCGTGGTGTTCACGCGCCCCTGTAGACGATCCGGAGTCAGACGCTGACGTGCACCGATGCCGTTGAGGATCGTGACAGTCGCACAGCCGGAGTAGACGGTCAGAGCGGTGATCGCGGCGGCGGTGTTGCTGGTTGTCGCAACGACGAACAGCACCACCGGGGCGATGGTCAACGCACCGACCGTGATCGCGCCGACCGGCCACGGGGCCGGTAGGCGTGGGAGCAAGACTGCGCCGACCACACCACCCACGGAGACTGCTGTCCACACGGCCCCGATCATCGGACTCGACGTCGAAATCCCCAGCCTCTCGGACGCGTACACCACCAGGAGCGCCGTGACAGCACCCTGCGTCAGCGAATTGACGAAGCCGACGCCGGTCAAGGCTCGCAGGAGCGGAGACTGCCAGAGGAAGCTGAGGCCTTCGCGTATGTCACGCGCAATTCCGGGTTCCGACTTCTTCGGCGCCGCAGGAGTACTCGAGAACGAGGCTCCGATCGACGCCATGGCCAGCCCGGCCAATACGTAGGCCAGTGCATCAGCACCCAATGCGTAGGCCGGGCCGATCGATGCCACGAGCACTCCGGCAATAGCCGGAAAGGCAACATCGACGAGCGTGCTGGAAGTCCACAGCGCACTGTTGGCGGCCGGTATTCTCTGCCGACCGACCAGCGCAGGCAAGGCTCCGAAAGCTGCAGCATCGAACCACACGAAACACGTTCCGATGCACATCGATACGCCGACCGCGTGCCATGCCGTCAACACACCGAGCGCCTGAGCCGCCGGAATGCTCGCCAAGGCAAGAGCAGCGACGGCCTGCGCACACAGGATGACTGTCCGCCGGTTGACTCGGTCTGCCACGGCGCCCGCGAACAAGCCGAACACGAGGTACGGCAGAACCGTCCCCGCAGCCGCGAGCGAGGTGAGAAACGGAGACCGGCTGATGTCGAACACCAGGATCGGCATTGCCACTCCGGTGACGGCCGCACCGGCCACGGCAATCGTGCGAGCCGTGAAGAAGAATCGAAACGATCTGTCCCGAAACACATGTGGTTGCGCTTCGGCGGATCCCGTCGTCGAGGTCTCGCTCATGTATGCACTCTCTTGTACCTGTTGCTCTCCGTGGCGATCTTTCGTACGGTGGCATCGTAATGGAAATGGTTTCCATTACGGAAGGGATGACAATGAGCAACATTTCATTCGACAGCGTCTCCAACTCGGCTCCGGCCAATGCACTCCAGGGCGTCGGCACCAATGCCCTCGTCGACAACCCGTTCACCTTCGAGCCGGTTGCCGAGGCGACGTCCGCACATGCTCTGCAGGGTGTGGGCACCAACGCCCTCGTCGACAACCCGTTCAGCTTCCAGAGCTGAAACCTTCCCTGATCCGGACCGTTTCGACGGTCTGATCTGCCGATGACCCCGCCCGCATCCGACTCGTCGGGTGCGGGCACCGACAAGGAGATCCGTGTACGCCCTCGCCGACGGACACCAGCTGTATCCGACACCGGACGGTACTTGGCATTACCTGACACCGGACGAGAACGCGGTCACGATCGGTGCGCCGGCCGAAGACCTCGCGGAACTCGACAACTTTCTCAGGCGCTCTGGTTCGGTGCTCGGCCCGGGAGCGATCGAGATCGCCGACGCTCTCGTCTCTCGCGGCGTGCTGGCTGTTCCAGGTCAAGTGCCAGAGATTCCGGGTCCACAGCGTGTGCTGATGGACGGGGTCGGACCCGTTGCCGATGCCTGCATCGCTCTGCTCTCCAAGGCTCTTCCGGACCTCGACGTCGTATCCACCACTGCGCCAATCGAAGACGACGTTGCGTCTTCGGACCTCGTACTGTCGGTTGCCGACGCTCCTCCTCACGACGCGTGGTCGGAACTCGATACCTGGTGCCGCCACAGCCGAACTCCGTGGCAACGCGTCCACGCAGAGCTGGGTGAGATCTGCATCGGTCCCTTCTTCGACGGCATCGACAGCGCGAGCTACCGGGACGTCTGCGGTCGACGGCTAGCCGCGTCACGCGTACCGGATCACCTTCTGGCGCTGTGGAACCACCTCGCCGACAGTGAACGTCGTCCGCTTGGACTTTCACCCACCACAGCCGCAATGGTCAGTGCACTTGCATGTTCGGACGTCGTGGCTAGTTCTTACGGCGCACCGCCATCACACCTTCACCACCAGATCCGGATGAATCCACGAACCCTCATGATGACTCGCCATCCCGTGCTACCTCTGCCGGGCGGCGTTCTCGAGCCTTCGCCGACGCTCCGGTGATCTCACTCGGAGTGAAGATCCCGGCAGCAGACGGTTCTTCGCTGGCTACGGATGTGCTTCTCCCAGATTCTTCACCTCGGGGACTGATCGTGATCCGCACCCCGTACGGACGCGGGTGGCATCTGGCCGAGGGGGTCGAATGGCGATCGCGAGGAATTGCCTTCATCTGTCAGGACGTACGTGGACGGCACGATTCCACCGGATCTTGGGAACCGTACCTCCACGAGCGCGAGGACGGCGCCGCCCTTGCCGAGTGGCTGCAGGATCAGCCGTGGACACCGGAGTGCGTCATCGCAAGCGGGGCTTCGTATGCGGCAGGAACTGCGTGGGCGTTTGCTGCCGAGACCAACAGCGCCGATCGGGCATTTCGTGCTCGCGGCGTCGTCTCCAAAGTGCCGACCATCGGAAGCGACCGCGTCAAACGTGATCCCTCGGGGATACTTCTCCTCGCCGAGCATCTGGCGTGGTGGGGCGAGCACGGAGATTCGTCTTCCTCTCGTGAGGGTTTCATCCATGCCCTGATGCGCTCGGATTCGTCTTTGCTGGAACATCTCCCGGTGCAGTCGATGATCGAGGAGGTTGGCCTGACCTCCGATTCACCGGGCTGGTTGACGCCGATCCTTCGCGCCCGTAAACGCGAAGACTTCGGTGGCGATGATCTGGTGTCCGCGGACGAACTCTCCGAACTCGACGTCGCCGGGCTGCACATCGGCGGTTGGGACGATGCGATGATTCGGGAGACACTGCGGCACTTCGCATCCGTGTGGCGCGGGCCGCAGAGTTTGATCGTGGGCCCCTGGGCGCACGACCTCCGCCCGGGAAGGGTCGGCGAGACAAGTTTCGGCCGCCTTCAGGTCGAGTGGATGGAATCGATATTCTCGGCGCGGCCCGTGACCATCAATCGGGTATTCGACCGGGGTGCCGGCGAATGGTCGACCGAACCGTACGTCACGGGTGCGAATCGCGTTCGTCTCGAACCAGACCCGAGGACGGCGCCTTTCAACTTCACGCACCACGCAGACGAGGGCCGAAACGACTGTGTTGTCTGGACTTTCGACATGGAGGTCGAGTGTGTGCTGTCGGGAATGCCTTCGGTGGAGTTGACAGTGCATTCGCCCGAGGGCGAAGCTGACTGGATCGTCGAGCTGAGCATCGTCGATAGCGCCGGAGTCACCAGGTCGATCGCTCGTGGGGCCGGCGTCAGCCTTTGCTCCGGCACGTTGACCATAGATCTCGATCCCGTGTTGCACACCGTGCGCGCGGGTGATGTCTTGACGCTGCGGATCGCCGGCTCGGATTTCCCCCGCCTCGCACACAATCTCGGAGACGGTGATCGCTATCGAGGAACACGCAGTACCGCACTGCACCAATCATTTTCCGGGTCGTTGACCCTGCCGATACTCGGAGGAACTGCCGGTGGATGACTTGCTGGTCGACGCCCGAAGCGGCGTGCTGACCTCACTGGAACCACACATTCGCTCGGACATGCCGACGGGCTGGGTCGGTTGGGCCGCGAGGGTGGCCGACACCAGAAACTTCGGCGGCAGCGGTTCACTGTTTCGCGCGGACCCTTACGGATTCGGGGCTTCGATACGCGACGACGCAGCAGCTCGCGGTGCTGCAACCGGTGAGGCTGTCGAAAGATATTGCGGCAACGTAGTCCCCGAAGATCTGATCCGCAGCAGTGCGTCAGCGCTGGAACTGGCAGGCTCACGGGTCGTCGATCCCGCGAAATTTGCGTTGTACAGCGAGGACCAGTACCGCCTTCCCGGATTCCCCTTTGTTCCCTTCACATCGGCTCTGGAAATCCGCTGGGCGCTGGGTCACACCATGGACGAAAAAGTGCCCACCTATGTGCCAGCCGCCCTGACCTATCTCGGGTACTACACCGGCACCCGTCGCGGCGAACCACCGATCGCGTCGTTGCAGTACGCCGGAATCGCCGCGGGACGCTCACGCGCCGAGGCCGAGATGTCAGCTCTGCTGGAACTTCTCGAACGCGATGCCACCGCACTGTGGTGGTGCGGGGACCGGTCACAGCCGGCAATCGAACTCGCCGACTGGGAGCGGTTACCTGTGCACCGCCAACTCGGGGATCTGGAGAGCGACACTCGGAGCGTTCGAGTGCTTCTGCTCCCCTCCCCCTTCGGCATTCCCGTCGCCGCAGTGTGGATCCGGGATGACCGACGTGGATTGGTCGCGCTGGGCACAGCTTGTCGACCAACGGTGGAGGCGGCAGTCTCGAAGGCCCTTGTCGAGGCGTACGCCGTACTTGCCATCACGATCGACCTCGCCGACCCCGACGGGCCGACCTGGCGCAGCGTGGCGGACGGAACGCTGCCGGCGCACCTGTACAAACCCTTTCGGGCCGACCGTCGTTACCGGGACGAGTTCGATGCGCAGTGGAAGGACGTCGTCGATCTGCCGACCGTCGCCCAGCTGTATCTCGACCCCGTGATGGCTGGGGCAGCGGAAGAGCATCTCTTCGATTACACCGAAACACGCTCGGTATCAGAGATTCCCGACGAAGATCCTGTGAATCTTGCTTCTCTGGTAGCCCTTCTGACGTCTCGAGGGTACCAACCGATTTCCGTCGATCTCACCACCCGCGACATCTCGATTGCCGGGTTGCACGTCGTCCGCGTCCTGTCTCCCGGCCTCTACAACAATGCGCCGGCAGCTTTTCCCCTTCTTGGAGGTAGCAGATTGACCAGCGCATCGACCACCCATCTGCATCTGCCGGTCCCTCTCGCATGAGGTCTTTGCTCGTCGACCGCCGAACTGGGATCATTCGAGAGTTGGTCGACGCCGTTGTTCCCCAGCACTTTCCGCCGGAGTTCAAGCTGATTCACTCGTATGCCTCCGACTCGGCACGCTTCTCACCCTGGTCCAGCGACTCGGCGGGCGCCGGATATTGCTTCGATCTGGGTGACCGTGCGCGGCCTACCGCAGCTGCGATAGGCGAAGCGGTGGAACGATATTGCGGGAACATCGTCGCCAAACCGATCGTCCGCGGGTCGGCCGATGCATTGATCGGAGCAAGCATCGACCTGTCACAACTCGCGCGTTTCGACGCCGCCCAGTACGCGCGGCCACAGTTCCCGTTCGTCGAACCAACCGACGATCTCGAGTTGGACTGGACTCGCGGAGTCGACCTGATCACGGGTTCGGATATCTGGGTACCGGCCGAACTCGTCTGGGGTTCGTATCCTCATTTCGTCGCCCGGACGGGTCCGGCGATCTCTCCAGTAGCGCAGGCGGGTCTCGCTGCCGGTCCCACGACGGAATTCGCGATACGGAATGCATTGCGCGAGATAGTCGAGCGCGACGCGATGACGCTTTCCTGGACCGGAAGACGCGGCGTTCGGATAGTCACCGGCATCCCCGAGGTGCTTCGCCGCCTGGGCAATCACGGCAGCCTCTCGACCAGGTGGTTGTCATTCGACAGCGATTTCGGCATCCCGGTGCTCGGCGCCCTCGTCCACGACCGACTCACCGGATACTCGACCATGGGTACCGCCTGCCACGAAGAAGCGCAGACGGCTGCTTTCAAGTCGCTCGGCGAAGCGCTTCAGCTGCAACTGCTTTCCGCCGACTACGACAACCCGGAGAGCGGCATCGGTCGAGCCGCGGCCTCCCCGACCAGCCCGCTTGCGCCTTGGCGAGCTGACCGAAGCTATGCAGGCGCCTACCGATCGGACTTTGCCGACGTGATGGATTACGGGTGCCACTTGCAGCTCCACCTGGACCCGGAGATCCAAGCACGATTCGAGAGTGAGCTGGCAGGTGCCGTCGTCGGCGAGGTGGACCTCGACTCTCTGACGTCACCCATCGACACCGAAAGCGCACTGACAGGCTCGGGTTTCAGGCCGGCATGGGTCGACCTCACCACTGCTGATGTTCTCCGCGCTGGCTTGCATGTCGTCCGCGCCGTCGTACCCGGTTGTCTCACCAATGCGGCCGCCGGATTGCCGTTTCTCGGATCACCACGACTAGTCGACAGTCTTGCCGGACATCCAATTCGCACCATCCCATTGCCGCACTGACAGTTCCGGAACTGCCAGTTGTAACGACTCTGCGGTCTCCACCGCGTGAAACCACGTCGGCTTCGAGATTGCACGGTCTCGAATCACCTGCACGGCACGCGCGGCGATGGTTGCCGTCGCGGCCGACTGGCTACGCCCCGAAACCCACAGCGCCGGAACGGTATCCGTTCGGGCCATCGCAACCCAACGATCCGAACCCCACAGCTTCTTCGGCACAACCTTCTGGAGGGCGGGCGCCCACGTCATGGCTGCAAGCCCGAGTGTCGCTGTGGACGTGTCCAATCGCAGGTACGTCCGCACCGGTACGCCAAGGTCGCGCGTCAGGGCATGTTGGTCCGAAAAATCGGCCCGCACAGCAGGACCGGTGCGGTAGCCGGTCGCGTCCGCCGGCATCCGAAACGTCTTCATCCCGGCGTAGTTCCGGATCGATCGCCCGTCGGGATCGGGAAACCTCGTTCCCAACATCCCGTACGTCCACGCCGTCGCGGCCGGTCCGTGTAGTTCTCCGCCGCCGAGGCCGATCACGATGTCCACGGGTCCGTCGCCGAGTCGATGCGCTTCGGCGGCAAGGACACTGGTCAATCCCGGTGCCAATCCGACGCCCATCAGAACTGGGCCGTCGACCGCTTCCAGTTCTTCGCAGTAGCTCGAGGTTGCCGTGATGTCGACGAATGCCGCCCCACCGCGTACCGCTTCTTCTGCCAGGCGAACATCCTCGAAACCCGAGGCATTCACCACGACATCGAAGTCTCGAACCGCAGCCGAATACGCGCCTGGTTCTTTAAGATCAACGACGACGTCAGCGCGAGCACGATCGCGCCCGGCGGAGTACGCGGAGATTTCGGGGACCTTCGCGAGTTGTTTCATCAGGGGAATCCCGACGGCACCGTAGCCACCGAGTACAAGAACCTTCGTCATTATTTCGCCTCCCGAGTCGCTAGAGTTCGACTCTAGAGTTAGACTCTAATCATGACTGAGGTACTTCGGGAAGACACGTCGGCGCGGCGCAAGATCATCGAGGCAGCGCGTGAAGTTTTTGTCGATCCCGGCTACGCGGCCGCCACGATCAAACAGCTTGCCGCGGCGGCGGGCGTGTCGGTGCAGAGTGTCTATTTTGTGTTCGGCAACAAGCCGAGCGTGCTGTCAGCACTGCTCGACGTGGCCGTTGCGGGCGACGAGGAAAAGACGGCAACTCTCGACCGTCCGTGGGTGGCGGCGGCACTGGGCGCCCCACATCCACTCGGGCAACTCCGGATTCAGGTTCACCACGGACGGCTCATTCTGGAGCGTACCGCGGACATCCTGTTGGCCCTGCGGGCCGCTGCTTCCGCGGACGAGGACGCCGCCCGCCTTTGGCAAATCAACCGCACTCAGCGACGCACGGTGCAGGAACATCTGATGGTCGGCATCGTCGAAAAAGCGCCAACCGTCGACCTCGAAACAGCCGTGAACGTCG
Organism: Rhodococcus sp. P4_F3_2; assembly: GCF_056401335.1. NCBI lineage: Bacteria > Bacillati > Actinomycetota > Actinomycetes > Mycobacteriales > Nocardiaceae > Rhodococcus > Rhodococcus sp. P4_F3_2. Next base: position 188,170 of record NZ_JBFUJN010000005.1, read on the forward strand.
CACTCACGCTGCTCAGTCCCGAGACGTACACAGACCTCGTGGTCGGCGCGGGTTGGACCGGCCAAAAGTACGAAGAATGGGTGGTCAACACCCTTGCCGCCACCCTGGGCCTGGACCGAACCGTCAAATCCCGGAAGTAGCTGGGACTACTTGGTGGGCTTGTCGTCGATGTGCCGTGGGTTGTTCCACAGGCGTTCCGTCAGATCGTGAAGGACGGCGAGGGTGATCGTGTCGTCGTCCCGTCGGAGCAGAGACTGACTGACCGTCGCGCGCACCAATGTGCTGTCCGAGTGCACGAACTCCTTGACCGAGCCCGGCTCGGAACTCAGTTCACGATGAGCCTGCTCGGCACTGACGTCGTCGGCATCCTTGTCGTAGAGAATGTCCTGCAAACGCAAAGCCGAGACGGCCTTCTTGGGATATCCCAGCATGTCAGCGAAGGACGGGTTGGCAAAAACGATGCTGCCGTCGCGGTGAACGGCCATAACCGGCACCGGAAGCCTGTCGAGGAGAATCAGAGCAGGCATCTGCTCCAGATCCGCAATCGGCGATTGTGGCGGCTGCGCAACATTGCGGCGGCGTTCCATAACACGTCCTCTCAAGTTGCCCGAGTCGACAACAGTCTAACTGCCCAGCAAATCGCGGGTTGACTTCCCGCCCGGATGCAGTGACGAATGCCCGAATCGTGCCCGCCTGAGTTACGCCGCGAGCGCCTCCTGGTCCTCCGCCAAGGAACCGTCAACAACACGATAGACAGTATCCATCCGAGACAGGTGACTTCGGTCGTGTGTCACGAGAAGGGTTGCCGCCTCGTGTTCCCGCACCACCCCGATGATCAGATCCATGACAGCGGCACCGCGCTCCTGATCGAGCGCGCTGGTGGGCTCGTCGACCACCAGAAGCTGCGGATCGTTCATCAATGCTCGCGCGAGATTGACGCGCTGTCGCTGCCCACCCGACAGCTGAGACGGTCGTTTTCCGCTCTGATCCGCGAGCCCGACAGCGTCCAGCAAATCCATCGCTTTTGATTTCACGGCCTTGCGACGGGTCCGTGACGTGAAAACGGACTGCCCCAGATGCGCCATCACCTCGAGCTGCTCCAGAGCCGTCAACGACGACACGAGGTTGGACTGCTGGAAGACGATTCCGATCGACGAGCGTCGCAATTCCGACGCCGCCCTCCGACTCAGCGCCGCTATGTCGGTGCTGCCTTCCGGCGTCCGGAGATAGACGTGCCCGGAATCCGGACGGATCAGGGTCGACGCCACCGCCAACAGGCTGGACTTGCCTGAACCCGAAGGTCCGGTGATTGCGGCGATCTCGCCGCGGTGCAGTCGCAGAGACACGTCGTCCAGCGCCGTCACCCGCGATTGCCCGTCGGGAAACGTCAGATCGACGTTCTGGATGTCGAGAACTGTGGTGCCGGTTGTCATGGTCATCGTGCGCTCCCCAATGCTGTGAGTGGATCGGTGGTCGAGAGGAATCGAAGTGCAAAGGCCGCGCCGAGCAGACCGAGTCCGATCAATGCCACGGCAGGTACGACGGTCGTGGATGCGTCCAGGACAAACGGCATGGCGTCTCCGATCAGCGAGCCGGCCACGGCCGTCAGCCCGATTCCGACGGTGACGCCGGCGATCAGAACGATGAGCGCCTGGCCCAGTGCGTCGCGCACCAGAGAACCGGTGGTTGCGCCGAGCGCTTTCAACGTCGCGATGTCCGGGGTTCGCTGGATCGTCCACACCGTGAAGAACGCACCGATCACCAGGGCCGAGATCGCGAACAACATGAGCGTCATCAGCGTCAACGACCCGTTTTCCGACTTGTACGAACCGATCGCGTCGAGCGAACCGCTGACCGTCGTCGACGTCGTCACGGCTGACTTGTCCGTTGCGGAAGCGTCAGAGGCTCCGGTGACAGCCAGTACTGTCGCAACTCCGCCGCGTGGATTGGCCGCCTGCCAGTCACCGAGCGTCATCCAGACGACGGGCGAATGGCTGTACCAGTCGTCACCGCGAACGTCGCTGACGGTGAACTGCTGCGTACCGACGCTCACCTGATCGCCGGCGCCCGCCCCCAGATCGCGGGCGGCACCTTCGCTCAACACCACCGTGCCTGACGCCGACGGCGTCACGTCACCGAAACCGCCGTCAGCACCGAACAGGGCCACCGACTTCTGATTTCCGTCGGCCAATCCTGCCTTCCCGCGGCCGATTCCGATGGGATCGACATCCTTCGCGGCCCCGGCCCAGGCGTTGACCTGGTCCTGCGTGAGCGCCGATTCGTCGAACGACGCCCCAGCTCCGGTGTCTGCAAACACCACCGTGTCGGCATTCATGGCCTCGATGGCCGACACGTTCTGATGGCGAAGTCCTGCAGTCAACCCGCTGAGAAAACTGACCAGAAGTGCAACCAACAGAACCACGACGGAGATCAGCGCGAAACGACCTCGCGCTGCCCGTAAGTCCCTCATTGCGACAAACACTGTGAATTCCTTTCCTGTGCTTGCCTCTACGCTCTCGCGGATGCAGACTCTTTCCATCGCACCTCGGATCGACATTCCAGCGCTCGAAAGAACCATCCCGGTTTACAACTTTTGATGGATGAACCAGGCCCGAACCTCGCTAAGCTGGGCGAGATGCACCGATCTCCGCTCACGCCTGTCTTCGCCGGCCTACAACTGGGCCTGCATGTCCTTGTCATGGCGCTGGCCGGTGTGGTGTTTCTTCGAGCGCTGATCGACGAATCCGACCTGACCGCAACAATCATCGCGTTGGCCGTGATCTTTGTTGCCGTCTATCTTTTCGGGGTTGCCAAAAGGCTGCGCGGCAACGCTGCCCGCTGGTGGCTGGCCGTGCTGACCCTCGTCTGGATCGCGACGATGGCGGTATCCGCCGACGCCGCCTACCTCGCGTTCGGACTCTTCTTCCTCTATCTCCATATTCTGCGGCGCCCCTGGAGCCTGCTGGCCGTCACCGCGGCGACGGCCGTCGCCGTGATCGGCACCGGATTGCATCGTGGGTGGACGGTGGCCGGCGCCGTCGGTCCGATCATCGGCGCCGCCGTAGCCGTTGCTATCGGTCTCGGATATCAGGCGCTGTACCGGGAGGCAGCCGAGCGCGGTCGTCTCATCGACGAATTGATGAACACCCGTGAAGAATTGGCGTCGACGTCTCGCGATGCCGGAAAATTCGCCGAACGTGAAAGGCTCGCGGCCGAGATCCACGACACCGTGGCCCAAGGACTTTCGAGCATCCAGATGCTCCTCCACGCTGCCGAACGCGCCGATCCGGAAAGCCCGGCCATCCGGCAGATCAGCCTCGCACGGGAAACTGCAGCGGACAGTCTTGCCGAAACCCGCCAACTCATAGCCGAATTGACACCGGCGGCCCTGGACGGTCAGTCGCTCGCCGATGCGCTTCGTCGAATCTGTGAACGCGCGAGCAGTCCTGAACTGGAAGCGCGATCCGTGGTCGAAGGTGAGGCAATCCGGCTGCCGATGCCCCTCGAAGCAACACTGGTGCGCATCGCCCAGGGTGCGGTATCCAATGTTCTCCGCCACGCGGATGCAACCAGAATGGCTGTGACACTGACGTATTCCGACAACACCGTCAGCCTCGACGTGGTCGACAACGGCCGCGGCTTCGACGTAGAAGTTCTCGAACGTGGACCGGCGGAATCGTTTGGCCTCAACGCAATTCGACGACGCGTCGAACTGCAGGGCGGAACGTTCTCCATCGAGTCGGAGCCGGGACACACGGCCGTCGCGGTGACCTTTCCCCTCGATGTCGGTGAACAGTGATCCGCCTGCTGCTCGCCGACGATCACGCGATCGTGCGCGCCGGGCTGCGAGCGCTGCTCGAAAGCGAATCCGACATCGAGGTGGTCGGCGAAGCAGGGACCGCCGAGGAAGCCATAGCCTTCTGCGCCACCACGCCGGTCGACCTCGTGCTCATGGACCTGCGGTTCGGGCCAGGCAAGACCGGGGTCGACGCCACCCGCGCGGTATGCGCGCTGCCGAATCCGCCGCACGTACTCGTTGTGACCAACTACGACACGGACGCGGATATCTTGAGCGCCGTCGAAGCCGGAGCCAGCGGCTATCTGCTCAAGGACACACCCCCGGTCGAGTTGCTGTCGGCCGTCCGCGCCGCCGCAAGCGGGGACAGCGTTCTCTCCCCCGCCATCGCGTCGAAGCTCATGACTCGGGTACGCAAACCCGAAACCAGCCTTAGTCCAAGGGAAATCGAAGTGCTGAAGTTGGTGGCGGCGGGTCGATCCAACCGAGAGATCGGTAAAGAACTGTTCCTGAGCGAGACCACGGTCAAATCGCATCTGGTCCACATCTTCGGCAAGTTGGGCGTGAAGTCGCGGACGTCGGCGGTAGCTCGTGCGCGGGAGCTGGGTTCGATCTGACGTTTGTCCGAATTGTCGAAAGTAGCTGGACAGCAGTAATTTTCGCTTGCAATTCTCTTGTGTTCGAAACTCTGTTCGAATATGATTGCTTCATGGACAGTCGGGATGCGTGGCAGCTGGATGGTGAGGACCTCAAGAGTGAGGTTCTGGATCTGGCGCGTGTCCGGCACGAGTTGCAGTCGCGGATGGTGTTGTTGATCGTGGAGATGTTTTCCCGTGAGGTTCTTGGCGGGAAGGGTTTTCGGGCGATCGCGCAGTGGTTGCATGGTTCGACGAATTTGGAGATCGGTGAGTGCAGTCTGCTGGTCGGGTTGGCGCGGTTGTTGATGCTCGAACCTGTTGTGGGCGATGCGTTTCATCGTGGTGATGTGGATGCGTTGAAGGCGCGTCAGGTGGCGTCGTTTTGTCAGCATCCGCCGAAGAATATGACCCTGGCGGATGTGGACAAGGCTCGCGGGATCTTGTTGGGGTTGGCGTCGAAGAACATTGCGGATTGTGATGCGGTGCGGGCGGCGATTCGGCGGATCGAGAAGCAGTACGGCAAGCGCGAGGATGGCGTCCCGGTCGGCGAGGATTCCGAACGTAACGAGTTCTACGCCTCGAAAGGCTTGTACGGGCGGGTCTCTGTGAAGGGTGATCTGGATGCTGTGAACGGGGCACGGTTGATCACGTTGCTGTCGAGCCTGTCCGCTCCGACACCGGAGAAGGACGGTGTCAAGGACACCCGCACGCCTGCATTACGGCGGGCGGACGGGTTTTGCGAACTGTTGCGCCGTTACGAGCGGGCGGGGTTGGGTCCGATCGAAGGCGGCGTGAAACCACACATCACGGTCACCGCGTCCGCGAAAGACATGACGGACCTCCAAGCGTTGAAAGACCTCCTGCCGTCCACCGATGAACTGGGGTTCGCGTGGACGGATTGGGTGGGCCCGATCAGCATCGACACTGCCCGGATGCTGGCGTGCGACTGCACCGTCACGCGGATCTTGTTGGATGAGAACGGTGTTCCGCTCGAGTGCGGTAAGGAAGCGAGAACAGCAACGGTGCCGCAGCGGCGGGCTCTTGCGGTTCGGGATGGCGGGTGTGCGTTTCCGGGGTGTGGCACGCCGTCGGGGTGGTGCGATGCCCATCATATTGTTCACTGGAACGATGGTGGCCCAACAGATCTCGACAACCTGATCTTGTTATGTGGTCATCATCATCGGACGCTGCACCATACGGAGTGGCGGGTGGAGATCGGCCCGGATCGGAAGACGGTGTTCTATCCGCCGATGTCGATCGATCCCTATCAGCAGCCGATCGGCGGGAACAGCCCACCCACAGCAGCCTGAACGGGCATAACTGAAAATGCCAGCGTATGCCCCGGGGAATAACCATGCCCCGGGGCATACGCTGGCATTTTCGGTTGCGCGCGATGTCCGTCTTGCGACAGCATCTGTCTCCACTTCGACACGCAGGACCAATAGGGTCGAGGCATGTCTTTCTGCGAACCCGCCCGCGTTGTCACCGTCACGTCCCTGACCCCGCACATGCGGCGAATCAGCATCGAGGCAGAAGGCGACTGGCACTGGCCGACCGGCGGACAAGGCGACGAGCGCATCGATATTGCGTTCCCGAAACCCGGTGAAACAGAAGCAGATTACGACTACTTCAACAATCCCGACTACGGCAAGGCCGATCTCGGAACCGAGCCACCGTGGCGGCACTACACCGTGCGCAAGGTGCACGACGGCGGCCGACGTCTGGACATCGACTTCGTCGTGCACCCTGGCGGTATTGCAGCGGATTGGGCCCTGCGGGCCGAACCAGGTCACCTACTAGGCGTCTTCTGGTCGGACAGTTCGCGGTCCCACTACCAAGCACCGGCGGGTCCTCGCTGGCAGCTGCTGGTCGCAGACGCCACGGGTCTCCCCGGACTGGGCAGGATTGTCGAAGAACTTCGAGAGGGCGATGTCGCACAGGCGATCATCGAGGTCGAAACCGAAGAGGATCGACAGGAATTTGTCACTCACGGCGACGTCACGTACACGTGGCTCGTGGGGAGTGGCCTCGGAAAGGCGCCGAGCGCGCTGTTCGAAGCTGTGGAGAAGGTCGAGTTTCCCGAATCCGAATCGGCCGACGTCTACGCGTGGGTGGCGTGCGAAAGCGCAACCAGCCGTCGTATTCGTAAGCATCTGAGGGAAGTTCGAGGAATTGCTCGCGACAAGCACAATGTTGTCGGGTACTGGCGAGAGGGCGCCGACGGCCACGTTTCCGGCATGAACAGCGAGGAAGTCACCGTCGGCGCCTGAGCGCCGTGATCACTCTGCCGGCAGTGTGTCGGTAGATTCTGCGTGAGCCTGCTGCACGTCAGCCGGCTTTTCCGCCAGCATCTCGAACAGTGCACGGCGTGCCTCGGCAAGAATTGCCTCTGCCTTGGCGACCTGCTCAGCGGTCCCACCTGCGGCTACCGCGACAGCGGCACCTCGGAGTAGACCCATCGCGGGACGGAGCGCTGCGCCGGCTTCACCTAAGTGAGGGCGGCCGTGTCCGCGCTGGTCGGGTCGACCAAATCCGCGCTGACCTTCGCGACCGCGTCGGCCTTCGGGGCGTCCTTCTGCTCGGTCTTCGAAGCGACCCTCGGGGCGCTCTCCATCGAATCCTCGACGGAAACCGTGTCCACGATGCGGGCCTCGGCGGCCATGCTCGCGACGTTCTTGCATTTCTGGGTTGTTATGTGGGGCGTACATGTTGTCCTCCTGGACTGTCTATGTTTGTTTGACGTATCGACGATATATCGACAATAGATCGAACGCAAGGGTCCGGAGAATAATTCCCGCACCCTCGTCCGGATACGCTGAAGCCGTGAACACGGATCTACAAGCCCAGGCCGCAGACGTCCTACGCCGCCTCGCACTCGACGAATCCCTGAAAGAACGCACCATGGCGGACGCTGCGACTGCAGCACTCGCACGGAAAGTCGCCGCTCGCTACATCGGCGGCGAAACCATCGACGACGCTTTCGACCGCCTCCCCTCGATCTTCGCGCGAGGACACAAGGCGAGCATCGAATACACCGGGGAAAGCGTCCGGGATCCCGAGCTCGCGAACGCCGAAACCGATGTTTTCGTGGAACTCGCCGAACGAATCGGCACGTCGGGTGTCGAGAGCACCGTGTCGTTCGACCTCTCGCACATCGGCTTGGTAATCGATCCGGAGCAGTGCTTTCGCAATGTCGTGCGCCTGGCCGAGGCCACGGAACGCGCAGGTGCCGAGCTGATCATCTCCGCCGAAGCGTCCGATCGCACCGACCTGGTCCTCGACATGCACGCGCGGCTGGCCGAGCGCTTCACTCACGTGGGGATCACCGTTCAGGCCCGACTGCACCGGACCGCAAAGGATCTCGCCGCTCTGCTGGACCGACCCGGCCGCATCCGTCTCGTGAAGGGCGCCTTCCTCGAAGCCGAATCCGTCGCCTACCCGCGCGGTAGTGCCGAACTGCGCAGCGCGTATCTCGACTACGCAGCCCGAATTGTCGAATCGGGTCACCAGGTTTCCATCGCGACGCATGACCGCGACATCCTCGAAGCATTACGCGCCGAGCATGATTCGAAGCTCAGAGCCGACCACGTGGAGTTCGAGATGCTGCTTGGTCTCGGTACCGAGCAACTGGACGCACTCCGAGCCGCGGGCTTCACCACACGCGAATACGTCATCTTCGGAACACAGTGGTGGCTGTACGTACTCAATCGCATCGCCGAAGAGCCGGAGCGTGTCTACACCGCGCTCATCGACGCGGCTTCTACAGAACCTCGGATGGTCGTCGGATCGATGGAACCTCGATGAGCTCGACAATCGCGCCGACCGAATCCTGAGTGTCGTAGTACGCAAAACCTCCGTCCCCGTTCGCCCCATAGCCGTACCCCGACTGAATCAAATCGACGTCGTGTTCCGCCATTTCGATCATCGCGTCCTTGATCGACGGGACGACAAAACCCAGATGGTGCAATCCGAAACCGTGACGCGATTGCCATTCGTGGTACGAGCTGGGGCCTTCGAGGAGTTCGATCAGCTCGATTTGGGGACCGACACCGACAAAAGCCAAGCGCATGCCGAACCGTCCTTCCTCACCTCGGTAGCTCAACTCCGGAACGTTGTCGGGCCCATACGTGTAGATCGACCAATCGTCTCGGCCGAGAATGCCGCTCCACAGCGCAACGGCCGATTCCAGATCAGGCACAATCATGGCGATCTGTGCCACCGCGTTTCCCCGCAGGGGCTCAGGGAGCGAGTCTGCCTTGACGCCTATCACTTGCCACTCCTCGTTCGGTTCGGTTATCGGACCAATTCAACAGCAGTCCGTTCACAGATTGATCATGTGTCCGGCAAGCCCGTGGAAAGCCTCCTGCAGCGCCTCACTCAGTGTCGGGTGAGCGTGAACGTTGCGTACGAGGTCTTCAACTGTCAGTTCGAATTTCTGAGCGAGCGTCAGCTCTGGCAATAACTCGGTCACTTCCGGTCCGATCAGATGTCCACCGAGCAACTCACCGTACGTATCGTCGCTGATCAGCTTCACGAACCCGACAGCATCCCCTAGACCATGCGCCTTGCCGTTGGCACTGAACGGAAAGGTAGCCACCTTGACATCCCAGCCCATGGTGTCGGCCTTGTCCCTCGCTTGCTGCTCCGTCCATCCGAAGCTGGCAACTTGGGGTTGGCAGAAAGTTGCGCGGGGAATCATTGGGTAGTCGACAGGGACGGTGTCTACGCAGGCAATCGTCTCAGCCGCGACCACGCCCTGGGCCTCTGCGACGTGAGCGAGCATCAACTGTGCGGTGACGTCGCCGATTGCGAAGATTCCGGGCACTGAAGTACGCATGTACTCGTCGACCATCACGGCTCCTCGCTCGGTCAGTTCGACGCCTGTCGTCTCGAGGCCGTAGCCGTCGGTCCGCGGAACAAATCCGATCGCTTGGATCACCTTGTCCGTGAGCAGCGTTCGCGCCTCGCCACCCTGCCTCACTACTACCTTGACCTGGCCACCCGAATCGACGATCTCCTCCACCCCAGTGGAAACCAGAATCGTGATCCCGGATTTCTTGTATCGCTTCGACAGTTCGGCAGATACATCCGCATCTTCCAGCGGAAGGATCCGCTCTGCGTACTCGACCAGCGTGACGTCAACTCCGAAACTGTTCAGGACATAGGCGAATTCCACACCGATCGCTCCTGCACCGGCGATGACCACGCTCTTCGGCAGCTCGCGAGTGAGAATCTGCTCCTCATACGTGACTACATTGTCGCTGCGAGTCGTGCCTGGAAGTAGCCGTGGCTCTGCTCCACTGGCGATAATCACGTTGTTGAAAGTTATCGTCGCGGAATCGACCCCCGATACCTCGAGGGTATTCGGTCCACGAAATACGCCGCGACCGTTGTACTGCCGAATACCGTTCTTCTTCATCAGGTAATTGACGCCCTTGGTTCGGCCGTCCGCAACAGATCGACTGCGGTCGAACGCAACCCCGAAGTCAACCGAAGTGACACCTTCGATTCCGAACATCGAGGCTCCGTCGGTCACCAGGTGCGCAATCTCCGCGTGCCGTAGCAGTGCCTTCGACGGAATGCATCCGACGTTCAGACATACGCCACCCCAGTACTTTTCCTCGACCACAGCAGTGGAGAGCCCCAACTGCGCGGCCCTGATGGCCGCAACGTAGCCACCGGGCCCAGCTCCGAGTACGACCACGTCGTAGTGTGAATTCATACCTGTGCCTCCCACTTTCTCGCGATGTCTGCTCAGCCGAAGATCTGGATCGGGTTCTCGAGAACTGTGGTGAAATGCTTCATCCACTTCGCGGCGATCGCCCCGTCGATCGGACGATGATCAACCGAGAGAATCACTCGTAGGACCGTCCCGACCTCCAGCCGTCCCGCCACGACAACGGGCTGCTCGGTCGCTGCTCCAATTGCAAGAATCGACGATTGAGGAGGGTTGATTATGGCCGAAAATTCCTCGACCCCGAACATCCCGAGGTTCGAGATCGTCGTCGACCCACCTTCGAGTTCGTCCTGCCGAATCTTCCCTGCACCTGCTCTCGCTACTAAATCTTTTGTAGCGCTAGCAATTTCGGAAATGGACATGGCGTCGACCCCGCGCAGAACGGGAGTAAGCAATCCGCGATCGGAATCTATCGCGATCGAAATATCCACCTTGGCAAAGGTTCTCACTGCGTCTTCGACCCAGATCGAGTTCATCTCCGGCACCAGCGTATGCGCCTTCGCCATCGCTTTGATCAACAGATCGTTGACCGACACCTTGGAAGCGCTGACTTCGTTGAGCTGCCTGCGCGCCTCCAGCAACGCATCGACCCGAGCAGAACCAGAGATGTAGAAATGGGGCTGTGTCTGCTTACTCGATGTCAGCCGAGCAGCAATTGCACGCCGAAGTCTCGTGTGCGGTGTGTCCGTGAAGGCAGAGCCATGGCCCTTGACACCAGCGTCCTTGACACCAACATCTTTCACTGCGACGGCCTGTGCCGAAGCGCCCTTTACTGCTATTGCGGCATCGACATCGTTACGTACGACGCGTCCGTTCGGGCCCGATCCCACGATGTCACCGAGGTTCAGCCCTGCCGATTCCGCTAGGCGTCGCGCCAAGGGACTCGCGAAAATTCGCGGCGCCCTCTCATCGGCCACTTTCTCGCCCGGCACGGTCGGAGACGACGTACCGTCGGGTTCGTCTACAGCATTGGATGTTTCAGGCTTGGCAGAGCACCCATGGGCATCACGGACCCCGAGCTCGGCCAGCAATGCCGCAATATCCTTTACGACTTCGCCCCGATCAGCGAGGACGGCGATCGGTGCACCGACCTCGACGGATGTCCCTGGTTCGACGAATGTGTGTACAAGTACACCCGCGGACTCGGCCTCGATCTCAACCGTCGCTTTGTCCGTTTCGAGAACGGCCAACGGTTCGTCGACATCGAATTCCGAATCGACAGCAAGCGGCCACTCGGAGAGGATTACGGTGGTAGCTCCGGCTGCCACCTCTGGCATGCGCAGTAATGTCGCCATGGCGGTTGATTGCTCCTAGAGAATTTCTGCCGATGAGGGTAAGTGGGTTCGGTTCGGTCGCTTCACGATCGAGTGATCCTCTTCAACGCTTCGACCACTTCATCCGTCTGTGCAATTGCCGCACGTTCGAGCACTTTGCTGATGCTCGGCGATGCCTCAGACCCCGTCACTCGCTGGATGGGCTGATCAAGCCAATCGAAGAATCGGCGCTGGATTTCATCACTGAGCCAGCCGCCGTATGACGTTCCGTATGCTCCTTGCTCAGCGATGACCACGTTGTTGGTCTTTCTGATGCTTTCGCCAATGGTGTCCCAGTCGATACTCGCTTGGTCGAGCCAACGGAGATCGATGACCTCGGCATCGACTGTCCCGATTTCATCCACTGCCTCGAGGCAATGCCCCACCATCGACAGGTAGGAAATGATCGTGAGATCGCTTCCGCGCCGACGCACTGCGGCCTTCCCGACCGGCAGGAAGTAGTCGTAGTCATCGGTCGGCGCCTGGCCGCTCGTGCCATATAGGTCTACGTGCTCGATGACCACCACCGGGTCGTTGCATTGCAAAGCGCTGTTCATCAAGCCGATGTAGTCGTACGGCGTGGACGGTGCGACGATGCGCCATCCCGGGGCAGTTGCAAACACGCCGGCAGGGTCCATGGAATGTTGCGAGCCGTAGCCGGTCCCCATAGCGACCTTGCTGCGCAATACGAATGGAACGTTGCTGTCCCCTCCGAACATGTGTCGCGCCTTTCCGATCTGATTGAAGATCTGGTCGGCTGCCACCCACATGAAATCGGCGTACATGAATTCGACGACTGGTTTGTACCGTCCGTCCAATGCGATTCCGCCACCGAGGCCTGCGAACGCATTCTCACTGATCGGAGTGCCGAGCACTCTGCCCGGGTATCGATCAGCCAATCCTTTTGTAGCGCCGTTCGTTCCGCCCTTCAAGCGATGAATGTCCTCACCCATCACGACGATGGAGTTGTCGGCGTCCATGCGACGGTCCATTACCTCCGCCACGACGTCGATGAACTTCCGATCGACCATCTCGCCGGCGAACTCCTCCGGCTCGACGAATCGGGCACCCCCGAACTCACTGAGATCACCACGTATCCCGACATCGACGAAGTTCACATCCGGCCATTCCGATGCCTTGATTCTGGCCTCGCCAGGCTTGCCCCCTGGCACTGTTTCCAGCAGCTCGCCACCGATCTCCTGCATTACTCGGGAGGCTTGCGCGACCGCCTTGGCTACGTCGGCTTCCGTCAGCAGCTTCCGACGGACTACTTGATCGGTGAGCAGACGAAGCGGATCGCGCTTTTTCCAGGCCTTTTCTTCGTCCTTCGTGCGATAGCCGAAAGCGCTGCCCGGGAATGGACCGTTCTGGTGAAAGAAGCGGTAGACATCAGCTTCGATGATCGTCGGGCCCTTACCCGAACGCATATGGGTGAGGGCCTCCTGCATCGCGAGGTGGACCGCAAGTGGGTCCATACCGTCAACCTTCCAACTAGGAATGTTGAACCCGAGCCCGCGTGCCGACAATCGCGGTTCACCGGTCGCTTCCGCGACATGTGTGGAAACCGCATATTGGTTGTTCTCGATGAAGAAGCAGATCGGAAGATCCCATGCCGCTGCCAGATTGAACGATTCGAGTACCGAACCGATGTTGACCGCGCCATCACCGAAATAGGTTACTGCGACGGCATCGGTTCCTGCCTGACGGTGCGCCCAGGCAAACCCTGCAGCTTGCGGTACCCCGCCTCCGACGATCGCATTCGTACCCATCGCGCCGGCTTCTTTCCACTGCAGGTGCATGGACCCGCCACGACCACGGCAGTAGCCGCGCGACAGACCACAGATCTCTGCGAGGCTGCGGGTCAGTACGGTACGGACCTCTGGCGAGAGTTCAGCGGTCGGATCCAAACCGTCGACAGCCACATGGGCCAGCGCCTTGGCAAGGAACTGATGATGTCCGCGGTGGGAACCGTTGATGGAGTCAGCGGATGTGAGGCCGACGATCGACCCCACAGCCCCACCCTCTTGTCCGATGCTGGAGTGGGCCGGACCGTGGATCAGTCCCTTCCCCGCCAACTCCAGGACGTATTCCTCGAAGGATCGGATCAAGATCGTCTGAGCCAGCATCGTGGCGAGAAGCGACGGGGCGGCCGCATCCCAGTCCTTGTTCGATGTTGCCAGTTCCACCCATGGTGATGCTGCGGTGAGTTTCTTGTGCGTGGTCATAGTCAGTCTCCGGATCAGGCCTTTGGACGGCCAAGCTTTGGCAGCGCGTCTGGACAGCGCGGAGGGACTCGCGCGGGGCGGTCCACTTTCCGTGTTGGGCCTCACATTGCCATCGAATGGATCCATTCGCAAACCCGACCAGGTCTCTATCGGAAGCAAATGTGGCCTGCCCCACTTGACGAACTGGTGCAACACCGCGCAACATACGAGCTGTGAGTTTTGTCCGGCATGCAAACTTAAGCGATTGGATCCAAAGCGGTGAAGCATTCGACCCAGATCGCAACCGCGGTCAAACATGCAAACAGGCACAATTGGATCCAATCCGCGACACGGATCATCCCGAACACCATCACGCATGTCCGCAGTGAACAATGAACTCCGGCACCCGCTCGATCCGTGGCCGAGCAGAACTGCGCCCGTCCCCCATCTCGAGGAGCACCGTTGTCCGAAGCCGATTCTGCGAACGGCCCCACCACGGTCGCGAGCCACCGCATCGCTGCCCATATCCGCGAAGACATACTTTCCGGACGCCTACTCCCCGGAGTTCGAATCCGCCAGGAGGAGATAGCCGAACGACTCGGCGCGAGTCGACTACCGGTGCGAGAAGCGCTGCGCATGCTCGAATCCGAAGGCCTGGTCGAACTGAAGGCGAACAGCGGCGCGTGGGTGTCCTCGATGGATATGCAGGAATGCGATTTCGTGTATCGCATTCGCGAACGTATCGAGCCCATGGCGCTGGCGGAGAGCATCCCGCATCTGAACAGCAGTGTGCATGATCGACTCTGGAGTATCCAGGAAGAGATCGAAGCCAACGAGGACGTAGACCGATTCCTGGTACTGGACCGGGAGTTGCATCTACTCACTTACAGCGGTTGCGAGATTCCTCAGTTGATAACTATGGTGACGCGGTTTTGGAATACCACTCAGCATTACCGTCGGGCATATGCCCGACTGACGGGTCCCGATCGAACCTGGGTCATCAACTACGAACATCGCTTACTGATCGAAGCCATCGTGCGCAAAGACGAGATCGATGCCGAACGGTGCCTGACCGGCCACATACGAAGAACCAGAACCGAATTAACCAAGCATCCCGAACTTTTCGACAGCACCCATCCTGATTCTTCGCCGGGAGGTTCGTCGAAAGTGCGCTGATCAAAGGAAAGCGACTTGTACGACTTCACCGATCGCACCATTGCAATATCCGGAGCCGCAGGCGGAATTGCCAGGCAGGTATCCGAGCAGATGTACGCAGCAGGGGCGAATCTGGTACTCGGCGACCTGGATACACAAGCACTCTCCGCAATCAGAGCCTCCCTGGATCCTGACGGAAATCGTATAGCGACAACCGAACTCGATGCTGCTTCACCTGAAAGCAATGATCACTTCGTTGCGGTTGCGCAAAGGCATTTCGGGGGGATCGACCATCTGATCGTCGCTGCGGGGATCTATCCCGAACAGTCAGTGGAGTTGATGACCGACCAGCAATGGCGGACGGTCATGTCCGTCAACCTCGACGGGGCAATGTATTTGACACGCGCCGCCATTCCGGTGATGCGTGACGGCAGCTCGATCGTCAATCTGACATCCATGGCAGGCCATCGCGGCAGTCGAAATCACGCTCACTACGCGGCGTCAAAAGGTGGACTACTCGCTTTCACTCGCAGTCTCGCTTGGGAACTGGGCGGATCGATCCGAGTCAATGCAGTATCGCCCGGCATCATCGAAACACCGATGACTGCAAATTTGGTCAACAGCCAAAACGACCACCTCATCCGTTCGACGCCGATGGGCCGATTCGGCCGCGCCGCCGAGGTTGCTTCCGTGGTCGGGTTCTTGTGCAGTCCAGCCGCGAGTTTCGTGCACGGCGAAGTGATTCATGTGAACGGCGGACTCCATATGGGCTGAACGCCCATATCCAGCGAACTTGTTGAACGACAAACATACTGACATCTCGAGAAGGCTCACATGAACAGCTCTGCACCTCCGGAAGAAACCCCCGCACTAGATCGCGCCCGTTCGCTCCGGGCAGCCGTGTCCGGAAACATCCTCGAATGGTTCGATTGGACTCTGTACGCAATCTTCTCCACATACCTGGCCTCGAACTTCTTCGATGACAGCGATCCCACTTCTGCCCTGCTGTCGACACTTGCGGTGTTCGCAGTCGGATTCGTGGCGAGGCCGTTCGGTGGCCTTGTCTTCGGGCGCCTGGCGGACCGCAAGGGTCGAAAATTCACGATGGTGCTCACGATGTGCCTGATGGCCGTTGCAAGCCTGGCAATTGCATTGATCCCGAGCTACGAGAGCATTGGGGTGTGGGCGTCGCTCGCGCTCTTGATTGCACGTCTGACGCAGGGCCTCGCGCATGGAGGGGAGGCCGGCGTTTCCTACACCTACGTCGGTGAGATCTCGCCTCGAGATCGCCGAGGGCTCTGGGGCAGTTCGGTATTCACGGCTGTCACCTTCGGAGTAATGCTGGCGACTCTCGTCGCAGCATTGTTGACGGGGATCCTCGGAAAAGACGACATGAGCAGATACGGATGGCGAATTGCTTTCGCCATCGGGGCCGTACTCGGTCTCTACGCATTGTTCTTGCGTCGTGCAGCATCCGAATCGCCTCACTTCGAAGAGAATTCGGATTCTGCAGCCACGGCACCTCCGATCGCACGAAAGGACATTGTCAAGATCGGTGTGCTGATTCTCATGCTGTCTGCGGGGCAGAACGCGGCCTACTACACTTGGGCCACCTTCGCGTCAGCGTATGCAATTTCAGCGAAGGGAATGGATCCCAACGGAGCCTTCATTGCAAGCTTGCTTGCCCAACTCGTTGTGCTGGCACTACTTCCACTCTCGGGTCACCTCTCGGACAAGTACGGTCGGCGTACCATGGCGGCAGCCTTCGGCATCTCCGGCGCTGTCCTCGTACTGCCGATCGCGGCTATCCTGACCGCCCAGCCGTGGACCTTGTTCGTGACGCAGGCGATGGGATTGGCGGTATGGTGCTGCGCGTCCGCGATGTATCCGGCGCTCATGTCCGAACTCGTCCCGACCCGTGCACGCGCGATGGGAGTCGGCTTCGCTACCTCGCTGTCCGTTGCGATCTTCGGCGGTACGGCGCCATACCTGAACACCTGGTTGACCTCGCGAGATCTCGGATGGGTGTTCTCTGTGTACGTCGGAGCACTGTGCCTGCTCTCCCTTATTGCCGCCTTGATCATGAAGGAGACCAAGGGAATCGACCTCCGTACGGTCGGCATGCCTTTCCGCAATGCCGGCAAGAACGAGAATCGGGTGTCGACTTCCGACATCGGCGAGTTGTCGAACAGATAGAGACAAAACAGTGGGGCTGCACTCGAATCGAGTGCCCGGTCTGCATCAGCTGATCTCGACCCCGACCGAGTAGGCCGCTACCCGACATCATGCGGACGTAAAGCGCAGGCGTCGCATAGATTTCACGAGTCTCGGTAAGTACAGTGCCCGTTCCCGAAGGTTCGAGCACGTACGTCCACCGAGCCTTCGGCTCGTCCGATTCGAAGGAGAACTTCCGGCAGTCGACCACGTCGACCACCGTGCAGTGCGTGCTCCACCGAATCAGGCCGTGCTTGTTGGTGCCCTTGAACTTTGCGCCCACGGTGCCCGGGGTTCCGGAAGTCCATGTTCCACCGGTGTTTTCAGGGCTGAAGCGACCCATACCTTCGATGTCGCTGACAACCTTCCACACCGATACGGGAGTTGCCTCGATGTACGCGCTGGCGGTTTCCACCCGTTACCGGCCCGGAACCCAGGACATGATCTTGATTGCGTGAGGCATGAGCTTTGCCCACACCTTGGCCGGAAGTCCCCGCGGTCCACCGAGATTCATGACGCGGGTGGTGGCAACGGTCTGCGGCTCGGTGTACTTGATCAGCCCCTCGGCGCCGTGACGACGACCGACGCCCGAGACACCCATGCCACCCATCGGTGCTGCGGTGCTGCCCCAGGTGGGTGCGTAACCCTCGTCGACGTTGACGGTGCCGGCGTGGATGCGCGCTGCGATGGCTTCGCCGGCAGCCTTGCTTCCCGCCCACACACTGGCGTTGAGGCCGTACTCGGTGTCGTTGGCCGCAGCGATGGCCTCTTCGACGTCCTTGACGGGGTAGATCGAGACGAGCGGCCCGAAGGTCTCGTCGCGGTAGCACTCTGCGTCTTCGGGAACCCCGGTGAGCAGGGTGGGCTCGTAGAACAGCGGTCCGATGTCCGGGCGGGCCTTGCCGCCGGCAATGACGGTGGCGCCCTTGACCACTGCGTCGTCGACATGCGCGGAGATTGCCTTGACCTGGGCCTCGGAGACGAGGCTGCCCATCTCGATTCCGAATTCGTAACCAGCGGCGAGGTTCATCTTCTTGACGCGGTCACCGAACATACGGATGAACTCGGGTGCGATGGACTCTTCGACGTAGATGCGCTCGATGGAGATGCACAGCTGACCGGAGTTGGAGAAGCACGCACGCACAGCGGCGTCGGTGACCTCGCGCAGGTCTGCGCCGGCCGCGACGATCATCGGGTTCTTGCCACCGAGTTCGGCGGAGAAGCCGATCAGTCGACGGCCGGCCTGCTCGGCGAGGAGCTGACCGGTCGCGGTGGAACCGGTGAACATGAGGTAGTCGGTGTTCTCGACCAACGCGGTGCCCACGACGGAGCCCGGTCCGGGAACCACGGCGAAGAGGTCGCGGGGCAGCCCCGCCTTGTAGAGCAGTTCGACGCAGGCGAGCGCGCAGTACGGCGTCTGGCTGTCCGGCTTGAGGACAACGGCGTTGCCCGCGAGCAGCGCGGCGATGGCGTCGGACACGGCCAGCGTCATCGGGTAGTTCCACGGCGAGATGACGCCGACGACACCCTTCGGCTGGTATCGAACGACGGTCTTCGTCAGACCCGGAAGCATGCCGGAGACGCGACGCGGGCGCAGCAGCTTCGGCGCCACACGTGCGTAGTGACGCGACGTCATCGAGATGTCGAGGACTTCTTCCTGAGCTGCGGTACGCGACTTTCCGGTCTCGGCCTGAGCCATGTCCATGAGGGCGTCGCGGTTCTCGAGGATGAGGTCGCGGTAGCGGTGGAAGACGGCGGCGCGGTCGAGGACGGAGCGCTTGGCCCATTCCTTCTGGGCGACGCGGGCACGGGCGATGGCCGCAAGTGCGTCGTCGGCGGTGCCGACGGGGATGGTCGCCAGCTCCTTGCCGGTGAACACCTCGGTGATGGACTTCGTCGGGCGATCGGCAACATTGTCGATGGCGATCAGATCGGCGAGCCGCGAGAAGGTCGCAGCGGACGGAGCAGGCATTTCAGTACCCCTACTGGTGAGTAGTTCTTGGAGTTACACACAACTTACCCCGTCGGTGGTACCGATCACAGTGCCGAATCAGACAGAGTCAACCAATACTGCCTCTTTCGGACGTTTTGCGATCAACAACGACATGACTGCAGCGATCGCGCAGAGCGCGCCGGCCACCAAGAAGGCAGCGTCGTACGAGCCGATCTGATCACGAACGAGGCCGGCCAAGAAGGCCACCAGACCTGCACCGATCTGGTGCGATGCCAGCACCCAACCGAACACGATGGGGGCATCGGCGCCGAAGTGTTGACGGCACAGCGCGACCGTCGGCGGAACCGTCGCCACCCAGTCGAGCCCGTAGAAGATGACAAACGCGATCATCGGCGGATTCACGGTGTTGGCGAGCAGCAGCGGCAGGAAGAGCAGCGAGATTCCGCGGAAGAGGTAGTAGATGCCGAGAAGTTTTCGCGAGTCCATCCGGTCGGTGAACCAACCCGAAGCAATGGTGCCGACCATGTCGAGGATTCCGATCAACGCCAATAGGGACGCGGCCGTCGTGATCGGCATTCCGTGATCGTGCGACGCCGGGACGAAGTGCGTTCCGATCAGGCCGTTGGTGCTCGCGCCGCAGATCGCGAAGGTACCGGCGAGAAGCCAGAACACCTTGGTCTTCGACGCCATCACCAGCACCGAGATCGCCCGGCCTCCGGCGCCGCCGCGCTGGTAGACAGGCTTGGCGGGTGGGGCGTAATCGGCGGGCGCGCCGTACGGCGTCGTTCCCACGTCTGACGGATAGTTACGCAGGAACAGCAGAACGAACGGCACGACGGCCAGTGCGGCAAACGAAACTGTGAAGGCGACGCTCTTCCAGTCGTACGTTTCCGCGAGCTTCGCCAGGACGGGCAGGAACACCAGCTGACCGGCAGCACCACCGGCCGTCAGGATGCCGGTCACGAGACCACGCTTTTCGACGAACCAGCGATCGACGACGGTGGCGACAAACGCCAGCGCCATCGAACCCGTACCGAGGCCGACGAACACACCCCACAGCAGAATGAGCTGCCAACTCGAGGTCATGAAGATCGTGAGACCACTGCCGAGCGAGATGAGCGCCAACGCCGAAGTGACGACCGCCCGGATACCGAACCTTTCCATCAGGGCAGCGGCGAACGGCGAGGTCAGCCCGTACAGGATCAGGTTGACCGAGACGGCGGCCGAGATGCTGGCGCGCGACCACCCGAAATCCTCGTGCAGCGGATCGATCAGCACCGATGGGGCAGCGCGGAAGCTCGCCGCACCGACCAATGCCAGGAATGCCACGATCGCGACGGACCACGCGCGGTGAAAGCGCGGGGGGCTCACCTGCTGCGGGCCCGATTCGGGGAGAGCGGTCTCAGAAGTCACAGAGAGAATTCTGCAGTTCGGATTCGATCGAGAACAGTGGCCAGATTGCCAATATATGAAAGGATCGAGCCATGTCTGGTCCGCATCGCGTCGTCGTACTGGCTCTGAACGGAGTCATTCCCTTCGAACTCGGGATCCCCGCGCGTATCTTCGGGCGTGCCATCGACGTCGAGGATCGGCCGCTGTACGAGATCCTGACGTGCACCGTCGACGGCAATCCCGTGCAGACCGACGCTGACTTCAGCATTTCGGTCGATCATGGGAGCGAGTTGCTCGCCACCGCCGACACCGTCGTCATCCCCGCGTCGTACGAATTGGGCCCGGCCTTCGACGAGGGTTATCTCTCCCCCGAATTGGCCGCAGCATTCGACCGCATCCGCCCGGGGACCCGGCTCGTCTCGATCTGCACCGGTTCGTACATCCTCGCCGCGGCCGGTTTGCTCGACGGACTCCGCGCCACGACGCATTGGCGCAACACCGACCATTTCCAGCGTGTCTATCCCAAGGTGAACGTGGATCCCGACGTGCTGTTCGTCGACGAAGGCCACATCCTGACCTCGGCCGGCGTGGCGTCAGGCGTCGATCTCTGTCTGCACATCGTCAGACGCGACCACGGCATGGAAGTGGCGAACACCGTCGCGAGGCGTTGCGTCGTACCGCCGTGGCGCGACGGTGGTCAAGCGCAGTACATCCGCCGCCCACTGGCTGACAAGCCTTCGGAATCGACTGCCGACGCTCGGCACTGGGCCCTCGAACATCTCGGCGATCCGATCACGCTGGCAGACCTGGCGACGCGTGCCAACATGAGCGTCCGCACCTTCAGCCGTCGATTCCGCGACGAAGTCGGAACCACACCGAACCGCTGGCTGACCAGCAGACGCGTCGATCGGGCACGTGAATTGCTGGAGGAATCCGATCTGTCGATCGATGCAATTGCAGCTCGAACCGGCTTCGGGACCGCGACATCGATGCGTCAACACATGAACGAAGCGCTCGGCGTTTCACCGAGCGCCTACCGACGCACGTTCAAGGCACCGGCGTAAGCGGCAGTACCAGGCACTATCCTGGAGGCCATGGCCGAACAGACTCGCCCGAACTTTCCCCAGTACTGCGGATACCTCCTGGGGAAGACGCTCCCCGACCGGTACCAGGACTGGGTGCGGAACGATCTGGTCGGACCGGGTGCACAGGCCCGCTACATCATTCGTTTCACCGTGCCGGCGACGCTGATTCTTCTGCTGTTCCTGTTGATTCCGGGACCGATCTGGATTCCCTTGGCCATGATGGCCTTGTTGCTCATCCCGCTCGCGTACTTCGTCGTGGCGCTCGGGACCATCTACCGCCGTCACCGACTGCTGAGCCACGGACTCGATCCCGAATTGCTCGACGAGAAGGCCCAGCGCCGTGCCGATCGCACTCGCGAGGACTACGAGAAGCGGCACGGTCGCTGAGCACCCCTCAGCGGAACATCGTCACTGCGGCCTTGGCGAGGACCTTCGGATCCTTCTCGTAGTGATGCATCTTGGTGAGCTTGTCTTCCGGAATCCCCAGGAACTTGTAGACGGCCACCTGAGCGCAGCGCACCGAGTACTGCTCGGTGAACACCATGTCGAACGGCAACTCCGCGAACTGACTGATGAAGGCCAGGTTCTTGGAGTGCTTCGGCACCACCAGCGGCCGGTCGCCGACGGCTCGCCGATTGAACAGCGCACTGGCGTAAGGCATGTGGCTGGGAATCGAATTCACGACGCTGTCCATAATCTCTTGTCGGCGCGCGGCGAGCGCACCGCTCTCGTCGAGTGCCTCGAGATGCCCGAGAGTCTCTTCCAGCATTTCCCGGCCGGTCATCTCGATGAACGGCTTCTTCACGTAGTCGCCGTCCTTGCGCGGGAACAGACAGTAACCCCAGAAGACTCCTTCGTTCTCCTTCTGCGCGTGGTAGTGCGGCTGATGGTGAACCACGATCGACAGAAGCACGTTCGAGTCCACGAACGTGTTGAGTGCATTTCCGGGGAGCTGCTTGGTGATTCGGGAAATCTCGTTGATGAGCTCGTGTGACGAAGTGGTGACGGTGAAGCTGGTCCACTCACTCTGCGCCCGGTCCCCGAAGAACTTGTCGGGATTCCCAAGATCGTAGAAATGCTCGGTGGCCTGCTTCCACAGCAGCGCACTCGGTGCGTATCTCATGTCTTCGACGATCGGGGTGTCGAGATCGCCGATCGACGAACTGTCGGTGATGCTGCCGTTGGTGTCGAAGACGAAATCGCCTTCCGCCACGTCGATTCGGCCCTTCTCGCCGGTGCGGACGTTCTCGTAATCGAGTCCCGTCACGATGATCTCGTCTCGAAGCGGGGTGTCCTTGAACACGAACTCCGTGATCTTCAGTTCGTTGACGAACTTCACGCCCTTACCTTCGAGGAAGGTCCGCATCGGCAAGATGATGCTCTCGTACTGGTTGTACGGGGACCTGGTGACACCCGCAAGCGTCTGAATGCGGCTGAACTCGAGAATCATTCGGTTCATGTACCGGCGAAGCTCCATCGCCGAACTCACCCGCTTGAAAGCGAAAGTGGTCTCCCACATGTACCAGAAGTTGGTGGTGAAGAAGTGCGGAGTGTCCTCGAACCACTGCTCGATGCTGATGTCGTCGAGTTTTGCCTCGTCCGACTCCGGCATCGTCATCAGCTTCGTCAACAAGTACCGGTCCTTGTTGTCGAATTGCATGTGCTTGTAATCGTTCTCGCCCTTGTTGCGAATACCGTCTCGGTCGATCAACCGTGCGACGTCATGCGTGGGGTGCGCGTGGTCGAAGTCGAGAATGTCATCCGTCACCGACTTTCCCGGGTTGTCCAGCGACGGAACCGCACTCAATATGTCCCAGAGGTTCTCGTAGGTTTCCTCGTTGAGCATGCGGCCGCCGCGGTTGATGAAACCCGCGTCGTTACCGAGTTCGCGATGGCCGTACTGGTGCTGAAACGTAGCGGCGGATTCGCCGTCGTTCGCTCCGTGCATGTCCAGGCCCATGATGGTGATGTCCTCACCGTTCCACTCACCGTCTCGAATCAGATAGACGGCAGCCGAGAGGTTTCCGATGCCGGCACCGATCATGTAGGCCTTGTGAGACAGATTGGAAGACATTGGGTTTCGTTCCTTACTCGAGTCGCGGTACGGATACCTTCCAAGCATGGACCCGTTTGCCCGCAGGCGCATCACCCGAACCGGATGACGTCCGTCACGGTCGCTGAAGGCGCACCAGATCGAGCGCAAAACGCACGTAGTCACGTGCAATTTCCTCGGGCGTTTGCGGCCCACTCGGCCGATACCATTGCGCGACAGAGACACACATCACGACAATCGCACGCGCGGCCTGTCGCGGCCGATCCGTCTCGAACACACCGGCGGCGATTCCGTCGTCCACTTGCTTCGTCATCAACCATTGCTGGTAGTTGCGTGATTCCGTGATGCGCAACCTGTTCTCGGCTGTGAGACTGCGCATTTCACTGGCGCCGAGAAATCCTTGATCACGCCGATAGATATGGAACAAGGTCACACATTCGACAAGGAAAGCCAATCTTTCGTCGGGACTTTCGCCCTCTTCGATAGCCGCCAACGATCTCGTGTTGAGTTCAGCCATGGTGAGGTCGAGAATTTCGGCCAACATCTGTTGCTTACTGGAATAGTGGTGATACAGACCCGGAACACTCATCTGCGCACGTTTGGCGATCTCACGCATCGCAGCGCCGTGATATCCGGTCTTCACCATCTCCGCGAGCGCGGCAGCCAACACCGGATCGAACGAACTCGGACCGAACCTTCGCCACTCGTTCGGGCGAAAATGTGCGTCCGGGTCGGCGTCGTCGCCTCCCCATCGCGGCTGTTCCGGCGGACGCACTATCGCAGCCGGGAGCAGAGCGTCGAAACGCACTCCGAGAATCCCGCCGATTGCCGCCAACCTGTCGACGCTGACTCTGGTCTTTCCGGTCTCGACAGCGCTGAGCGTCGCCGGGCTGACATCGAGACGCCTGGCCAATTCACGCAGCGAGAGCCCGCTGTGACGCCGCGCTTGCCGGATCGACGCCCCGATCAGGACAGCATTCTCAAATTCGGTCACAGTGTTCAGTATTGCCGAACATAGGATTTCCAACAATGCGATGACCACGGAAATCTATGAACGTGTTGACTACTAGTTATCGGCCTGAACATGATGTGGATCACAAAGACCCAGGTCCGCCCGAGCGATCGTTCGGTGTCGGTAGCGAGAGGATCGAATCACCATGACCGAGGCGCCATATCTTGGAGAACTCCTGCGCGACGCACCCAGCAACTGGGGCAAGTGGGGAGAGTCCGACGAGGTCGGTTCACTGAACTACCTCGACGCCGGACAGGTGCTTCGCGGCGTCGGAACCATCAAGCAGGGTTCCGTGTTCACACTCCAACGTCTTATCGGCGATCCCAAGGGTGATCCGGTCTGGCCAGGCCGGAGCCCCGCCGAGCGCACACAGATCTTCGACGAGAGCAGCTGGGACGGCGACGACGCCCCCAACTTCCCCGGCGGCCTGCATTACGCGGACGACAAGATCGACGCGTTCCTGCAGGGCTCGACGCAGTACGACGCACTCGGCCACGTCTGGTACGACGGCGCCCTGTGGAACGGATACTCGGCTGATACCACTGTCGGCGGCCTGGAGAAGGCCAGCGTCGAACCGATTGCCGACCGCGGCGTCGTCGGACGCGCAGTACTTCTCGACATGGCGAAGTTCCGCGGCAAGGAAAACCTCGACAAGGCCGAAACCTTCACGCACCATGATCTTTTGGCCTGTGCCGAAGCGCAGGGGGTCACCATCGAGAAGCGTGACATTCTCGTCATCCGTACCAACTTCCTCAAGCTGTTCTTCGACCAGGGCGAAGCCTTCTACGAGGGCTTCTGCGAGCCCGGCTTGATCTACAGCCCCGAACTCGTCCAGTGGTTCCAGGACATGGAGATTCCGAACCTCGTCACCGACACCATTGCCAACGAGGTCACCACCGATCCCGAAAACGGTGTGGCACTGGTGCTTCACAACGCTCTGATGCGCAACCTCGGCGTGGTGTTCACCGAGATCTGCGATCTGGAGAAGCTGGCCGCGGACTGCGCGTCCGACGGCCAGTACACGTTCTTGTACGTCGCCGCACCGCTCAAGGTTGCCAAGGCCAGCGGCTCTCCCGTGAATCCGGTTGCCATCAAATGACATACGAAGATCGCCCTTGGTTGACGTTGTACCGCAACGACGTTCCCCCCGACATCGGCGTCGAACAGCCCACAATGCTCGAAATGTTGGCGGCGGCGGTCCGCTCTGATCCGGACGCCACGGCTGTGAAGTACTTCGACGGTCAACTCAGTTTCGCTGAACTGGATCAGCAGAGTGACGCCCTGGCCCGCGCACTACGAGCAGGTGGTCTGGCGAAGGGAGACCGTGTCGCACTCCTCCTGCAGAACGTTCCGCAATTCGTGCTCGCCCTCGCCGGAATCTGGAAAGCCGGCGGCGTCGCAGTCTCGATCAATCCCATGAGCCGTGAACGAGAACTGGGATACCAACTCGAAGATTCCGGAGCAGCGGTTCTGATCGCTCTCGAGGGGCTCTACGAGTCCGTCGGCCGCAACGTCGTCTCGGACTCGCCGGTCAGGCGAGTAATCACCACCTCGGAACTCGAGTACCAAAGCCGCAACGATCCAAGGGTTTTCGACGGAATCGTGAAGAAGGACCTCGGTACCGACGATCTCGCGACGCTGATCGACCAGCATCGTCTCGGCGATCCGATCACTACCGACGCTGCACCGGAAGACATTGCGGTACTGACCTATACGTCGGGAACCACAGGTCCGCCGAAGGGAGCGATGACCTCTCACGCGAACATGACCTTCAACGCCCAGGTCTACCGTGACTGGCTGGGGCTCACCCCGAAAGACACGGTTCTCGGCGTCGCGCCGCTCTTCCACATCACGGGGTTGATCGGTCACATCGCGGTGTCCGTCCTGGCGAGAATGCCGCTGGTGCTTGCCTATCGCTTCCAGCCCGAGGTGATGCTCGACGCGATTCGTGAGCACCGCCCGACATTCACAGTCGGCGCCATCACTGCGTTCACCGCACTGCTCAACACTCCGGGTTGCGCGCCCGAAGACTTCACCTCCATGCGGTTGCTGTATTCCGGCGGCGCACCCATCTCGCCGACAGCCGCCGAGGCAGTCCGCGCCATGACCGGTGCTGCGCTGCACAACATCTACGGGCTGACCGAGACCACGTCGCCCACTCACGCCGTTCCCGTCGGGGCAGATACCCCCGTCGACCCCACGTCCGGGGCACTGTCCGTCGGCGTTCCAGTACCCAACACCGTGGTCCGCATCGAAGACGAGGGCGGTGCGGTCCTGCCGATCGGAGAGATCGGCGAATTGGTCGTCCGTGGTCCACAGGTGGTGCGCGGTTACTGGAACAAGCCGGAGGAGAGTGCGTCGGCCATTCGCGACGGGTGGTTCCACACCGGCGACGTCGGTTTCATGGACGAAGCCGGCTGGTTCTACGTCGTAGACCGTAAGAAGGACATGATCATCGCGTCCGGCTACAAGGTGTGGCCACGCGAGGTCGAGGACGTTCTTGCCGAGCACCCCGCAGTCCGTGAGGCAGCAGTCGTCGGGATCGCCGACAAATACCGCGGTGAGACGGTGAAGGCGTTTGTCAGCCTCGTCGCGGGGGCGTCCGTCACCCCGGAAGATCTGATCGATCACTGCAAGCAGCGGATGGCGGCGTACAAGTACCCACGCTCCGTGGTGCTGGTGGAGGAACTGCCCAAGACCGTCACGGGCAAGATCTTGCGACGGGAGCTGCGCACGACCTCCTGATCACAGGGCAGCGGGCGGACTTCACGGTCCGCCTGCTGTCTGATCGCGCACAGTTTTAGGTCGACCACGCAATCGGGGTAATGGAACAGTAATATGTGCTGAGTACCCACGGACAAACGGGAGACATCAGTGAGCAAGTTCGGACGTAAGAAGCAGCCCACGCCCAAGAGCTACCAGTGGCTGGCCATGACCCTCATCGCGTTGTCGCTCTCCGTGTCGATCGGGATTGCCGCCAAACCCTCCTGAGCTCGGCGGATCCGAAACTTGTAACCCCGCGTCCATCTGCACATGGGCAAATAGGTGCAATTCGGACGCTTAGCTGTTCTAACTTTCCTTCCGTCGTGTCACCTCGGCACCGACGGAGAGGATCAACTCACCATGCGAAGCTCACGCTTCGGCGTGCTGGCCGCTGCCGGCGCTGTCGGACTCGTGCTTGTCACCAGCAGCGTCCAGTCCATCGCCACGGCGTCACCGTTCGGTTCGCTCGACGCCGGTTCGAGTTCCGGTTCGACAGAGACACCGACCGTCAGCAACGGCGGTTTCACCTCCAAGACGCCCTACACTCCCGGTCAGCGCATCGCCGACTATCAGGCGCCGCCGACCGGATACATCCCGGTGTACACGGAAAGTGTTGCGCGCCATGGTTCCAGAGCACTGTCGAGTCTGAAGTACGACGACCTGAGCCTGCAGCTGTGGGAAATCGCCGAAGCCGAGAACGCATTGACACCCGTCGGCAAGGAATTCGGCCCGGCGCTTCGTGATCTCATGGCCGCCAACAAGAAGCTCGGGTACGGCAACCTCAGCGGACTCGGGGTCACCGAACATCGGCAGCTCGGAGCGCGCGTCACCGAGCGCCTCCCGCAATTGTTCGACGCCATCGCAGCGCAACAGGGCACCATCACTTTGACTTCGTCGGGCGTCGACCGTGCCGTGGACAGCGCCGAGAACTTCGCTCAGGGCCTGACCGGTGCGTTTCCGGCCGTCGCCGGCGATGTTGCGCCGGTGACCACGGATGCCGACCTTCTCTACTTCCACGACTCGGATGCAAACGCCGACTACAAGGACTACGAAGAGTCCGATCCTCGACTGAAAGCCGTCGACGACCAGATCGCCGATCTTCCCCGCACCCGCGAGGTCTCGCGGCACATGATGCTCAGGCTCTACTCGGAGGACTTCGTGAACCGGCTGAGTGCGGGCGAGTTCTCACTCGTCGACCGTGGCAAGGGCTCCAGCACGATCGACAACGAGGTCGACGCCGCGTACATGCTGTACAACACGTACATCATCACTCCGGGCATGGCCGAAGAAGGCACGTGGAATTTCGAGCGGTTCATCGACTCCGACGACGCTCAGTGGCTCGCGTACACGAACGACGCCGAGGACTTCTACGCCAAGGGCCCTGGCTTCACCGGTGAAGACGTCACCTACCGGATGGCAACCGTCCTGCGCGACGAGTTCCTGCGCGGGTTGCAGGAACACACCGGCGACGCCGCCGTGCCGGGAGCGGACTTCCGATTTGCACACGCAGAAACGATCATCCCCTTCGCTGCGCTCCTGAAACTGCCGGGAAGCACCGCCTCGCAGGCCGAGGGCGATCTCTACACCTACGCGAACAACCCCTGGCGCGGAGCGAATGTCAGCCCGATGGCCGCCAACGTGCAGTGGGACGTCTACGCCGGACCGGACGGTGAGCGGCTGGTCCGAATGCTCTACAACGAGCGCGAGACAGCATTTGCTGCCCCGTGCGCTCCGGTGAGCGCCGGGAGTTTCTTCTACACGCCGGACGAACTGGCCCGCTGCCTACCGGAGATTTCACCGGCGGCCTGAGGTCCGGCAACTCGGGATCCAGCCAGCGGTCGACGAGGGCGCGCCCATGCCTGGTGCAACGCCAGCATGCGCGCCTTCTCGTCGTCTTCCATCAACAAGGCGTCGCAGATACGTACGATGACCGGAGCCGAAACACCAACGGACGTACCCTGTTCCAGCCGCTGATAGTGATTGAAACTGATGTCGGCAATCTGCGCGACATCACGCCGACTGAGGCCGTGCATGCGGCGAGCACCCTCGCAGCGCATGCCGACCTGTTCGGGCGCAAGACTGTTTCGTTTCTCGACGAGCATCTGGCTCATCAACTGACGCGCGCTCGACCCGTTCACGTCGCCACCTTTTCCATCCCTGAAATACGCTTTCAACTAACACGTTTCAGAATATGGGATGGGACGGACACGGCGGTATCTCCGAGATGACAGATAATCACGCGATACCGCCAACCCTATGCCCGTTCAGGCTGTGACGATCAGAGGCCGAAGATCAGGCTATGAACCTGCCGATCGTCGGATTCGACTGGCAGATGGGACTACTGCCCCAATTGATCGAACCGAACGCCGTCGCAACGACATTGCCGACGCCGGTGTTCACCGTGGCAGAGAGATACGGGTACGCCCCTACCAGGTCGACGATTCCGGACTTACCCGTGTCGGTGTTGACCCACGCAACGGTCACCTGACCCGCCGCCGGAATGGGCGCGGCTGCCGGGAACGAATCGAAGCGAATATCACCCTTGGCGATGGGCGGATTGGACTCTGGTCCGGACTGGCCGGTGAGCCCGGTCAACGAGGCCAGTGACCCCTGATTCGGGCACCCGATGGTGACGGCGGCGCCGCCGAAAGGGTGGGGCGGATCAGCCGAGGCGACTCCGGCGAACATGACGCTCGCGGCAATCGGTAATCCGATGGCCGCAAAAACCCCGGCCGTGCGTGTGACGCTCATAGCTGCTCCTCGGGTCGACAACACTTTCCGGATACCCCTGGTACAACGCCCGAAACGATGGAAAGTCGACTATTCACACCCCTAGACAACGCGTGTTGTCAGAACTACAGTCGGTGGTGCAGCTCACACCTACCTCTGCAGCGCGCAGACCAGTCCCAGGGAGTGTTCAGATGAAGCGCTACGACCTCCGCAGTCGCACGGATCGACTCGATCCCGAAACCGATTACGAAGAGATGTCGCGCATTCTCGCGGCGCAAGAGTTTCCCTGGGACATCAATCAGGCGCTCAGCTTCGCCCTTTTTCGCACGTACGCGGTCCCTTCCATCGGCAAGCTCCTCTTCTCGACGGGCGAGTTCACCGACAAGGTTCAAAAGCGCTACGACGACACCAGCCTGATCCTCGACGCCATCCTCGAGCACGGCCTCAGCAGCACCGAAGGCCGCAAGAGCGTCCGTCGAATGAATCAGATGCACGGTTCTTACGACATCTCCAACGACGACATGCTCTACGTTCTGGCCACCTTTGTCGTCACGCCGGTCAGATGGCTCGACGAGTACGGCTGGCGGAAGATGACCGACAACGAGATCGTCGGGTCGACGAATTATTACCGCCACCTGGGTCGGTACATGAACATCAAGGACACGCCTGACACCTACGAGGGGTTCGTCAAACTTCTCGACGACTATGAGCGCGAACACTTTTCATTTGACTCCGGAGCGCGGGCCGTTGCCGATTCCACCCTCGACCTGATGTGCACCTTCCCGCCCAACAACCTGGCGCCGAAGGCTCTGGTCAAGGGATTCGCGTTCGCCCTCATGGACGATCACCTACTCGACGCCTTCCACTACAAGCACCCGAGCACCGCGATGCGCGTCGTCTCGCGCGGTGCGCTGAAGGTCCGTGCGCGTCTGCTGCGCTTCTTCCCGGTGCGTACGAAGCGGAAATTCGCCCGCGAGCTGCCCAACATCCGCAGCTACCCGAACGGTTACAAGGTCGAAGACCTCGGCACCTTCCCCACGGGATGCCCGGTCAAGCACCTGCAGGCAGACCAGCAGGCCCAAGCGTAGGTGCGTTGGGATACATCAGATTCACGGACGAGTTTGTCTGCGGGACGTTCAGGAGGCGATGGTCATGATTCCGATACCGCCGTACGGACTCGGTGACAGTTGGAAGATCTGGACTCCCTGGCTGGTTCCCATCGTGGAGTGGTGGAACTCCTGGCACCCTGCGCTGGGCTGAATCGCCTTTCTCAGGCCTGAATGAGGGAGGAGTCGCGACCAGTACGACGCAGAGTGATCAATTCGTGGTTCGTCTCGGCGTCGTGTCGGCGCCCCTCTTCTTCGAACTCCATCAGCGCATAGAACCTGCGGGCGCGATCGTTGAGGGTGTAAACCTCGAGTGTCACCTCGTCGTGCATGGTGGTGGCGTGTTCGACCAACGCCCTCCCGACTCCCAACCCCTGTGATGCCGGCGCGACGAACAGTCCCCCGATTTCGGAGCCGATCATTCCCAACAGGCCAACAACTTCGGAGTTGTGCTCAGCCACCCAATTGTCGGCCTGAATCAGATAGACCTCTCGCATCTTCTGCTCCCGCTCACCGGTCCCCTCGCCTGCAAGGAATGGATGGGCTTCACGGGCAGCGCGCGACCACAGGTCGACGACCACATCCTCATCCGAGGGTAGGTAGCGGCGAATGATCAGATCCTGGTTCACAATCCGACCATACCCTCCGGCATCAGAGAGATAGCCGGCGCTGAAAGTGACCAATTCTCGGATCAACGCACGACGGCCTCGACGTAAACCAGTGGCAACAATTCCATTCGTTGCCACCCCACAATTACTGCCTTGTGCAAGGGTTGTCCGATGACTGACGGTGATCCGACAACTGCGCGCGGAGGTCCGGCATCCTGGTGGAAGGTGATGGCAGTTGTCATCGCAGTGCTTGTCGCTCTCACATGCGGCGTCATCGTGTGGTCCTTTATGCCGCCGGTTGTGTACTTTCCATTCTTTGCGCTCGCCGCCTCAGTGTTACTCGGTTTGGGTGGAGTGTGGTTGATACTCAGCCTGATTGGCTGGATGAAGTACAAAACCCTGCGTTTGAGCACGATCGCGCCGGTGATAGTCCTCGTCACCGGCGCGCTCGTGACCTTGTCCGTCCCCTCGCGTGTTGCGTTTGCATTGTCGAAAGATTCGCTCGAAGCAGTGGCCGCGGATTGCCAGAAGTCGTTGGACAACCGAACAATTGGCGTCTACCGGGTCCTGCAGGTCTGGCCCGTCGGCAACGGGTGCCGCTTCCACATCGAGGGCGGTCTGATCGATTCGATCGGATTGGCGTACTTACCCGACGGCGCACCATATCTCGGCAAGCCCCGCCGCGACGGCGAGATCGGTTACCAGGAGTTCGACGGCGACTGGTACTCGTTCGTTCAACGGTTCTAACAGCGTGAAACTAGCCGACCAGCTTGGCCTTCAGAAGCGCGATCGTGTCCGCAGTGAGTCCGAGACCTTCGGTGAGATAACCGTCGACGGTTCCGTAATCGCTGGCTATCTGCGCGAGTCCAGCTTCCAGGTACGACGCATCGACACCGAGGGCTGGCTCGAGATTGGTCGCTACCTGCGGGCTCAAAGCCTGAGAGATCTGCGCAAGGATCTTCTCGTTGGTCGCCTGAAGGTAGGTGTTGCTCAACAGATAGTCGTCCATGATCGTCTGGGCGGGGACACCAGCGATGGTCTGCAGCAACATCGCGGTCCAACCCGTGCGGTCCTTGCCTGAAGTGCAATGGAACAACTGCACCCCGTCACCAGCAGCGATGTCCGAGAGAACCTGCTTGAAGCCGGCGCGGCGCACGGGATCGGTGACAAAACTGCGGTTGGTGTCGACCAAGAACTGCTTGGCCTCTTCCGGCGACTTGATCGTTGTGGCCAGCTGAGTGAGATCCTTGAACTCGATGGGGATGTTCGTGTACGTCACACCGTCCGGGAGCTTGTCCGCGCCACCGATGAACGGGTTGGAGATCTCGGTTGAACCGCGGAGGTCATAGGCGTCGGCAAGTCCGAGGCCGGTGAGCGTCGCCTTGTCTGCGTCGCTGGTCGCGGTCAGCGCATTGGACCGGTAGATGACGCCGCGCTTGAGGTGCGAGCCGTCGACGGTGGCGTATCCCCTACCGTCATTGCCGGCGACGTCGCGAAAGTTGGCCACGGAGGCCAAGTTCGGTGTCGGCGCGAGCACAGGATCGAGCGAGCCGAGATCGACCGATCCCGTGTTGAGAGAGCCCAAGTCGAGCGGGATGGCCGTGGCGGGAGCGGCAAACAACAGGCCTCCGGTGACAACAAGTGCGGCGGTCTTCGCAGTGCGAGCGAACAACATTCGTGAGCGTGTGGACATGTGGCAGTGTCTCTCTCTGTGGTTTGGGATTTGCGGTTTGGCGAGCTGGAGTTACGGTGCGACGTCACCGATTCCGGTGAACCCGTATCGCTGGTGGGGTCCAATGACTGCTACCTCGAACAGTCCTGTCCCGGTGCGAGTTACGCCGTCTTCTACAAGGGTGAACCGGGCCAAATTGTCGACCGGGCACAGCATCTTCTTCCACGGTTCGATGTCCGAAACCTTCTCTCGCAGGCCCTGAACCACCAGTTCTCCCTGCCACATCCCGTGGCGCCAATCCTGCTCGAGTCCGTAGCCCGTACCGACACCGATGTAGTTGGGCAGAATCGGTTCGCAGGTTATCTCCAGGATGGGGTCGGATTCGCCTGGTGCACCGGGACGCCGGAAGTACAGAGTTCCGCTCTTCACCTCGCGGGTACCGGAAATGAAGGTGAGCTGGTGGTCCGGTCGACCCAACCACTCCGGCTCGCGCGAACGATCCGCCCAGACGCGTGTCGCATCCTCCAGAATTCGGCGTCCCTGCTGATCCTCTTGAACGACCGTGACGACGGTGAAGTCCCCGAATTGCATGATCGAGTAGATCCAGAAGAAGTTCTGACTGCCGGCGATCGACGGATCCGCCTTGCGTCCAGGAGGTTCCGCCTCGCCGACCGGTCGAACACCCCAGGATCGATCGCGATTACCCCGCCACGTCTCCGGGGTGACCGGGATGACGTCGCCGTCGACGGTCAGGGATCCGGACCATGTTCCGGTCTGCACGAATCGTTGCGTGTCGAAGGTGACTCGTTCCAGTTGGCGATGGAAATGCCTGGCCTCGAGATTGGCGGGGCCGTCGGACTCGAAGGTGAGGTCGAAGCTCAGGTCCGGCGCTTCGGGACTCGGGTCCAACACCACCCGCAGACGGTGCAGACCCTCGATGATCTCGATCCTCAACGGGCCTACTGACAGGTCCATACGATCGTCACCCAAGGCGCGGGATGCCCGGAAGACGATATGGTCGTCGCCGCGCCGAAGAACCGCAAAGCCGTCGCACACACCGAGATTGGGGTACTGACCGAGACCGATGATGAGAAACAGCGGCTCGGTATCGCCGTCGACGCCTGCATGGCAGTTGAAGTAGTAGCGGTCGTAGAAGTTTCGATCCGAGGTGCCCACGTGGCGGATGGTCTCGGCGATCTGATGTACCGGGTAGTCGTCGAGCGGGGACAGTGTCATCGTGCATCTCCTGTTGCGACCGACGCTGTTGTGAGCGTGGCTGTAGCGAGCGATTCCCAATAGGTGCCGTCGAGCATGGCTTCGAGTGTCTTGTGGTGCAGGATCATCTCGTCCGGGTTGTCGGGGAGTTCGGCCTGACCGAAAGCCACTGCGCGACTTTGGACTCGGAACATGATCACCGCATGCCGCAGCGCGGCGTACACGATGTAGAAATCTAGATCCGCAACCTCGTGGCCCGAAAGCGAGCGGTAGGCCTCTGCCACGTCCTCACGACGAAGGAAATCCGGCATTCCGGGGAGTCCGGCCATGGCAGCGAGATCCTCGAAGAACCTGTGCTGGAAGATCATCCAGCCGAGGTCCAGCTCACGCGGCCCCAGTGTGGCCATCTCCCAGTCGAGGACCGCCGCTGGTTCGAAGTCGCGGTAGATGACATTTCCGATCCGCGAGTCACCCCAGCAGAGCACCGCGGAACCGGCATCGACGGGAAAGTTCGCTTCGATCCAGTCGAAGCCGCGCTCGATCAACGGAGATCCTGGTCCGTCGACTGTTGCCCACTCGTAATAGCGTCGCTGGTCCTCGAGGTGCGCGCGAAGTGCTTCTGCCCCAGTCGGTTCGGTACCATCGCGGCACAACTCGGGGAGAGCCAGGTGTGGATCGGCCATAGTGTGCAACTCCGCCAGCACCTGGACCGATGACTGCTGGAGTCGAGAACAGTCGTCCGCTGAAGCCTCCGAGAGCCAGGATCCGAACGTGTACGGCATGACGTCTGGCGGGATTTCGCCGTCGCGCCGTTCCATCACGAAGAACTCGCCACCGAGCGCGTCCGGGTTGCTCTCGGACCAGTACACGCGTGGGATCGGCACCGACGTATGAGCTGCGACGGCGCTCATGACCCGAAACTGCTGGTCCAGGTTGTACGACGGGAAGATCGGCACCGCACTGTCTCGTGGAGCGATGCGGGCGACCAGGCGATGCTCGGCTCGAATCCCGTCCTCGATCCACGTCGCATCGAACAGCACGGTCTCGTTGGACATGCCGTTCGCGGCCGGCACCTCGACCGAGGTCACGGAAGGTTTCGAGCCTCGCCACAGCACGGTCGTGAGCCAGCCTTCGAGGCTGCGCCGCATCTCTGCCGGGTCGTTGCGGGATTCGCCGGGCCTGGCGAATTCGGCGTAGTCGGGATCTTCGCCTGAGGTTTCTGTTTCGGTTCGAAGGTTCATCACCACTCCTCGTGGTTCGGTGGCGCCGATGCGCACGTGCCGATAGTCGATACAATATGTATCGACTAAAGCCGTGACAGAATGTAACGGCCATCACAGCGATACCGCAAGGGATTTGCCCAAAATGTCCAAAGATTCCGAAACTCAGCACCGCCTGGGCCCGCAGCGAAACCCTGCAATCGACGACGCAGTACTGGATGCGACCAGGCAACTGTTGGAGGAAAAGGGGTACGCCGGCACATCCATCGACGCCATCGCGACGCGCGCGGGAGTCGGGCGTCCAGCCATCTACCGTCGGTGGCCGTCGAAGGCACACATCGTCAACGACGCGATCTATCCGGTACTCGACGTCGAACAGGGCGCGGACATCGACACCGAACTCGGCGCCGAGGGCACGATCGCGGATCAGATTCGCGCGCTTGTGCAGGGCGCGGTGGCACTGTTTGCCGCTCCCGCCACCCGGGCCGCGGCGCCCGGACTGATGAGCGAAGTGCGCACAAACGCGGAATTACGCGACGTTCTCGTGGTGCGGCAACTGGCCGGAGTCCGCGTCGAGCTGAACCGTCGACTGGAAGCGGCGAGGGAGCGCGGCGACATCCGAAGTGGCGTCGACGCCGACGCTCTTCTCGACATCATGGCTGGCGCGGCCATCTTCGCACTGTCGGTTCGTGACGTCTCGGACCCGGGACCGTTTGCCGATTCTCTCGCCGACATAGTGCTGAACGGCATACTTCCCAGCACCTAACCTGCTGGCGCCGTGCGGGTTTGGTCTAACCAGTCGAGGGACTGCCCATGGCCACCAGCTAGCCCGCGGGGTGCGCCGTCAAGAGAGACAACAAATTTGCCACGGCGCGCCTCTGGTGATGCCGTCAACTTGGCATCGACTTCGGGCAGAACCCCAAGACCTTCGTTGGCTATCCAGTGGCATGGCAAAGCACGAACAGTTTCTGCGAATTCCTCTCTGGCAGTGAGGGTCAGATAGTTGAGGACTGCACTGTGATAGACCACGACCGTTGTGTTCTGTGGCGCACGCCGGACCAGATCGGCAACAGCCGCCGTGAGATCTCCGCGAACCAGATGCGGTGGATCCACACGAGCGAGTGCAGCAGCGTCGCGTAATCGCTGACGGCGATGGTCCTGCTCCGGCCACACAAGACTCTCCAACCATCTCATGTCGTCGGTGTCGCGTACATCGAGTGGATTCAGATCTATGCCCGCCCGGTACACCACGTCTGGGACGCTCTCCGGAATCGGCGGACTGCCAGTCGTCGCGCACTCCAGCAGAACGGTGGACGGACCATCGACTGGATGCAGATACTTTTCGCCGTCGTAGAGATAGCTGTAGCGGTCCGGATAAAGGCACAGGCCCGCCGAAGCACCGACTTCGATGAGGGAGAGCGGGCCCTTCAACAACCCGAGAACGGGAAGCAACACAGCAGCGCGGCCTGCTTCATTGGTCTGGGTAGTCCGGATCCGCGCAAGTTGTTCAACCGCAGACCAGTTCTCCCTCAGCCACCGGCGAAACGACGCATACGGCGCGACCGGTGCACCGAGGTGACGGCTCGCCCCGAATATCAGGTTGGGTTGCCTGCGGGGTTCTGGAAGTCGATCGATCAGAGCGAGGACTGCTGGATCCTCCGATACGCCGTTGCCCCATTCCTCGTAGACCTCGGAGTTCCCTCGGGCTTCCACTTCCGCGAACGATCGGTACCAGCGCGATGTGTCCACCGTCGATGTCTACCGGATGCGGCATAGGTCTGGGAACCCGTGGTCAACTCTCTGCCGACTATCCTGTGGGGCATGACCGAGCCTGTAGCGACCGCTGACCTTGCCGACGAGATCGGACCCGACATCCGTAGCTGCGACACACAGTTCACCCAGTTCGGTGGACGTGAAGTGTTTGCCGGCCCCATCACGACCATCAAGTGCTTCCAGGACAACCTGCTCGTGAAGCAGACCCTCAGCGAACCGGGCAACGGTGGAGTCCTCGTCGTCGACGGTGACGCGAGCATCCACACCGCCCTGGTCGGCGACATCATCGCCGGCCGCGGCGTCGACAACGGCTGGGCCGGCGTCATCGTCAACGGAGCTGTCCGCGACTCGGCGATCCTGCGCACCCTCGACATCGGCGTCAAGGCGCTGGGCACCAACCCGCGCAAGAGCACTCAGACTGGTTCGGGCGAGAAGAACGTGCCGATCGAAATCGGCGGAGTCACCTTCAACCCCGGTGAGATCGTCTACAGCGACCAGGACGGCGTCGTCGTTCGCGAAAGCTAGTCAGAAGTCGCGGGATCAGGCGGGGGCTTCCACTTTGGCGGCCATCCCGCCGATCTCGACGACATCGCCGTCACGAAGCTGGCGGCCCCGACGATCTTCGACCTCACCGTTGACCGAAACCATGCCGTCGGCGATCACTTCCTTGGCCTCCGCGCCCGATTCGATGAGGTTCGCGAGCTTGAGAAACTGACCGAGCCGAATCATTTCGTCGCGGATGGGTACTGCTGGAATGTTGTCGGTCATGTCAATCATCTTCCTCCTCCCACAAAACTGGACACGACAGACCACACTTAGCGTGAGGATCTGATCGACCGGTAGGAGAGGAAGCTCGATGGCACCATTGACCGAGGTATCGGACACCACTGCAGAGCTGGTGGAATCGCCACCCGAAAATCCGCGCCAGGCGCGGCGATTCCGCAAAGGGCGGTTCAGCCAGGTTCCCCATATCTCGGGATTGATCCTCGGAGTTTTCTCCGTACTGGTGTTCCTGTGGAGCATCTCGCCGGTTCTGCGGCACATCCTCCGCGTCCCACGCGAATACATCGACAGCTACTACTTCGACGCACCGGATACGAGCCTGTCGTGGGCGCTCGTCGTCGCCCTGCTCGCCGCGGCCCTCGCGAGTCGCAAGCGCATCGCCTGGTGGCTGCTGACGATCTACCTCGCGCTGATCACCCTCACCAACATCGCCTCCACAATCGTCGACAAGAACCCGAACAACGCCGTCGCCGCTGTCGTTTTGCTTGTCGTGATCGGAATCCTCATCGCCGCGAGGCCCGAGTTCTACACACGCGTACGACGCGGCGCCGGTTGGAAAGCGCTCGGCGTACTGATCGGCGGCATGGCTGTCGCGACCGTGATCGGTTGGGGCCTTGTCGAACTCTTCCCGGGCGACCTGCCGCAGAACCAACGATTCCTCTGGGCCCTGAACCGCGTCACCGCGGCGGCTTCGGTCGACAACGAGGTGTTCGACGGCCATCCACGCGTCTTCGTCAACACGGTCCTCGGTCTCCTCGGCGCCATCGCACTACTCGCCGCCGTTATGACGCTCTTCCGCGCGCAACGCTCCAACAACGCGCTCACCGGAAACGACGAGTCCGCGATCCGCGGGTTGATCCAGAACTTCGGCGCCGACGACTCCCTCGCCTACTTCGCCACCCGCCGCGACAAGGCCGTCATCTTCGCGCCGAGCGGCAAGGCCGCGATCACGTACCGCGTCGAGATCGGCGTCTGCCTCGCCAGTGGTGATCCCATCGGCGATCCCGAGGCGTGGCCGCACGCCATCGAAGCGTGGCAGGACCTGGCCTCGCAGTACGGCTGGGCGACGGCCGTCATGGGCGCCAGCGAAACCGGGGCGACGGCGTACAAGAAGGCAGGCTTGAGCGTCCTGCAACTCGGCGACGAAGCGATCCTGCGCACCCGCGAGTTCAACCTCAACGGACGCGACATGCGCCCGGTGCGCCAGGCCGTCACCCGCGTCAGGCGCCACGGCGTCACCGTGCGGATGCGACGCCATCGCGACATCCCGCCCGAGGACATGGCGGCCGTCATCATCCGCGCGGACGACTGGCGTGACACCGACACCGAGCGCGGCTTCTCCATGGCGCTCGGCCGACTGGGCGATCACCTCGACGGCGACTGCCTCCTCGTCGAAGCCGTCATGGGCGAAGGCACGGAGGACGAAAGCGTCGTCGGCATGCTTTCGCTCGTGCCGTGGGGACCGAACGGCGTTTCGCTCGACCTGATGCGTCGCAAGCCGACGGCGCCCAACGGAGTCGTCGAATTGATGGTCTCGGAGTTGGCCACACGTTCCGACGAGATCGGCGTCGTGCGGGTCTCGCTCAACTTCGCCGTCTTCCGCTCGGTGTTCGAGGAAGGTTCGCGCATCGGCGCCGGCCCGATCCTCCGTATCTGGCGCTCGGTGCTCGTCTTCTTCTCCCGCTGGTGGCAGCTCGAAGCGCTGTACCGCTCGAACGTGAAGTACCAGCCGGATTGGGAGCCGCGTTTTCTCTGCTTCGAGGACAACCGTGAGCTTCCACGCGTCGGATTCGCGTCGGCCATCGCCGAAGGCTTTGTGGTTCTGCCCAGTTTCGGACGCAAGTCGAGCCAGGTCGTCAAGCACACCGGAACACATGCGGCGGTGCCGGCAGCTCTGGTGACTTCCGAAGGACTGCACGCCGACGGCAGCCCGCCGGACTCGGCGCCGTCGTTCACGACCAACGGTCCGCGTCGACCCGAGCAGGTTCGGGTGCGCATGAACAAGCTCGCGCAACTCGCCGACGAAGGGATCGCCGCCTACCCCGTCGCCTATCCGCCGACCCACACGATTGCCGCCGCAGCGAAGTCGCCGGAGGGCACCCGCGTACGCATCGCGGGACGCCTGCTGAGGGTTCGCGACTACGGCGGAGTCGTGTTCACGGACGTGCGCGACTGGTCCGGCGACATCCAGGTTCTGGTCGACCAGGACAACGTCGGCCGGGAGAAGCTGGCGGAGTTCGCTGCCGAGTTCGATCTCGGTGACCTGATCGAAGTGAGCGGAACCATCGGGCGCAGCCGCAAGGGCGAGCTGTCGCTCATCGCCGTCGAGTG
Organism: Rhodococcus sp. P4_F3_2; assembly: GCF_056401335.1. NCBI lineage: Bacteria > Bacillati > Actinomycetota > Actinomycetes > Mycobacteriales > Nocardiaceae > Rhodococcus > Rhodococcus sp. P4_F3_2. The sequence continues at coordinate 228,924 of NZ_JBFUJN010000005.1, forward strand.
GCGCATGAACGGCAAGTGCCTGCACCCGCTGCCGGACAAGTGGAAGGGCCTCTCGGATCCCGAGACCCGAGTCCGCCAGCGGTACCTCGACATCGCCCTCAACCCGAAGGCCCGCGAACTGCTCGAGGCCCGAAGCGCCGTCGTGAAGTCGCTGCGCGATTCACTCGGTGGTCGCGGATACCTCGAAGTCGAGACCCCGATCCTGCAGCAGGTGCACGGCGGCGCGAACGCCGCTCCGTTCCTGACACACATCAACGCGTACAACCTCGACCTCTATCTCCGCATCGCACCCGAGCTGTACCTGAAGCGTTTGTGCGTCGCGGGTATGGAGAAGGTGTTCGAGATCGGCCGCGTGTTCCGCAACGAGGGCGTCGACTTCAAACACAATCCCGAATTCACGATCCTCGAGGCCTACGAGGCGCACAGCGACTACGAGGGCATGATGCGGATGTGCCGCGAGCTCATCCAAGCCGCGGCCGTCGCAGCGTTCGGGCGCGAAATCATCATGCGACCCGGCCCGGACGGCGAATTGGTCGAGGTCGACATCTCCGGCGAGTGGCCGGTGAAGACGATGCACGGCGCCGTCGCCGAAAAGCTTGGTGTCGACGTCTCCCCCGAGACGAGTCTCGAAGACCTGCAGAAGCTGTGCGACGCCAACGAGATCCCGTACCAGTCCAGCTGGGATACCGGCGCCATCGCGCAGGAGATGTACGAGCACCTGGTCGAGGACTACACGGAGTTCCCGACGTTCTACACCAACTTCCCCACCTCGATGTCTCCGCTCACCCGGCCGCATCGCAGCATCCCCGGCGTTGCCGAGAAGTGGGACCTCGTCGCATGGGGTGTCGAACTGGGAACCGCGTACAGCGAGTTGACCGACCCCGTGGATCAGCGCAACCGGCTCACCGAGCAGTCGATGCTCGCGGCCGGCGGTGATCCAGAAGCGATGGAATTGGACGAGGACTTCCTTCAGGCCCTCGAACACGCGATGCCGCCGACGGGTGGTCTCGGGATGGGCGTCGACCGAATCGTCATGCTGATCACGGGCGGCAGCATCCGCGAGACGCTGGCCTTCCCCCTCGCGAAACCGCGTCAGTAGTCCGGATTCTCACGTGCCGGAATTGTTCCACGTGAAACCACCGGGCGAGATCTTGCAGGTCGGCGAGAGCCGACTGCATGTTCTTGCCGAGGGCGACGGCCCCGTCGTCGTCCTGTGCGGCGGACTGGCGGGCAACTGGTTCGACTGGGATGACTGCGCGCGTCATCTCCAGTCGGACCACACCGTCGTCCGCTTCGATCGCCCGGGCTTCGGACTCAGCGAGCCGTCTTCCGAAGTGCCGACCGTCCGCGGCGAAGCTCAGCGGATCCGCGACGTGCTCGACACTCTGGGATTGGCACGGCCGGCCGTCGTCGTCGGCCACTCCATCGCCGGCTTCTACGCCGAAGGCTTCGCGCGACTGTTCCCCGATCGGGCGGCGGGGATGCTGCTCCTCGATTCCAGTGCCGAGAAAGAACCGAAACGTCTTTTCCCCCGTGACCTGCTGCTGATCGCCTCCCGGGCCGCCGCAGCCTCGTTCAGCACCACCGGGCTCCAACGACTCCTCGGCACCACGACGCGCAAGATCCTCAACCAGTCCGTGCCGCCGAGCGGGTCGTCCGAAGCCACCCTCGAATGGGTCAGGAAGATCTACCGCGAACCTCATTATCTCGAGGCGGCGATGATCGAATACGTCGCGTACACCGATATGGCGCTGGAGCTCACCGCTTTACGACGCTCGAGCAAGCATCCACTGCCCGACATCGACCTCAGCGTCGTCGCTGCACACACTGGCCACACCACTCCCTGGTCCATCGCCTGGATGGCAAAGCAGCAGAAACTCGCCACCTACCTCGGCGGGAGTTTTCACGTCCTGCGCCCGGCGCATCACCACGCGATGATCGATCAGCCCGAGGAGTTGGCGAACTTGATTCGGCGCCTCACGCAGCCGAACCTTCGGGAATGACACTTCAACGTACAACTCGGACAGTAGCCGGATCATTGCTAGGCTCGGACAGCTTCTGCTTTCTACGACAGGCTGGCCATGGATCGTTCGACAACCCGGGTGCGCTCGTCGCTGATCTTCGTCGCCATACTCGTTGTCGCACTCGCCGGCATCGCCGCCCGTCCGCCCGGGTTTCTGTCGACCTTCTGGCCCGCCAACGCGATCCTTCTGGGCATTCTCCTTCGTAACCCACGCTCGTTTGCGCCGATCGGACTCGCTGTCGGCGGCGCCGCGCTGCTGACGGCGGATCTTGCGACCGGAAGCCCCGTGCAGAGGGCCTTCGAACTGAATGCGATCAATCTGGTCGGCGTCACGACAGGATTGATCGCCGCGAACTTGCTCGGCTGTTTTCCGCGGCGGATCTCCGAGACCAAGTACACGACCAGAATCTTCGTCGTCTCGGTTCTGGCGTCGTTCACGGCTGGGTCCGCCAGCGCACTGCGCACTCAACTCCACGAAGGAAGCGGTGCGGGAACGGAATTGGTGGGTTGGTTCTTCGCCGACCTGTGCACCTATCTGATCGTGCTGCCGATCCTTCTTTCCGCACCTCCGCTCGACCACGTCCGTCGTACGTTCGGGCCGTCCGTGCGGCAGAATCTGCGACTTCGACGAGTCGCCCAGATCCTTCTGCCGCTGGCAGCCCTCCTCGCCTGCCTCCCGCTGGCCCTCGAAGTGCAGGGAGCCCTCGCATTGCTGCTTCCGATGCCGGCGCTCTTGTGGTGCGCGATGCGCGTCTCGCTGTTCAGCACTTCGCTCCTCGCGGCTGGGTGGAGCGCGTGGGCGCTGATCATGGCGGGCCAGGGGCGGTTGGCCCTGGCCGATCCGGTTCACCTGCTGAGCGAAGGTGTAACCACCAGAATCTCCGTCATCTTGATGGCGCTCTCCCCCATCGCCGTAGCCGTCGCCACGGGCGCACAGCGACGCGCTGAACGTGAACTCCAACGCATCGCCGAATGCGACGCCCTGACCGGAACGCTGAGCCGACATGCGTTCTGGACCCAGTCGCAGGAACTCCTCGACACCCAACACACAGCGCGAAAATCGATCGCCGTCATGATGCTCGATCTCGACCACTTCAAATCGATCAACGACAACCTCGGCCACCTCACCGGAGATTCGGTCCTCGAACAGTTCGGAAACACCCTCCTCGCCACTACCGAAGGACTGGGACTGTCCGGTCGACTTGGCGGTGAGGAATTTGCCGTCGCCGCCGCCGACTGCACATTCGAGGAAGCAATTGCCCTGGCAGAACGCATCAGGCAGAGACAGGAGGCGCACTCCCGATCCATCCGCGGCTTCGCCGGAACGGTCAGTATCGGAGTCGCCTGGGTAGATCAGGCCATGGCCGAGATGGACGCCCTGCTCGACATCGCCGACACCGCCATGTACCAGGCGAAACGCGAAGGCCGAAACCTCGTGGTGGCCGTCGATCTGTACATGGCAAGGTGACGTGGGTGCAACTACTCCTGATCCGACACGCGCTCCCCGAACTGGCCGAGGTCACCGAAGGCTTCGCCGATCCCTCACTGACCGACGCCGGTCGCGTGCAGGCACTTCGGCTGCCTGCGGCTTTGGCCCCCTACCGGATCACCGGGCTCTTCAGTAGCCCGCAGAAGCGCGCACTCGAGACCGCGGACCCGGTAGCGCAGGCATTGGATCTTCCGGTCACCGAGCTCGAGGGTCTGGCGGAGTACGACTACGAGCAGCCCCACTACATCCCGATGCACGAGGTCTTGGAACGCGCACCGGAAACGTATGCGCGCATCAAGGCCGGATGGCTACCCGAGTCGGTGGACGGCGACGCTTTTCGTGCGCGAGTCCTCGGTGCGATCGACGACGTCGTCGCCGCAACCGACAACAACGCCACCGTGGCGATCTTCTGCCACGGCGGCGTCATCAATATCGTTCTGCAGGAACTACTCGGGCTGGAGCGTCCGTTGACCTTCCCGATCGAGTACGTGTCCGTCACGCGAATTCTTGTTTCCCGGGACGGAAGCCGCAGGGTCGGGTCGATCAACGAAACCGGTCACGTACGCAACATGCTTCGCGTGTAGTCACACGTTGTGGCACGCCACCTGATGACCGCCCTGGACGAGACGAAGTTCGGGAACTTCCTCGGCGCAGAGATCCGTGGCCAGCGGGCACCGCGTGCGGAACCGGCAGCCGCTGGGCGGATTGAGCGGCGACGGCAGCTCGATGACCTTCTGCTCGACGTTCTGCGCTGCGGTGACGGTGGCATCAGGATCGGGAATCGACGACAGCAGTAGCTGCGTGTACGGGTGCAGCGCGCGGTTCTGCATGTCTTCTGCGGGAACGATTTCGCAGACGCGGCCCAAGTACATGATCATCACGCGGTCGCTGATGTTCTTCACGACGGCCATGTTGTGCGCGATGAACAGCAAAGACAGCCCGTGACGCTTCTTCGCATCCTCGAGCAGGTTCAGAATCTGCGCCTGCACGGAGACGTCGAGGCTCGAGACCGGCTCGTCACAGATCAGGACTTTGGGATCGAGCATCAATGCGCGGGCGATGCACACACGCTGGCACTGTCCGCCCGAGAGTTCCCGCGGGGTCCGGTCCCACACCATGTCCGGGTCCAACCCGACCTCGGCAAGAACCTCGCGTGCCCGAGCTTCGATGGCGGCCTTGTCTTTTCCGCCCCAGATCGACGGACCCTCGGTGATGAGCGCCTTGACCTTGCGACGCGGGTTCAGGGAGGAGATCGGATCTTGGAAGATCATCTGCAACTGAGTGCGACTGCGACGCAGTTCTTCCGCGCCCAGTGCCGTCATTTCCGTCTCTCCGAGGCGAATGGAGCCCGACGTCGGTGAGGGCAACTGCATGATCGCCCGGCCCGCCGTGGACTTGCCACAGCCGGATTCACCGACAACGCCCAAGGTTTCACCCGGAGCGACGGTGAAGCTGATCCCGGACACGGCATGAACGGTCTGCCCCTTGCCGACGTTGAATTCGACAACCAGGTCCTCGACCGTCAGGGCCGCGTCCACCGTCTCGGGCTTTCTGGTTTCGGTTGCTGCAGTCATCAGACCATCTCCTTCACCGCGAGCGAGAGGCCCGCTGCGGTAGTGCCGGCCTTCTCGTTGGCGACCAATGCCGTTGTGCCTTCAGGGGTGTCGACCGGGTAGTGGCACGCGAACGTGTGACTTTCGGTTGTGTTGTCTCCCAGACCACCGGGAGCCAGAGCCGGTTCGCCGGTCAGGCAGTCGTCCTGGGCATACCGGCAGCGAGCGGCGAAGCGGCAACCGGTGATCGGCTTCGTCATGTCCGGCAGTCCACCCGGAATTGTCTGCAGCACTGTGTGCGTCGGCGATTCGAGTCGCGGAATCGCGGCCATCAGCGCTTCGGTGTACGGGTGGCGCGGACGAGTGAACAACTCCTCGGTGGCCGACGTTTCCACGACGGAACCGGCGTACATGACGGCGACACGATCCGACCGTCCCGAGACCACACCGAGGTCGTGGCTGATCAGGATGACGGCCATGTTGAGCTTGTCGTTGAGCGAGGCGAGCAGGTCGAGGATCTGCTTCTGCACGGTCACGTCGAGAGCTGTGGTCGGCTCGTCCGCGATCAGCAGTTTCGGCTCGCAGGCCAGGGCCATCGCGATGACCACACGCTGACGCATACCGCCCGAAAGTTCGTGGGGGTACTGATCGAGCCGACGCTTGGGCTCGGGGATACCCACCATCGACAGGAGTTCCGCAGCGCGATCGCGGGCCGCGTCCTTCTTCAGACCCAGGTGGAACTTCAAGGATTCGGTGATGTGGGTACCGATGCGCTTGAACGGATTGAGCGAGGTCATCGGATCCTGGAAGACCATGGCGATCTCGGGTCCCCAGAAGTGCTTCATCTCCGACTTCTTCATGGTCGACATGTCGCGGCCGGCAAACGTCACCGTCCCGCTGATGTCCAGAGCCGGACCCTTCTGCAGCAGACCCATGATGGTGCGTCCGAGAACCGACTTGCCGGAACCGGATTCACCCACGATACCGAGAGTTTCACCGGCGGAAACGTGGATCGAGACACCGTCGACTGCTCGCAACTGGCCACGCGGAGTGGCGAATACGGTCCTGATGTTGTCCGCCTGCAGTAGCGGAACGCCGTTCTGAACTGAAGTGGTCACAGCTTACTCCGATACTTCTCGCCGATGAGGTTGAAGGAGAACACCGTCAGGAAGAGGAAGACGCCGGGAACCAGAACGATGAACGGATGCTTCTCCACGATCCCGCCCTGGCCTTCCGCAATCATGTTGCCCCAGGTCGGATCAGGTTGTGCGATACCGAGTCCGAGGAAGCTGAGTGATGCTTCCGCGACAATCAGGCCGGAGACGGCCACCAGGCCGAGCGCGGCGACCGGAACGAGGACGTTGGGAACCAACTCGCGCCAGATGACGCGCCATTTGGTGGCGCCCATGGCCCGCGCGGCAAGCACGAACTCCCGTTGGGCGACGACGATGGTGTTGGCCCTGGCGATTCGAACCATGCTGGGAATGCAGAGAATCGAGAGTGCGAGGGTGATGTTGCGCAGGTTCGACGTGAGCACCGCGGCCAGTGCGATCAACAGCACCAGAGAAGGAATGGCCAGCAGCGAGTTGGTCAGGATTCCGACGACTGCGTCGACCTTGCCGCGGAAGTAACCGGCCATGACGCCGATGGTGCCGCCGATGATCATGCCGATCAGTACGGCGCAGATGGCCACGGTCAAGGATGCCCTGGCACCGAACAAAGCGCGGGCAAGCAGGTCGAGACCGAAGTTGTTGGTACCCAACGGGTGATCGGAGAGCAGGCTCGGCGAGGCGAAGCCCGGCTCGGCCAAGGTCTTGACCGTGTCCTTGTACTCACCGAGCGGCAGCAGCGGTGCGAAGATCGCGGCCAGGATCAGCGCGGCCAGCCAGATGCATGCCAACCAGTACGAGAGATCGAACTGACTGCCCCACTTGGACGTACCGAGCTTGCCGAGACCCTTGAAGAGGAAAACCAGGGCAACGAGCGCGAGCACGATGCGGACGGTCATCATGATGGCCGAACCGAAGAGTGCGGTGCCGAGCAGCGCAACGCCGATCACCGTGAGAATCGATCCGATCAGGACCAGATTCTTGGGCTGTTCCAACGTCTCGACGGGACCGGGAGCCAGCAGGACTGTCTGCTGCCGGTATGTCATCACCTCGGACGGGGCCGGCGACGGGGCCGCTCCGTCTGGCGTCACTTCAGACATGGACACGACGACTCCTCGGGTCAAGATAGGTGTACAGAACATCGATCGCACTGTTGACGAGGACGTAGATGACCGCGATCACGACCACCGCGCCAAGCAGCATCGGCGAATCACCTTGCTGCGCTGCGCGGACGATGAGCGTGCCCATTCCGGGCAACGAGAACAGCGTCTCGACGATCACGGTGCTGCCGATCATGCCGCCGAGAGCCAGACCCATCATCGTGATGAGCGAGAACGACGACGGTCGGAGCGCGTCACTGAAAAGCACTCGCAGCGTGGGCATTCCCTTCGCCTTCGAAGCGAGGATGTAATCCTCACGGAGCGTCGTCACCAGATCGGATCGGAGAACGCGAGTGAACATCGCCATCTCGAGGAGGCTGATGGTGATAGCCGGGAGTATTGCGTGTGAGAGGTTTCCGGAGAGGCTGTCCCCGATGCGCACCCACTGTGATCGCGGGAACCAGCCGAGCCAATTGACGGTGACCATGATCAGCAACAGACCGGCGAGGAAGCTCGGGACGGAAAGAACACCGAACGTCGCGGCGCTGATGACGCGGTCGATGACGCCGCCTTCGTGGTGCGCCGACCAGAGTGCGAGCGGCACGGCGACGACGAGTGCGATGACCAGACCCATCACGGCCAACTGAACGCTGACGGGCAGTGCCGAGCCGATCGCAGTCAGAACGTCCTGCTGCGGGGGAACAAGCGAATTACCGAGGTCGCCCTGGAGAGCGCTGGTCAGCCAGTCCCAATAGCGAACCAGGAGTGGATCGTTGAGCCCGAGCTGCTGCCGAACTTCCTCGTACTCGGCGGGCGTTCGGCCTTCACCTAGAACGGAGACAGCAGGATCGCCGGGGATCAGTGATGCCAGCACGAAGGTTCCGAAGCTGACGATCAGGATCACAATGACGAGCTGGCCCAATTTCTTACCTATTGCGCCGATGTTCATCGATTTCGTCTCCTTCGGACAGCGAGCTCGCAATACACAGCAGTTCCTCTGATTTCAGGTCTTGGTTCAAGCTCTCCAGGACTTCAGGCTCTCTAGGACTTCCAAGCTCCGTCGAAGAGCACGATTCCGTCGAGGCTCTGCTCGAGACCGTGAATGTTCTGGTTCCAGACGTCGAGTGCGGCGACGTTGCCCCACACCTGCCACGGGACGGTCTCGTTGGCGCGTTCCTGAATCTGTGCCAGGACTGCCTTCTTGTCGTCGTCGGTGGTTGCGACGCCCAACTTGTCCAGGAGAGCGTCCATTTCGGCGTCGGAGTAGCCGGTGGCGTTGTTACGGCCGCCGGACTTGATGCCCGTGTACAGACGCTCGTAGGGATCGGCCTCGGCGAGGCTCAGTGCTGCGGTGCTCATGTCGTAGTCGTGATCGGCATACATCCGCTTGACCAGATCACCTGCACCGGTGACGTATTCGATCTGAGCGTCGAATCCGACAGCGTTGAGCATTGCCTGGATGGCCAGAGCCGTTGCCTGGGCGGACGGTTCCTGGATGGAGAGGAAGGTGATCTTTCCGTCGTAGCCGTCGGCCTTGGCCTGATCGAGCAGTTCCTTCGCCTTGGCGGGATCGACGCCGATCGGTGCGACGTCGTTGTGCCAGCGCGAGGTGTCCTGGAAGATCTCCTGGCCGGGCAGTCCCTTGCCGTTGTTGACGCGGGTGTTGAGCGTCTCCGGATCGACGGCAAGCGCCATCGCCTGGCGGACACGAACATCCGAGCCCGGGCGACCCGGGGCCATGTTCACGTTGGCGATGTAACCGAGCGACGGGATGTCGACGAAGCCGGGGTAACCCGACTCGATCAGATCCAGGATCGGGGTGAGCGTACGCATGTACGCGGCGTCGATGCCGCCCGTCTTGAGGGCTTCAGCGGTGGGCTGAGCGCCGACGATGCTGATCAGCTTGAGCTTGTCGATGTTCGGTGCGCCGTCGTAGTAGTCGGGGCGAGCAGCCAAGAGCAGTTCCTCGTTGGGAGCGAACTTCTCGAGAGTGAACGCGCCCGCACCGATCGGGGTGAACTGGTCACCCTGCTGCGCGCTCGGGGCGACGATCATGCCGGGTCCGGTAGCGAGCATCGACTGGATGCCCGTCCACGGATCAACGAGGTTGAAGACGACAGTCGTCGCGTCGGGGGTGTCGATCGAGGCAACCTTGGAAGCCCACAGGCTCGACTGCGGTCCCTTGTTGGTGACGTAGCGGTTGATGCTGTCCGCCACTGCCTTGGAATCGAAAGCTGTTCCGTCGCTGAATTTCACACCGTCGCGGAGCTTCAGCGTCCAGGTCTTGCTGTCCGAACTCGCTTCGAGCGACTGGGCGAGCTTGGGCTCGAACTTCTGCCCGATGGGGTCGTAGCGCATGAGCACGTCGTAGATGGCGCTGAGCTCGCTGCCGCCGGTGGCGCCGGCAACCTGAGCCTTCGCGGGATCGAGAGTCGTGACCGCCGAGTAGCCGCTGAACGTCAGCGTGCCGCCCTTGGTGGGAGTGCCGGGGTCGGCCTGCTCGTTGACCATGCCGATCTTCAGCGAGGAACCGGAATCAGCGGATTCGCCGCCGCCATTGCTCGAGCCGTTGTCGGCGCACGACGCCAGGAACATACTTGCGGTGATCGCCAGCGCAGCCGCAGCCAATCTGCGACTTCCGCGGCGGGAACTACGACTCATTCGAATGCCTCCAAGGCGGGGTAAGACCGTGACGTGATGTTGAACACGAAACAGTCTGTGACGGGAGGCACAGAAAATTGGATCGAGTCTCGCTCAGTGGAATCGGTTAAGTTGCAGGCCTCAACGGCCAGGTAAACCGACCCTGGCCAGCGATTACCCTCACCGACATCAGACCAGCCGGTCTAGTCCCGGTCGAGCGTGGCTTCCTCGAGATCGAGCTCTCGAAGTACCTTGCGGAGAACCTCGTCGTCGATCCGGCCGGCATCGCGCTCGGCGATGAACACACCTCGCTCGGCATCGATCATCTCGAGGCGCAGCGAGCGGAAGGCGTTCGACGGGCTCTCCCCCAGATCCTCGTCGCTGCGTCCCAGTCGCTCCCACGCCGAGTTCGCACGGTGGGTGTTCCAGCTTCGCAAGATGTCCGCGGCGCGATTGCGGACCCGAGGGACGTCGTCGGCGTCTGCTCCGACCAATTCGTCCAGACGCGCTGCAGCGGCGCGCGCAGCCTTGTCCTGAGCCGCCGCCTCGGCGCGTGCGTCGGACTGCTCCTCGTCTCCTTGCACACCGAGGACACGGATGACCCACGGCAACGTCAGGCCGTGCAGCAGCAGCGTGCCGACCACGACGACAAACGTCAGGAACAGGATCAGCGAACGGCCCGGGAAGTCTTCACCACTGTTGACCGTCAACGGAATGGCGAAGGCAGCAGCCAGCGACACGACCCCTCGCATACCGGCCCACGACACGACGAACACTGCCCGCGCCGAAATCTCCGGCTCCCTCGCTCGGATACGGGGCGACAGCCAACGCGGTACATACGTGAACGGGAACACCCAGGCGATCCGCACCACCACGACGGTCACGAGCACGGCAATCGACGCCCAGACGACGATCGAGGTGCTGTACCCCTGCAATCCGTTGACAACACTGGGCAATTGGAGCCCGATCAACAGGAAGACGAACGATTCCAGGATCAGGTCGACGGCCTTCCACACTGCCGTGTCCTGCAAGCGCGTCGCATAACTCGCGCGCGTGGAGCGCTGGCCGAGGAACAATCCGGCTACGACGACCGCGATGACGCCCGACGCGTGGACCTCTTCTGCAGCCAGGTAGGTGAAGAACGGCACCACCAATCCGATTCCACTCTCCATCACCGGATCCTGCAGTTTGCCGCGGACCTTCGAGATGACAAAGCCCACCGCGAGGCCGATCACCGTTCCACCAACCGCTGCGACGAGGAAGGTCTCGAAGCCGCCGATCAGTGTCGCACCGGTACCCACCGCCGCCGCGAGAGCGACCTTGTAGGCCGTCAGAGCGGTGGCGTCGTTGAGCAGGCTCTCCCCGCCCAGCAGGGTCATGATTCGGCGCGGCAGACCGAGCTTGCGTCCGATTGCGCTCGCGGACACCGCGTCCGGCGGCGCCACGATGGCGCCGAGAACCAGTGCGGCCGCAATCGAGAACTCCGGCACGATCAGGTAGGCGACAAAGCCCACCGCTGCCGTCGTCGCCAGGGGCAGCCCCACTGCGAGAAATCCGATCGGACGCAGATTGGACCGCAGTGCCAGGTATGAACTGTCCAGCGCCGCCGAGTACAGAAGTGGAGGCAACACGACGAACAGGACGAGGTCCGGATCGAGCTCCAACTCCGGAACACCGGGTATCTGGCAGGCGATCAAACCGACCAGGACAAGGATCAGCGGCGAAGACAATCCGAACCTTCGCGCGACCGCCGCCACCAGCAACGCCGCTACTACAACCCCCAGTAATATGCCGTTCACTCTGGCAGCATGCAGTATGGAAGGCGATGAAGAAAATCCTGAAGCGAGCAGCAGCTCGCACACAGCAGCCCGCACCCGCTCCGACCGGTTGCGAGGAACTAACCAATGCGCCCGAAACGGACCCGGCGGCGCTGACGCCCGGCGTCTGCCAGGAGTGCGCCGAGTTGGGCGAGGATAACTGGTCTCACCTGCGCATGTGCCTGTCCTGCGGCCACGTCGGGTGCTGCGATTCCAGCCCCCATCAGCACGCGACCAACCACTACCGCGACACCGCGCACCCGGTCATGCGCTCGCACGAGCCCGGCGAATCCTGGCGCTGGTGCTACGTCCACGATCTGATGGATTGAGCGCGCACGACTCGCAGTGCACTGCGCATAGTGCCCACCTCGCACGGCGCACAGGCCTCGGTGTTGCGCACATTGCTCAACCCACTGGGTAGCTATTGCCCAATCTGTATGCCGATGATGGACTTTGACGCAGAATCTGCACAACAGATCGACAGGTGCGGCTGGACTTTGCCGCGCCGAACGGTTCGGCCTCAGGAAGTCCTGCCAAACATCACAACCACATCGTCGGCCCCATGATCTGGGGTACAGGCGGTGTGGCGATCGATGTCAACTATTGAAGGCAGGACCGGCCGTGAACAGCCCCAGCATCAACCAGAACGCTCCCGAGCCACTGGCGGAGATCGAGAAGCGCGTTCTGTGGTTGTCGACCGCGATGATCCATCACGCCAACCGTGTCCGTCCGAATCCCAGTGGGCTCAAGGTCGGCGGCCACCAGGCCTCGTGCGCGTCGATGGTCTCGATCATGACGTCGCTGTGGTTCGGCCAACTTCGTTCCGGCGACCGGGTTTCCGTCAAGCCGCACGCGGCTCCAGTGCTCCACGGCATCAACTATCTGCTCGGTGAACTCGACGAGTCGTACCTGACAACGCTGCGCGAGTTCGGGGGCCTGCAGAGCTACCCGAGTCGATCAAAAGATCCCGATCCGGTGGACTATTCGACCGGATCGGTGGGAATCGGTGCGACGGCTCCCATCTGGGGCGCCATCGCACGCCGATACGTCGACGCCTCCCTCGGCGGCGCCGGAACCGGGCGTCAGTACTCCCTTGTCGGTGACGCCGAACTCGACGAGGGCGCGGTGTGGGAAGCAGTTCTCGATCATTCGGTCGCCGAACTGGGTGAGATCGTGTGGATCGTCGACCTCAACCGCCAATCGCTCGACCGGGTGGTGCCGAACATCGCGGCAACCCGCCTGGAGCGCATGTTCTCGGGCGCCGGCTGGCAGGTCATCACCGTGAAATTCGGCGCGCTCCTGGAATCGCTGTTCACCCGGCCGGGCGGCACCGCGTTGCGCGAACGAATCCTGGACATGCCGAATCCGGAGTACCAGCGTCTGCTGCGATGCACGGCCGACGAGGTCCGTCTGAGGCTGCCCGGCGACGCGGCGGACGCCGACGCGATCACGTCGCTGATCAACGACCTCGACGACGCCACGGTGCTCGAGGCCATCCGCAATCTCGGTGGCCACGACCTCGACGCTCTGCGAGAGGCGTACGCGCAGATCGACGACACCCGCCCCACCGTGATCATCGCGTACACGATCAAGGGCAGGGGTCTGCCGACGCAGGGCCATCCGCAGAACCACTCGTCGCTGCTCACCGCCGAGCAGTACGAGATTCTGGCGGCGGAACTCGGCATGGATCCGTCGAAGCCCTGGGAACGGTTCGAGGCGGACGGCCCGTCTGGCCGCATCTGCGCCGAAACCGCTGGGCGCCTGGCTCGCCCGAAGGTGGAGCATCTGATGCCCCCGGCAGTTCCGAAAGACATCGGCCGTACCCCCTCCGGCACATCCACCACTCAGGCAGCTCTCGGTCGGGTGCTACTCGACCTCAGCCGAGAGGCGCCGGACGCCGCGAAACGTGTTGTCACACTGAGCCCGGACGTCAGTTCCACCACCAACCTGGCAGGGTGGCTGAACAAGGTCGGGGTCTGGTCCCCCAACGAGCGGCACAACTGGTTTGCCGACGACGCCGAAACGATCATGCACTGGCGTGAGAAGCCCACCGGTCAGCACATGGAACTCGGTATCGCCGAGACCAACCTGGTCGGACTGATGGGCGAACTCGGTGCAACCTGGAGTCGCTGGGGCCAGCCGCTCTTCCCGATCGGCGTGATGTACGACCCCTTCATCGAGCGGGCTCTCGAACCGTGGTCGTACGGCATCTACGCCGGTGGACAGTCGATCATGGTCGGCACTCCGTCGGGCGTCACCCTGGCAGCCGAAGGCGGTGCGCACCAGTCGATCAAGACTCCGTCCATCGGACTCGAACAGCCGGGGTGCGTCAGTTTCGAACCGGCCTTCGCCGTCGACGTGGAGTGGACGCTCCTCGACAGCATCGGACGCCTGGGTCGCCCCGACGGCAGCTCGTCGTATCTGCGTCTGTCGACCCGTCCGGTCGATCAGGCCTTGGCCGCGGTGCCGACCGATCCGGCTGCGCGAGAACGCCGCCGACGTCAGGTGGTGGCCGGCGCGTACACCCTGCGGCACAACCCTGATCCGGCCATCACCCTGGTCGGCATGGGTGCCACCGTCACCGAAACACTTGTCGCCGCCGAAAGACTGGGCGAGCAAGGCATTTCCGCCGACGTCGTGTGCGTGACCAGCCCCGGATTGCTTTTCGAAGCACTCCAGTCTCGGCGCGGTCTCGCGGACGGTCCGTCGTGGATCCTGGATCAGGTCTTTCCGAGTAGCCGGTCAGCGCCGATGGTGACCGTTCTCGACGGGCACCCGCACACCCTCGCGTTCCTGACGGGAATCAACAACGTTCCGGGTGCTGCGCTCGGAGTGAGCCGGTTCGGTCAGGTCGGTTCACTCGAAGACGTCTACCGGTACCACGGACTCGACTCCGACAGCATCGTCCGCGCTGCCCTCGATCTCACTTCTTGATCGATCACACTCTCCGATGCCGAGAAGCGTCCCCGCAGGGACGCTTCTCGGGTTTGGTCAGTTCTTCAGTTCTTCAGAGGCCTTCAGTTCTTCCAGGCCTTGTCGAAGAACATGATTCCGTCGAGACTCTGCTGAATGCCGTGGACGTTCTGTCCCCACACACCGAGCCACGGAGTGTTGCCGTAAACCTGCCACGGCACAACCTCATTGGCGCGCTCCTGAATCTTGGCGAGTACCTCGATCTTCGCGTCGTTCGACGTCGCTACACCCAGCTGGTCGAGCAGCGTATCCATCTCCGGATCGGAGAAACTCGCGGCGTTGTTTCGCCCACCGGTCTTGAGGTTCGAGTACAGACGCTCGAACGGATCGGCTTCCGCGAGGTTGGCGGAACCTGTTGCCATGTCGAAGTCGCGGTCGGCGTACAAACGCTTGACGACGTCGGCAACCGAGTTGACGTACTCGATCTGGAAATCGAAACCGACGGCGTTGGCCATCGACTGCAACGCCAGAGCCATCGCCTGCGCCGAATTCTCCTGCAGCGTCAGGTATGTGATCTTGCCGTCGAAACCGTCGGCCTTGGCCTCGTCGAGAAGCTGCTTCGCCTTGGCGGTGTCTACGCCGATCGGAGCGACGTCGTTGTGCCAGCGAGAGGTGTCCTGGAAGATGACCTGGCCGGGTAGACCCTTACCTTCGTTGAGTCGGTTGTCGAGAGCGACGGGATCGGTCGCGAGCGCCAATGCCTGACGCACTCGCACGTCGGCACCGGGACGACCGGGAGCCGTGTTGACGAGCGAGAGGTACGACAGCGACGGGATGTCGACGAAGCCCGGGTAGCCGGAGTCGATCAGATCCAGGACGTTCGGAAGCGAACGCATGTACGCGACGTCGGTGCCGCCGCTCTTGAGCGATTCGGTGGTGGACTGTGAACCGACGATGCTGATCAACCGCAGCTTGTCCACGTTCGGGGCACCGTCGAAGTAGTCTTCCCGAGCATCGAGGATCAATTCCTCGTTGGGAGCGAACTTCTCGAGGGTGAACGCGCCCGCGCCGATCGGGGTGAACTGATCGCCCTGCTGGGCGCTCGGCGCGACGATCATGCCGGGGCCGGTGGAGAGCAGTGACTCGATACCGGTCCACGGGTCGACGAGATTGAAGACGACCGTCGACGGATCCGGAGTGTCGACTGACGCGACCTTCGACGCGTACAGACTCGACTGCGGTCCCTTGTTGGTGACGTAGCGATTGAGGCTCGCCGAGACGGCCGCCGAATCCACCGGCGTCCCGTCGCTGAACTTCACACCGTCGCGCAGTTCGAGAGTCCACGTCTTGAAGTCGGAACTCGGTTCCATCGACTCCGCGAGTTTCGGAACAAATTCCTTCGACGCCGGGTCGTAGCGCAGCAGGGTGTCGTAGATGGCGCCCAACTCCGAACCGGCGACCGAACCGGCGATCTGCGTCTTCGCAGGGTCGAGATTCGTGACAGCGGAGTACCCGCTGAACGTGAGCGTGCCGCCCTTGACCGCGTCACCCTCGCCGGACTGCTCGTTGACCGGGCCGATGGACAACCCTGAACCGGAATCCGGTGCGTCGCCGCTCCCACCTCCGTTCCCGCTGTCAGCGCACGACGAGACGAACAGGCCGGCGGAGACAGCCAGCGCGACGGCGGCAACCTTGCGGTGACCGCGCCGAGAACTGCGACTCATTCAAAACCTCCAGGTCAGAAACTGTGATGTGAAGCATTGTCGAGACAGTTTGTGATGTAAGGCACAGGTATTAGTCGCAGGTCCCGCTCAGTGGAATGCAGCGAGAAGATTGTTCAGTTTTCGAGCGACATTTGCAGGTCAGGCCGTTAGCGAAGGTCAGGAATTCATTCCGATTCGAGTGTCCTCAACGGGTGAATCGCCGGAGCAGCGTCGAGGAGTGGGCAGCCGCGGCCAGTGCAGCCTGCAGATGTGCGGACTCGAACGACTCGTACGACACGAAGCCCCCTCATCGGATACCTTTCGCAGAGGGGAAGTCAGCTAGAGACACACGCCGCAAACGTACACACGAAAAGGGCAACCAATGGGGCTACTGAAGGACGTCACCGGCTGGCGACGCGGCACGAAGTTGCAGCGTCGACTACGCGACCTCACCGGCACGCTCGTAGTTGTCACCGGTGCAGGCAGCGGCATCGGGCGTGAAACGGCCCTCGCCTTCGCGGCCCAGGGAGCTATCGTCGTCGCCTCCGACATCAACCTCGAAAGCGCGCAGGACACTGCGGCGCTCATCAACACACCCAGTCAGGCCAGCGGAGCCGAAGCGGTGTTCGGTGGCGGTTCGCACGCCTACCAGGTCGACGTGTCCGACGAACAGGCCGTGATTCGATTCGCGGAGACAGTCGCGGCGCATCACGGCGTGCCGGACATCGTCGTCAACAACGCTGGAATCGGGTTCTCCGGGACATTCGCCGACACCGAGCAGCGCCAGTTCGAGCGCGTCATGGACATCAACTTCTGGGGAGTTGTCTACGGCTGCCGGGCATTCACCCCGATGATGATCGACCGGGGAACCGGCGGACACGTGGTCAACCTGTCCTCGGCTGCCGCCTACACACCCCAGAAGGCCCTCACCGCGTATTCGACAAGCAAGGCAGCGGTATTCATGCTCTCGGATTGCCTACGGGCAGAGCTGCTTCCACACGGCATCGGCGTCAGCACCATCTGCCCCGGCCTCGTGCACACGAACATCCTCAAGACCACCGAGTTCGCCGGGACCACCGCCGAGGAACAACTCGAGAATCAGACCAAGGTCGACAACTTCTACCGCAAGCGCAACTTCACCCCCGACCGGGTGGCCAGTGCCATCGTGAAAGCAGTTCGCACGAACAAGGCCGTGGTGCCCGTGACCGTCGAAGCCAAGCTCGGACGCACGATCAGCCGGTTGTCTCCCGGGTCGATGCGCGTCGGAGCTCGGTTCGAGATCTAGGTCAGCTTCCGAAACTCAGGCTGCCCGTGAAACCCTGCTGCACATCGGCTTCCGAGCGGGGAAGAACCTCGTAGGTGCTGGCGTACTGGCCGCTGAAGCCGGTGACGGTAATCGGGCGTCCGACTGCAATGGCGGCGACGTCGATTCCGGTCTGGGTGTTGACGAAGATGACGGTGTTTCCGTCGACGCCGGACACCAGGATCTTGTGACCGTACGGCAGATCGTCGACGACGGGTCCGCTCACGATCCCGGACACCGTCACGAGACGACCTTCGCTGCCCTCACCGATTGCATTGAGGGGCAATCGCGCCGGGCTGATCTGGGTGGTCGTGCCGATTACCTCGACGGCAGTCGGGCGGACAACGAGCAGGCCTTCCTGATCCGCGAGGACTCCGGTGACCTGAACCTGATCGCCGAGAGCAATCCCGGAGTTGTTCGGATCGCTGATATAAATGCCCGAATTGCCGCTCTGGAGACCAAAGCCCTTGTCGTAGAAGCTGGATTCGAACACTCCGGACGGCGTAGTCGCGGTTCCCACGACGGTGACCGTCGTTCCGATGGCCTGCGCACGGGCTGCCGCGATGGAGTCCGCGGACACCTCACCGACAACTGCTGCCGGCTCCGCCGTCGCTGCGGTGCCGACAAACATGGTGGCTGCGGCCRCAACTGCCAGTGCCGTCACACCTCGACGCAGGACCGGACCGGCAAGAACGCTGTCTCGAAACATGTTTGAGGACTCCCCTGTGATTTCGTGGCCGCGCAGGTCCTCCTGATGGAGTGCCGCCTTCGCCCACCCTGAGGCACAGGTTATTACAGGTCGGACGCCGCAGCGGTGGTGACATTCCGTCACCACCGCTGCGTCTAGGCATCCGAGTTTCTAGGAACCGGAGCTTCCGGACGAACCGCTCGAGCCACTGGAACCACTGGATCCTGTTCCGCCACCGAGATCGTCGAGAGGATCGCTACCGGTGAGCCCGCCCGGGTACAGGTAGGCGTCGGAGATCGTGCTGAGCGAGGTTCCGGAAGTGGCCGGCACCTTTGCTCGCCAGTTGACGATCGGATTCAGCACTCCGAACGGTCCGCAACCACTGGCAGCGGGCAGCGCGAAGCCGGTGGCCTCGTTCCCGACCGGGCTCACCTTCAGCGCAGTCGACGGAAGCACCGTGTAGGTAGGGACCACCGACGGGTCAGGTGCGAGACGAAGATTCACCGGCGCCGCCGCGGAACCCAGGTAGCAGTTGTCACCGAGGAACGCGTTGTTGATCTTCATCCGCACCGGGATGCTCAGATCCATGTCGGTGATGATTCCGTTGAGGGTCGGCGCAGCCGTTGCCTCCACTTCGGCCGTTACTGCGGCCAGGCCGAAGAGATTGCCGAACGGAAGATCGATTCCCAGAACGCCGCCGGGAACCGTCAGCGGCTTGGAGTAGACACCGTTGTGTCCGTCGTCGCGCGGGAGAAGAACGGTGGACTCACCTTCACCGGAGCCGGCCTCGGCGGCAATGATCATGTCGCCTTTTCCGATCGGGAGGTTGAAGCCGTTGTTGTCGAAGGTTCCGCTCTGAACCACTACCGACACACAGGATTCGGCAGTAGCCGGACACACTGCGGCGCCCGGTACCGAATTGTCGACCGGGTCCTGAGCCGAGGCCATCGGCGCTGCAAAAGCCAGCACTGCACCTGCGGTACCTGCAATAACGGCCACGCGCGTGCCGAGACGTCTGTTGTCGTTCTTGTGAGATTTCTGCACTGATTTCTCCCTGCCGTTTATGTGATGGGGGACGAAACTCGCAGTCATTGCTTGTGTTTCGACCGCCGCCGACAAGGACTTGCGGTGTGCTCCTACTCACAAGTAACAACTGAACAGATGTATATCACAGGACTTCGACTTAAAAACAGGGCAAAAGGGAGTTTCCTTAAAACGGACAAACTAAGCGGTACGGTGTGTAACACTCACGGGTGATGAACACGAACAGACTGGCCCTCTGCGTCGCGGCAGCGGGCCTACTCCTCAGCGGCTGCAGCAGCCAATCCGACAGCAACGCAGCGGAATCCACATCTGCTGCCACCAGCACGTCGATCGCGGCAACGTCGAGTTCAGCTGCCCCCGAGTCACTGTCGGCGCTGGCGACCAGCCCACCCGCCGCAACTCCGGAAGCCGCGCCGAGCGTCGTCGAATCGACGCCCCCACCGGTAACGCTGCCGGTAGCGCCACCGGCGAACGCACCGATCGACGCACGCTCACCGGACGAGATCGTCGCGAACGCAGGCGAGAAGGGGCAGCGGTACATCGCCGCTCTACGTCTGGCCGGGATCCCGCCCGCCGGAATGGATTCCGCCGAGATCCTCTACGCCGACGGCACCTGCAAGGCTCTGGCCGACGGCATGCCGCGGTCCGAGGTGCTGGCGGAGTTCAACTCCGTCGGAGAGGTGTACTCACAGATCACGCCGATGTCTTCGCAGCGGATCGCCGAGATCTACGTCGACACCGCGGAGCAGACGTACTGCTGATCAGGCTTTGCCGGCCAACCAGTTGTGCAGCCAGGATGTGGCCGAATTGCCTGCGCCGTCAACAACGTAACGCGTGTAGTCGGTGTGAACCTGCGAGCCGTAGAAGGCGACCAGTTGATCGACGCGCCGCGAGTTCGCGCCTGGATCGAGCTGAGCCATCAGTGCGGGGAGTCCGCCTGCAGTGACCAGATCGTTGACGATCACGGCGGCCTCGTCGCGCAGCGAGAGAGCGTTTGCCGGAGTGGGGTCGGAAACCTGAGCCATGAACCCGGCCAGACGCATCACGAAATCGTCCTTGGGCGTCGAGCAGTACAGATCACCGACGGCGCACAGCGTCACCGTTTTGCCTGACAGCCAACCGAATCCACCGATGCGAGCGCCGCTGGCTCCGTTGCCTCCGACAGCAGGTCCGATCAGGACGTCTGACTCGGAGCGGCGGGGATCGGACAGGAGGCCGACGCCCTCGACGCGAGTCGGGGGAACAACGCCGATGCCGGTTCCGATCTCGGCTGCGAGATCGCCTGCCGCGTCGGCGCCCTGGCTGTATCCGACGATCGCGAAGCGAGTGTCACCGCACGAGGCGGCCATCGCGGCGATCATGCCGCGGGCGTTGTCGACAGCCTGCTGCTTCGACTTGGCGTAGACGTTGGACTCCCACGGGAAGGCCGTTGCCGAGTACGTGACGTAATCGGTGCGCACGGAACCGGGAAGGCCGTTGGTGACCGGGGCAAGCATGCCGGCACCGGGAGAAGTACCAGAAGGCTCCCAGGTTCCCGGAATGGCCACGACGTACAGACCGGGGCAGGGATCAGCCGACGCCACGGGAGAACTGACAACCGGTACCACTACTGCCGCAGCTAGTGCCGACAACACCGCAACGAGACGCCTCGCACGCATGAAACTCCCCTGATTTAACTTAAGCAACCCATACACCACTATCGATGCTCCGGAATCATACTGTCTGGGCGTTGTGTCTGTCCGATGCACGATTGATGAAGGTTTGTTACAGATCGTGCGAACTACTTGCAGAAACAAAGCCGCACCCCACCGAATGCGATGGGGTGCGGCTTTGTAAGAGCCTCTAGCGCTGCGGAGCCGCTGTCGGGTGGATCGGTGACGGAAGGGCGGTGACACCCTCGAGGTAGGTGTCCACAGCGGCTGCTGCGGAACGTCCCTCGGCGATGGCCCAGACGATCAGGGACTGACCGCGGCCCATGTCACCGGCCACGAACACGCCGTCGACGTTGGTGTTCCACTTCGACGTGCGGGCGACGTTGCCGCGCTCGTTCAAGTCGACACCGAGATCGGTGAGCAGACCCGGCTTCTCGGGACCGACGAAGCCCATTGCCAGGAGCACGAGATCGGCTTCGAGCTCGAAGTCCGAGCCCTCGACCTTCTCGAAACGACCCGACTTCATCTCGACCTCGTGAGCCTTGAGTCCGGTGACCTTGCCGTTTTCACCGACGAAGTTCTCGGTGTTGACGGAGAACAGACGCTCGCCGCCTTCCTCGTGAGCCGAAGCCACGCGGAACATGAGCGGGTACGTCGGCCACGGAGTCTGCTCGGCGCGAGTCTCCGGGGGACGCGGCATGATCTCGAACTGGTGCACGCTGGCTGCGCCCTGACGGTGCGAGGTGCCGAGGCAGTCCGCTCCGGTGTCGCCGCCGCCGATGATGACAACCTTCTTGCCCTCAGCGGTGATGGTGGGAGCGTCGAGGTCACCCAACTGCACGCGGTTGGCGATCGGCAGGAACTCCATCGCCTGGTGGATGCCGTCCAGTTCGCGGCCCGGGATCGGCAGATCGCGAGCTGCGGTGGCGCCGCCGGCCAGAACCACTGCGTCGAACTGCTCGCGCAGCTCGTCCGCGGTGATGTCCACGCCGACATTGACGTTGGTCTTGAAGACAGTGCCTTCGGCTTCCATCTGCTCGAGACGGCGGTCGATGTGCCGCTTCTCCATCTTGAACTCGGGGATGCCGTAGCGCAGCAGGCCGCCGATGCGGTCTGCCCGCTCGAAGACCGTCACTGCGTGACCGGCGCGGGTCAGCTGCTGCGCTGCAGCCAGACCGGCCGGACCACTGCCGACAACTGCGACCCTCTTGTTGGTGGCGTGCGCGGCGCGAACCGGCTTGACCCACCCTTCGTCGAAGGCCTTGTCGATGATCTCGACCTCGACCTGCTTGATGGTGACCGGATCCTGGTTGATGCCCAGGACACAGGACGCCTCACAGGGCGCGGGGCACAGACGACCGGTGAACTCCGGGAAGTTGTTGGTCGCGTGCAGACGCTCGATGGCGTCGTGCCAGTGGTCCTTGAAGACCAGGTCGTTCCACTCGGGGATCAAGTTTCCGAGAGGGCAACCGTTGTGACAGAAAGGAATTCCGCAGTCCATGCAACGGCTGGCTTGGGTCTGGAGGGTTTCCTTCGGGAACTCCTCGTAGACCTCTTTCCAGTCGAGCAGGCGCAACGGCACCGGCCGGCGAACCGGAAGTTCGCGCGACGTGTGCTTCAGGAAGCCGCTTGGATCACCCACGAGCTGCCTCCATAACTGCCTCGTCCACGTTCTTGCCATCCTTCTCTGCGGCCGCGATGGCCAAAAGAACCTTCTTGTAGTCGCGGGGCATCACCTTTGCGAAGTGACCCACCTGCTGCGACCAGTCGCCGAGGATGCGCGTGGCAACCTCGGAGCCGGTTTCGTCGCGATGACGTTCGATGACGCTCTTCAACCAGGTGAAGTCGTCGCCCGAAAGATCCTCGAGGTCCACCAGTTCGGTGTTGAGGTTCTTCTCGAATGCCTTGTCGGGGTTGTAGATGTACGCGACGCCACCGGACATGCCGGCGCCGAAGTTACGTCCGGTGGCTCCGAGGATGACCACCTTTCCACCCGTCATGTACTCGCAACCATGATCGCCCACACCCTCGACGACGGCAGTGGCGCCGGAGTTACGGACTGCGAAGCGTTCGCCGACGACACCGCGAAGCAGAGCCTCGCCGCTGGTGGCGCCGAACAGAATGACGTTGCCACCGATGATGTTGTCCTCGGCGACAAAGCCTTCCGCTGCATCGAGCGGCGGGCGTACGACGATGCGTCCACCCGAGAGGCCCTTGCCGACGAAGTCGTTGGCGTCGCCGTGCAGGCGCAGGGTCATACCGCTGGGCACGAAAGCACCGAAGCTGTTACCGGCGGAACCGGTGAACGTGATGTCGATGGTGCCCTCGGGCAAGCCCTCTCCACCGAACGCCTTGGTGACCTCGTGGCCGAGCATGGTGCCGACCGTGCGGTTGACGTTGGTGATCGCGGACTCGAACGAGACCGCCTCACCCTTGTCGAGTGCGTTGCGGGCCGAAACGATCAACTGCTGATCGAGTGCCTTGTCGAGACCGTGATCCTGTGTGCCGGTGCAGTGGACGTCCTGGTCCATGAACGCGGACTCGACCTGGGTCAGGATCGGCGACAGATCGAGATTGCCTGCCTTGCTTCCCTTCCAGTGATCGAGAGCGCGCGTGGTGTCCAGCATGTCGACCTGGCCGACTGCTTCGAGCAGCGTGCGGAAACCGAGTTCCGCGAGAAGCTCGCGAACCTCTTCGGCGATGAACATGAAGAAGTTCTCGACGAATTCCGGCTTGCCACTGAAACGCTGACGCAGCAACGGGTTCTGCGTCGCGACACCGACGGGGCAGGTGTCGAGGTGGCAGACGCGCATCATGATGCAGCCCGAGACCACCAGCGGTGCGGTGGCGAAACCGAACTCCTCGCCGCCGAGCAGGGCAGCGACGACGACGTCGCGACCCGTCTTGAGCTGGCCGTCGACCTGCACGACGATGCGGTCACGAAGACCGTTGAGCAGCAACGTCTGCTGGGTCTCGGCCAGGCCGAGCTCCCACGGTGCGCCCGCGTGCTTGACGGAGGTCAGCGGGGTGGCACCGGTGCCACCGTCGTGACCGGAGATCAGAACGACGTCGGCATGTGCCTTGGAGACACCGGCCGCGACGGTTCCGACGCCGACCTCGGAGACCAGCTTCACGTGGATGCGGGCCTGCGGGTTGGCATTCTTCAGGTCGTGGATCAGCTGAGCGAGATCCTCGATCGAGTAGATGTCGTGGTGCGGCGGCGGCGAAATCAGGCCGACGCCAGGCGTGGAGTGCCGAACCTCGGCCACCCACGGGTACACCTTGTGAGCCGGAAGCTGGCCGCCCTCACCGGGCTTGGCTCCCTGCGCCATCTTGATCTGGATGTCGGTGCAGTTGCTCAGGTAGTGCGAGGTGACACCGAAGCGTCCCGACGCGACCTGCTTGATGGCACTGCGTCGCAGATCGCCGTTCTCGTCCGGCGTGAAGCGCGACGGATGTTCGCCGCCCTCACCGGAATTGGAGCGGGCGCCCAGACGGTTCATCGCGATGGCGAGAGTCTCGTGAGCCTCGGCGGAGATGGAGCCGTAGCTCATCGCACCCGTCGAGAAACGCTTGACGATCTCGCTGGCCGGCTCGACCTCGTCGATCGAGATCGACGGCCGCTTGCCGATGTTGAAGTCGAACAGACCACGCAGAGCGGCAAGGCGCTCCGACTGGTCGTTGACCATTGTCGTGTACTCCTTGAACACCTCGTACTGACCTGTGCGAGTTGCGTGCTGGAGCTTGAAGACCGTGTCCGGGTTGAACAGGTGGTACTCGCCTTCACGACGCCACTGGTACTCGCCGCCGACCTCGAGCTCGCGGTGAGCGCGCTCTTCGGGGCGATCGAGGTACGCGATGCGGTGACGTGCTTCGACGTCGGCTGCGATCTGGTCGAGGCCGATGCCACCGAGCTGCGACTGCAGACCGGTGAAGTACTCGTCCGTCAGCTCCTGCGAGAGGCCGATGACCTGGAACAGCTGAGCACCGGTGTACGACGCGAGCGTCGAGATGCCCATCTTGGACATCACCTTCAGGACACCCTTGCCGGCTGCCTTGATGTAGTTCGCGATGCCCTTCTCGAGGGTCAGGCCCTCGAGTTCCTTGTTCTGCAGGAACTCGTCGATGGTCTCGAAAGCCATGTACGGGTTGACCGCTGCGGCACCGAAGCCGATGAGGAGCGCCATGTGGTGCACCTCGCGGGCGTCGCCGGCCTCGACGATGAGACCGACCTTGGTGCGCGACTTCTCACGAACCAGGTGGTGGTGCACTGCCGAGGTGAGGAGCAGCGACGGGATCGGCGCGTAGTCCTCGGTGGACTCGCGGTCCGAGAGCACCACGATGCGTGCGCCACCCTCGATTGCCTGCGAGACCTGGTACTTGATGCCCTCGAGCGCACGACGGATACCGTCGCCGCCTTCCTTGACGGGATACAGGCCGCGGATCACGACGCTGCGGAAGCCCGGGAATTCGCCGTCGTCGTTGACGTGAACGAGCTTCGACAGATCGTCGTTGTGCAGGATCGGCTGCGGGAGCGCAATCTGCTTGCAGGAGTCCGCATTCGGGTGCAGCAGGTCGCCCTCGGGGCCGATGGTCGCGCCGAGGCTGGTGACAACCTCTTCACGAATCGCGTCGAGAGGCGGGTTGGTGACCTGAGCGAAGAGCTGCGAGAAGTAGTCGAACAGCATCCGGGGACGTGACGAGAGCACGGCGATCGGAGTGTCGGTACCCATCGAGCCCAGTGCCTCGGCACCGGAGAGTGCCATCGGCTTGACCAGCAGGTTGACCTCTTCGCTGGTGAAACCGAAGAGCTGCTGACGCAGAACGACGCGCTCGTGCGACATGTACGTGTACGGGCGGTCCGGCAGGTCGTCCATGTGGATCAGACCTTCGTCGATCCACTGCTGGTACGGGTGCTCGGCAGCGAGTTCGGACTTGAGTTCGTCGTCGCTGATGACCCGGCCCTGCGCGGTGTCCACGAGGAACATGCGGCCGGGCTGGAGGCGGACCTTGCGGACCACGGTGGACGGATCGATCGGCAGAACGCCGACCTCCGACGCCATGACGACGAGGCCGTCTTCGGTGATCCACAGACGCGACGGACGCAGACCGTTGCGGTCCAGCACGGCGCCGATGACGGTGCCGTCGGTGAAGCACACCGACGCCGGTCCGTCCCAGGGCTCCATGAGAGCCGAGTGGTACTCGTAGAACGCCCGACGAGCGGGGTCCATGCTCTCGTGCTTCTCCCAGGCTTCCGGGATCATCATGAGAACTGCGTGCGGCAGGCTGCGGCCGGCGAGGTGCAGCATCTCGAGCACCTCGTCGAAACGAGCGGTGTCACTGGCGCCCTGGGTGCAGATCGGGAAGATCTTGTCCAGGTTCTCGCGGCCACCGAAGACGTCGCTGTCGATGAGGGACTCGCGAGCGCGCATCCAGTTCTCGTTGCCGGTGACGGTGTTGATCTCACCGTTGTGAGCGACCCGGCGGAACGGGTGCGCCAGCGGCCACGACGGGAACGTGTTGGTGGAGAAGCGCGAGTGGACGAGTCCGAGTGCGCTCTCGACACGATCGTCCTGCAGATCGAGGTAGAAACCCTTGAGCTGCGGGGTGGTGAGCATGCCCTTGTAGACGAACGTCTGGCCGGACAAGCTGGGGAAGTACACGGTCTCGCTACCCGGGCCACCCTTGCCGGCGCCTTCGGAGCCGAGTTCGTGCTCGGTGCGCTTACGCACCACGTATGCACGACGCTCGAGATCCATGCCGGTGTACTTGTCACCCTCGGAGCCGATGAAGATCTGACGGAACGTCGGCATCGCGTCGCGCGCCAATGCGCCAAGCGAGGAGTCGTCGGTTCCGACCTCGCGCCAGCCGAGAACCTTCAGGCCCTCTTCGACGACGATCTTCTCGACTGCAGCAGCAGCCTCGTGTGCATCGGCGTCGCCCTGCGGGAGGAATGCGATACCGGTTGCGTACGCGCCTTCGGCGGGCAGCGCGAAGTCCACGACAGCTCGGAAGAACTTGTCGGGAACCTGCAGCAGAATGCCCGCACCGTCACCCGTGTTGGGTTCTGATCCGGCAGCGCCGCGATGCTCGAGGTTGACCAGAGCGGTGATCGCCTTTTCGACGATGTCCCTGCTGCGGCGACCATGCATGTCGACAACAAATGCGACTCCACAGGAGTCGTGCTCATTGGACGGGTGATAGAGGCCCTGGGGGCCTGGAAGTTGCTTCATACCCAGCCTTCGTATGCCATAAAGATGCACCGACGACCAGCAGCGCTGATGGCCATCAACTTGCAATGCAAGTCCTTCAAAGCACCGACACGACGATGTGTTCGGTACCACCGAAGTAGCCGCCCTGCGCAGACGCGATGGTGTGCGTTCTGGCACCCGGCGACGTGAGTCTTCGGTCGGTTGAAACTTTTGTGAGTCAACCGTGTAACGAAAACGATAATTCAGAACCCCGGCACGGGCGCAACTAAGGTAGCCCTATAATTGCTCTGAACTGCGGCGATGCAGGGAGCCAGAAGGTCCCTCGACAGATTTCGGAGCTGCGTCTGTGCAGAGAAGTTCCGATTCACAGGATACCGAATCCGCAGGAAACAGGCGCGATGGGCGATGAAATGCAACAACTGGCCGCAGCGATAAGAATCAGCTGCGGCCAGTGCGCCTCGAACTGTAACAAAAGTTGATCGATCAACCAAGGTCTAGGCCTGAATTGTTTGCTCGCAGAATGCCATCGCTGTAATTTCCGTAGGCTCACCCTTGAGAAGACGGGTGGCGAAGAGCAAATGACAACAGCAGTAGTGGTGGGCAGTGGCCCCAACGGTCTCGCGGCGGCGATCGAACTCGCCCGCGCCGGAATCGACGTCCATGTCATCGAGGGTGCGGACAAGATCGGCGGCGGTACCCGCAGCAGCGAATACATAGTCGACGGACTCGTCCACGACGATTGCTCAGCCTTCCATCCCACCGCTTTGGCTTCTCCCTACTTCAAGGAACTCGACCGCGAATTCGGCCTCGCCAAGCATGGCCTGACGTGGCTGTGGCCCGAGATCGATCTGGTCCATCCACTCGACGACGGCACCGCCGGGGTTCTGTGGCGCGACATCAACCGGACCGCTGACGGATTGGGTGCCGACGGTAAGCGCTGGCTCGACGTCTTCGGATACATCTCCGAGAACTTCGACGAGTTGGTGCAGGACGTCTTCCAGCCGATCGTGCATCTCCCGAAGCACCCGCTGATGCTCGCGCGTTTCGGGACGGGCGCTCTGCTTCCCGCGACGGGTTTCGCTCGGATGTTCAAGACCCCACAGGCCCGGGCGCTGTTCGGTGGCGTCGCGGCGCACATGTTCGGGACGCTGACCCTTCCACTCTCCAGTGCTGTCGGCTCGATGCTCACTGCTGGAGCCCATGCTCACGGTTGGCCTGTGGCACAAGGTGGTTCAGGATCAATTGCGGAGGCGCTCGCCTCGATCCTGCGCAGCCTCGGTGGCACCATCGAAACCGGGAACTGGGTCACCAACTACTCCCAGATCGCCAACTACGACATCGTCATGCTCGACATCGCCCCCGATGCGGCCGGTCGTCTGCTCGACGGCCGGCAGCCCGACCGCATTGCACGGGCCTACCGCAAATTCCGCTACGGCACCGCCGCGTACAAGGTCGACTACGCCGTGCGTGGTGACTCCGACGGAAGCGTCGTGCCGTGGACGAATCCGCATGCCCGCAAGGCCGGCACCCTGCATCTGTCCGGGACGATTTCGGAAACTGCTGCCGTGGAACGCCAGACCGTTCGGGGTCAGATGCCGGACAAGCCCTTCATTCTGTTGGGCCAGCAGTTCTTGGCCGACCCCTCCCGTTCCATCGGAGACATCCACCCAGTGTGGGCGTATGCGCATGTGCCGCACGGCTATCCGGGTGACGCCACCGATGCGATCACGCGTCAGATCGAGCGGTTTGCGCCGGGGTTCCGGGACCGGATCGTGGGCGTCCACGTGCGCAATGTGCCCCAGATGCAGGCGTACAACCCCAACTACGTGGGTGGCGACATCTCCGCGGGGGCGAACACTGCGCGGCAGATCATCGCGCGCCCCCGGTTCGGGCTCAACCCCTATGCCACTGGGGTTGAGGGCGTCTACCTCTGCTCGTCCGCAACTCCCCCGGGCGGCGGGGTCCACGGGATGGGTGGGTTCAATGCCGCGCGGGTGGCGCTGAAGGCGCGGGGTTGAGGCGTCCCCGATGGGGACGACATTTCGGACAAACATTCACTCGCGAGTCACCCACCAGGATGATCGTCGACTTCGGATTTGCGCGTAGCCGTCACTCCGGCAAGGGTCGAGCAGTGTGGTCGTTAGGCATTGACGTCGGCTTGCTTATGCTATCCACGGAGTCACGAAATTCAAGAATCCCTCAAAGCAGGGCTACCGCGAAAAACGCTCGTGCGCGAACAGCTGGCTTGTTATGCAAATCGACTCAAGTGGCAATGCCGACACCGCGCGACATAGCGCCCATGACGGCGCGAACCAAGATGTTGCGAGTGCCCGCGTTTCACTTGCCGAACACAATTGACAAGTAGCGTATGCCCCGGGTGCGTTGTCACATAGAACTGGCGGGGCGGCGCCAATGCGTTACCGCGTCAGTAATTCCACGCGTGCTTGCACCCTATTCAGCGACCGAAACCAGCAGATGAAGGCTCCACCATAAGCCAAAATCGATAGGAGAAACCCGACTGCGATTGCGTTCGCCAGCCACATGTGGAGTGTCGGCTGTTCAAAGCGATCTACAGCTAAATTCGTGAGGACACCACCAATAAGGGCAACTGCGAAGAGGACGCCAGCAATATAGCCGAATAGAAAAGTAGACTTATGCGAGCGGCGATCACGGTATGTCTCGACCAGTCGGGGGATCGCCTTGCGCCCCGCTTCCCGCAGTTCATTAGCGAAGTCGGGATAACCCGCCGCCTCTACCCGCTGTGCGGCAGCGAGGTGATCGTCTTCAAAATCGATTCGATCGGCCACACGCTTCATGACATAGCGGTCGGAGAAGAACCCTCCCATATAGCGACGCGCCGAGTCGAGAATCGTGAGCAACGCGGTCGCAATCGCCAAGATCGCGGTAACGGTGGTCATGAGTATTCCTTTCTTTACGAGGATGCTTTATGTCACCATTGCACGGGCTACCGACAGGAACCCGAGTTGCAAGATTTAGCGAGGAAATCGACGTCATAGACTGTGTCGAAAAGTGATCTCCTTCGCTTACACGACAGCGGTATTCAAAGCGTCTTGTTCGAAGTGGAAAGTTAATCTTGTTGCACCCTCAATCTCGACGTTCAGAGCGCCGGCGACGCAACGCACGCGCATACGCCCGAACAGACTGTGAGCTCAAGCGGCAGGAAGAGTCAGTCTGGTCCGCCCGGTTAAGGCACTACAGCACCGCCCATCGCGCCACGCGAGCTCAATTGCGGCAGAAGTGGTCTGACAAGGAAGACCACCGGATCGTCAAAAGGGAACGAGAGGAGATACAGTCCGGCAAACCGACTTTCTCGATGAAAGACGGCCTCGCGATGGTGTCGATCGCATCTTTGATGATTCTTCAGTCTGCCGCCGCTGCCATAGCTCTCATAGCCGGCGTACTGCGGGTGGTCGCCCCACGATCCAGGCTGTGATTACAAGAACCAAGTGATTGTGTTAAGTCTGGACGCTCCGTCGAAAACCTCCATCCCGACAACTCCAGAACGACGGAGCACTTCGTGCGAACCACCCCGCCATGGGGTGAATGTCCGTTATCTTCCTCGATAGTGGTTGCAATCTCCTGGCTGCTTGGCATCCCGCGGACGGATGCTGTCACCACGAAAGGGAGCACATCTGTGAATGGACCCGCAACGCCTACTCGTTTGTCCCGGACCACCGCCGCCCTCGGTGTCGGCGCGCTCGCTGCCGCGATCACCTTCGGCAGTGCAGTCGGTACTGCATCGGCCGACACTCCGGTCGCCGACTTCGGCAGTATCTCGTTCTCGGTGACCAACGGTCCCGACAACACCATCTACGACATCAACGCCATCATCAATCTCCCACCCGGCACACTGCCGCCAGGGATGATGAACCCTCAGATCACTGCGCCCGCCGCGGCCACTCAACCAGTCGGCGACCCGTTTGCGGGCACCGCATTGGACTTCGTTCTGAGCTTCATTCAGGCTGCGACCAGTTAGCCGACAACAAAAAACGAGGCCCCAACTCAAAGGAGTTGGGGCCTCGTCTTGTGGTGGGCGAAGGGGGACTTGAACCCCCACGTCCCGAAGGACACTGGCACCTGAAGCCAGCGCGTCTGCCATTCCGCCACTCGCCCGAGCAACGCCGAAACATTATCACGACAAACTTTGAAAGTTCTATTCGTGCAGATCAAGGCACGAATCGATGAACACCGAGCACCCAAAAGCCCAGAACCGATACCATGCTGAAACAGCGGCCAGGTACTGCCGAAGCGACATTTGACAGTACCGTGGAACCTGTACAGCAGTTTGGACGACACGCGACAAGGTGGTGCCGGCGCTACTTGCCGAGCATTTTGCCGTCGTAGATGCGAGGCGAGAGGAGGGCCCGATGGGCATCGTGCAGCGTTTCGAACGAAAGCTCCAAGGAGCTGTCGGCGACGCATTCGCGCGGGTCTTCGGTGGTGGTGTTGTGCCGCAGGAAGTAGAGGCGGCGCTCCAGCAGGAGGCACGTGACCGCGTCGAGCACCTCGGCGGCGGAATCCTTCTCGCCCCCAACAGCTACGTGATCACCATCAACAACTCCGATCACGAAGAGTTGGCAGCTGATCGCGAACTGACGACAAAGGCTTTCAGCCGACACCTGCAGGATTTCATCCGCGATCAGGGTTGGCAGACGTACGGCGATATCTCGGTCACATTCGAGCCTTCGCCTACGCTCCACACCGGTCAGTTCCGCACCCGCGGAACCGTCGACCCGGATGGTGACGCCGAGCAGGCATCACCGCCGTCGCATGTTCCGCAGGTTTCGTCGCGGCCTCCACAACGGCCGCCTCAGCGACCCGCACCGATTGTTCCCCCTGTTTCCAATCCAGTCCCGTCACAACCAGGAGCCGGCCCCATGACGCAGAACTCAGGCTACGAACCAAGCCGCGAACCGGCGGGTCGCCAGCCCGAACCGCAGCAGCCGGCACGGAACGGGTACTCCCACGACGACGGCGGTTACGCCGCTCCGCAGGGCCAGGAAGCGCCGTACCAGAACGGTTACGACCGCGGCGACGGCTACCGCACGGGCGACGACCAGCAGGGCTACAACCAGCAGCAGGGTGGCTACGACCAGCAGGCGTACCCGAACCAGCAGCAGCCGTACGAGCAGGCCGGTTACGACCAGCAGGGCTATGACCAGCAGGGCGGCGGCTACGACCAGCAGGGTTACCAGCAGCAGCCGTACGACCAGCAGGGCTACGGCCAGCAGGCGTACCAGGGTGGGTACGACCAGCAGGGCTACCAGCAGGGCGGCTACGAACAGCAGGGTTACCAGCAGCCCTACAACGGCCAGTCCTACGATCAGCCGGGCTACGACCAGCAGAGCTACCAGCAGGGCGGCTACGACCAGCAGGCGTACACACAGCAGCCGTACGAGCAGGCCGGCTACGAGCAGGGCGGCAACTTCGAGCAGACGCAGGCCTACCCGCAGCAGGGCTACGCCCAGCCGCAGGGCGGTTACGCACCGACGGCCCAGAGCCTGACGGCAACCCTGCAGCTCGAGGACGGCAGCGGACGCCACTTCCAGCTTCGCGACGGCAGCAATGTCATCGGCCGCGGCCAGGAAGCCCAGTTCCGCCTCCCGGACACGGGCGTCTCACGTCGCCACATCGACATCCGTTGGGACGGCCGCACCGCGATGCTGTCCGATTTGGGATCCACGAACGGCACCACCGTCAACGGAGCACCGGTCCAGGACTGGCAGCTGGCAGACGGCGACATCATTCGAGCAGGTCACTCGGAGATTCTGGTTCGCATTCTCTGAGCTGAGAAACGGACGCCAGGATTTTTCCGATAACAATCGAACATTCGGCGGTCCGTCGGCGCGCCGCCGTCACGCGGCTGTCAGTATCGTGATCTTCGGGGCCCAGAGCCCCCTATGATGCTGCCAGTCGACAATGCTCGAACCCCGCTGCGGCGGGGCTCGAGCCATAGAAGGAGGTGGACAGCCGTGCAGGGCCTGATTCTGCAACTCACACGGGCGGGCTTCCTGCTCCTACTGTGGCTGTTCGTCTGGGCAGTCCTCCGCACTCTCCGCTCCGACATCTATGCCGGCTCCGGGGTCAGGGTTCCGCCGCGGTACACCCGCGCCGGAAAGGTCCTGCCCTCGCTGGGCAAGGCGAAGGTGCCTCGGTACCTGGTGGTCACGCAGGGCGCCCTCGCCGGTACCCGCATCACCCTGGGTTCTCAGCCGGTCATGATCGGCCGCGCCGATGATTCGACGCTCGTTCTCACCGACGATTACGCGTCGACGCGCCATGCGCGGCTCTCGCAGCGCGGCGCCGACTGGTACGTCGAGGATCTCGGTTCGACCAACGGCACCTATCTGGACCGCGCCAAGGTCACAACTGCGGTGCGCGTGCCGCTGGGCACTCCGGTTCGCGTCGGCAAGACGGTAATCGAGCTACGCCCGTGACCCTTGTTCTCCGCTACGCGGCGCGCAGCGACCGCGGTCTCGTGCGCTCCAACAACGAAGATTCCGTGTACGCCGGTGCCCGTCTGCTGGCCTTGGCCGACGGTATGGGCGGGCACGCGGCCGGTGAGGTCGCGTCACAGTTGATGATTGCCGC
Organism: Rhodococcus sp. P4_F3_2; assembly: GCF_056401335.1. Classification (NCBI taxonomy): domain Bacteria; kingdom Bacillati; phylum Actinomycetota; class Actinomycetes; order Mycobacteriales; family Nocardiaceae; genus Rhodococcus; species Rhodococcus sp. P4_F3_2. The sequence goes on from NZ_JBFUJN010000005.1 coordinate 262,782, forward strand.
TCTGGCGCATCTCGACGACGACGAGCCCGGCGAGGATCTGCTCGGCAAGCTCGAGGCAGCCACCCGCGAGGGCAACGATTCCATCGCCGATCACGTCGAGGAAGAGCCCGAACTCGACGGCATGGGCACCACGCTCACCGCAATCCTCTTCTCCGGCAGCAAGCTCGGACTCGTGCACATCGGCGACTCGCGCGCCTACCTGCTGCGTGACGATCACCTGACGCAGATCACCCGCGACGACACGTTCGTTCAGTCGCTGGTCGACGAGGGCAGGATCACCGCCGAACAGGCACACACGCACCCGCAGCGATCCCTGATCATGCGGGCGTTGACCGGCAACGAGATCGAGCCGACGCTCACCGTGCGCGAAGCTCGCGCCGGCGATCGTTACCTGCTCTGCTCCGACGGCCTCTCCGACGTGGTCAGCGACGAGACCATCGAGAACACGATGCGCGAGGGCTCGCAGGAGCAGTGCGCCGATCGTCTCATCGAATTGGCGCTGCGCAGCGGCGGTCCCGACAACGTCACCGTCGTCGTCGCCGATGTCATCGACCTCGATTACGGCCAGTCTCATCCCATCGTCGCGGGTGCCGCGTCGACGGAAGAGGAAGAGGACTCCCCTCCCCCCAACACCGCTGCCGGCCGCGCCGCTGCCATGCGTCCGCCGCGCGCGACGCCCAAGCGAGTTGTCTCCCAACCCGAACCGGAACCGAAGAAGAAGCGGAACCGGTTGTGGTGGGTGGTCCTCGCCGTGGTGCTGATCGCGCTGGTCGGCGTCGGCGCCGTGATCGGCCGCGCCGTCATCCGCAACAACTACTACGTCGGCGAAGACAACGGCCGCGTGACTGTGCTGCGCGGAATCCCCGGTTCGGTGCTCGGCTACTCGCTGCAAGACGCGGATCTGGTGGGTTGCGTCGGCGACGACGACGTCCTCACTCTCGTCTCCCCCGACGCGATTCCCAGCAACTGCAACATCCTCGAGGTCACCGATCTGCAGCCGTCGGCGCAGGAGCAGGTGCGCGCCGGGCTGCCGTCCGGCAAGCGTGAAGATGCGCAGAGCCAGATGATCCGACTCATCGGCGGCGATCTGCTTCCTCGTTGTGAGCCGGTTCCGACAACGACAGCAGCGCCCACTCCCCCGCCTGCACCGGAGACCACTCCGGCTCCTGCGCCGCCCGCTGAGCCGGCCACGCCGACGACGGCAGCACCCACGACTACGCCTACGCCGACCGACATTCCCGGTCAGACTTGCAGGACGGTCAACTGATGTCGTCCAACGCAGCTGCGGGGACGGCTTTTCCGAGTCCGCCCGGAGGTTTTGCCCCGGCGCCGGTCCAGTCGACCCGCCGAAACGTGGAGCTGCTGCTCCTCGGCTTTGCCGTCATCATCACGACGGTCTCGCTTCTGCTCGTCGAGGCGAGCCAGGAACAGAAGATCACGCTGGACCTCGCCAAGTACGCGCTCGCGTACACGGGCTTGTTCCTGATCGCGCACTTGGCAATTCGACGGTATGCGCCGTACGCCGATCCGCTGCTGCTGCCGATCGTCGCCCTGCTCAACGGCCTGGGGTTGGTGCTCATCCACCGACTCGACCTCGCCGACGAACAGACAGCGCTCTACAACGGCGTCGAGGCACCGTCACCGGATGCGAACCAGCAGGTCATGTGGACTGCACTGGCGATCACCGGTTTCGTGTTGCTGCTCGTGTTCTTGAAGGACTACCGCCTGATGGCGCGGTTCAGCTACACGCTCGGCCTCGCGGGCCTGGTGTTCCTGGCGATTCCTGCGATCCTGCCGGCGAAGTTCTCGAGCGTGAACGGCGCAAAAATCTGGATTCGCCTGCCCGGATTCAGCATTCAGCCAGGTGAGTTCGCGAAGATCCTGCTCATCATCTTCTTCGCGTCCGTGCTCGTCGCGAAGCGCGACCTGTTCACCTCGGCCGGTAAACACTTCCTGGGCATGGACTTTCCGCGTGCCCGCGACCTGGGCCCGATCCTGCTCGCCTGGATCGTCTCGGTGGGTGTGCTCGTCTTCGAAACCGACCTCGGTACGTCGCTGCTGCTCTTCAGCACCGTGCTGGTGATGCTCTACATCGCGACCGAACGTGTGGGCTGGCTGGTGATCGGCGGCGGACTGCTCGCCATCGGATTCTTCTTCGCCTACAAGATGTTCGGCCACGTACGCGTGCGCGTCGACACCTGGCTGGACCCGCTCGGCGACTACGCCAACACCGGTTATCAGATCTCGCAATCGCTGTTCGGCCTGGCCACCGGTGGTATCGCCGGAACAGGTCTGGGCAGTGGCCGACCCAACCAGGTGCCGTTCGCGAAGACGGACTTCATCATCGCGACCATCGGCGAAGAGCTCGGCTTGATCGGCCTGGCCGCTGTGCTGATGCTGTTCCTGCTTCTCATCGTGCGCGGCCTGCGTACGGCGTTGGCAGTGCGCGACAGCTTCGGCAAGCTGCTCGCCGCCGGTCTGTCGTTCACGATCGCGATCCAGATCTTCGTTGTCGTCGGCGGCGTCACCAAACTGATCCCACTGACGGGTCTGACAACACCGTTCATGTCGTACGGCGGCTCGTCGCTGCTCGCGAACTACCTACTGCTGGCCATCCTCGTCCGGATCTCGGACGCGGCTCGTGCGCCGGTAGTGACGAAGAAGAAAGGTCCGCCCCCAATCGCTGACGCCAATACCGAGATGATGCCGCGCGTATGAACACTCCACTGCGCCGCGTCGCGATGGCCGTCATGGTGATGGTTGTCGCGCTCCTCGCCAACGCCACGTACGTACAGGTCATCAAAGCTGACGACCTGCGAGCCGACCCGCGCAACTCGCGGGTGCTGCTCGACGAGTACTCACGCCAGCGAGGTCAGATCTCGGCTTCCGGTCAGGTGCTTGCCGCCTCCCGCGCCACCGACGACCGGTACAAGTACCTGCGCGAGTATCCGAATCCGTACCCGTACGCACCGGTCACCGGTTTCTACTCGATGCAGTACGGCAGCGCCGGCCTCGAGCGCACCGAGGATCCGATTCTCAACGGCTCGGACAACCGGCTGTTCAGCCAGCGCTTCTTCGACCTTGTATCCGGACGCGATCCGCGCGGCGGCAACGTCGTCACGACGCTCAATCCGGCCATGCAGCAGGTGGCGTACGACCAGCTGACCAGCAAGGGCTACACCGGTTCCGTCGTCGCCATCGAGCCGAGCACCGGACGCATCCTGACGATGGTCAGCACTCCGAGCTACGACCCGAACCTGCTTGCCAGCCACGACGGCGCCGAAACCACGAAGGCGTGGGACGAGCTCAACGCCGATCCCAACGATCCGTTGGTCAACCGCGCGATCTCGCAGACCTACCCTCCCGGTTCGACGTTCAAGGTGCTCACCACGGCCGCAGCTCTTGGCAACGGTGCGACGCCGGACGACCAGCTGACCGCGGCTCCGCAGATCACGCTGCCCGGCACCAGCACGACCCTCGAGAACTACAACGGCAGCACCTGCGGCCCCAACCCGACGGCGTCGTTGCGTGACGCGTTTGCGCGCTCGTGCAACACGGCTTTCGTCGAACTGGGCATCAAGGACGGCGCCGACGCCATCAAGGACGAGGCCAGCGCCTTCGGCATCGGACCCAACACTCCCGCGATCCCGCTGCCGGTTGCAGACAGCACCGTCGGCGACATCTCCGACGACGCGGCTCTCGGCCAGACCAGTATCGGCCAGCGCGACGTCGCGGTGACCCCGCTCGAGAATGCAGTGATCGCCGCTACCGTCGCCAACGGTGGTGTGCGGATGCAGCCCAACCTGATCTCCCAGTTGCAGGCACCCGATCTGACCGATCTCAGTACACCGTCACCGGTGTCGATGGGTCAGGCGATCTCGCCAGCAGTTGCGGCCACGCTGACCGATCTGATGATCGGCTCGGAGAACTTCACCGGCGGCGACGGCAAGATCCCCGGCGTTCAGATCGCCTCCAAGACCGGTACCGCCGAGCACGGCGTGAACCCGCGGGAAACCCCGCCGCACGCGTGGTACATCGCTTTTGCACCGGCGCAGAATCCGACGGTCGCCGTGGCCGTCATCGTCGAGAACGGTGGTGACCGCGGACTCGCCGCTACCGGTGGCTCGGTTGCTGCGCCGATCGGTCGTGCAGTCATCGCAGCCGGAATCCAAGGGGGCTGAACCGTGGCGTTGAACAACGGCGCTTTGATCGCCGATCGTTACCGATTGATCCGTCTCATCGCCACCGGTGGGATGGGTCAGGTGTGGGAAGCCACCGACTCCCGGCTCAACCGTCGCGTCGCCGTCAAGGTACTCAAGTCCGAGTTCTCTTCCGATCCGGAGTTCTTGGAGCGCTTCCGCTTCGAGGCCCGCACCACCGCGCAGCTCAACCATCCCGGTATCGCCGGAATCTACGACTACGGCGAGACCCGTGACAGCTCGGGTGATTCCACGGCGTACCTGGTGATGGAACTCGTCAACGGTGAACCGCTCAACGCCGTCCTGGCACGCGTCGGCCGCCTGGCGGTTCCGCATGCCCTCGACATGCTCGAGCAGACCGGCCGCGCCCTGCAGGTCGCACACGACGCCGGTGTCGTGCACCGCGACGTGAAGCCGGGCAATATCCTCATCACGCCTACTGGCCAGGTGAAGATCACGGACTTCGGCATCGCCAAGGCCGTCGAGAACTCTCCTGTCACGCGCACGGGAATGGTGATGGGCACCGCCCAGTACATCGCGCCCGAGCAGGCCCTCGGTCAGGACGCGACCGCGGCGAGCGACGTGTACTCGCTGGGAATCGTCGGATACGAAGCACTTTCGGGTCGACGCCCGTTCACCGGTGACGGCGCGCTGACCGTCGCGATGAAGCACGTGCAGGAAACCCCGGCGCCGATGCCGGCCGACCTGCCGCCGAACATCCGCGAGCTCATCGACATCACGTTGACCAAGGATCCGGCCGGCCGCTACGCCAGTGGCGGCGAGTTCGCCGACGCCGTTGCAGCCGTTCGGGCAGGAAGGCGTCCACCGCCGCCCGGTCTGCTCGCCACCGGTGCCGCGAGCGCGTTGCCGGCAACGGGTGCCACGCAGGTCATGCCGCCGACGTACGCGGGCCCGGTGACGGGCGCAGCTGCAACGGACGACGCGGCAGCCGGCGGAATGACCAGTGGGCAGAAGGCCGTGGCATGGGCCGGCGGCGGATTGATCTTGTTGGCGTTGATCATCGGCGGAGTCTGGATCGCAACCGACGGTCCGAGCGACCCGACGCCGCCCGTCGTCACGTCCACGACGTTGCCGACCACCACGACGACCAAGCCCACCACCACGACGACTCGGCCGACAACGACGACCACCGAGCCGACAACAACGACGACTCGGCCGACGACAACCACGACCGAGCCGACAACCACCACGACAACGCCGACCACGACCACAACAACTCCGACGACCACAACCACCACCACGACGACAACGACGACCACAACGACCACTGRGCCGTTGGCGGATCCCGGAGACGCTGAAGAACCGCTAGGACAAGACCAATGACGACACCCCGCAATCTCTCCTCCCGCTACGAGCTGGGTGAGATTCTCGGCTTCGGCGGAATGTCCGAGGTTCACCTGGCGCGCGACCTTCGACTCAGCCGCGACGTCGCGATCAAGGTGCTGCGTGCAGACCTCGCGCGCGATCCCACGTTCTACTTGCGGTTCCGTCGTGAGGCGCAGAACGCTGCTGCGCTGAACCATCCGGCGATCGTGGCCGTCTACGACACCGGTGAAGCCGAGACCGACGCCGGGCCGCTGCCGTACATCGTCATGGAGTACGTCGACGGCGACACGTTGCGTGACATCGTGCGCAGCACCGGGCCGATGGCTCCGCGCAAGGCGATGGAAGTGATCGCGGACGTCTGTGCCGCTTTGGACTTCAGCCACCGCAACGGCATCGTGCACCGCGACGTCAAGCCCGCCAACATCATGATCAACCGTGCCGGCGCCGTGAAGGTGATGGACTTCGGTATCGCGCGTGCCATTTCCGACGCGTCGAGCCCGATGACGCAGACGGCCGCCGTGATCGGCACCGCTCAGTACCTTTCGCCGGAGCAGGCGCGAGGTGAGCAGGTGGACGCACGTTCGGACGTCTACTCACTCGGTTGCGTGCTGTTCGAGATTCTGACGGGCGAGCCGCCCTTCAAGGGTGATTCACCGGTCGCCGTGGCGTACCAGCATGTTCGTGAGGATCCGCAGACGCCGTCGGAGATCAATCCCGACATTCCGCGCGAGCTGGATTCGATCATTCTCAAGGCGATGAGCAAGAACCCGGCCAACCGCTACCAGAGCGCCGGCGACATGCGCAGCGACTTGGTACGCGTTCTGGGCGGTCAGCGTCCGAGTGCTCCGATGGTGATGAACGACGAGGATCGCACCACCATCCTCGGCGCCGTCGGCTCCGACACCGGGAACTACCGCACTGCTCCCGATCCGGTCGAGCCGGTTCCTGCGAGGACAACTCGCGCCGCCGAGCCGCCCGCCAAGAAGAAGGGCGGACGCTACGCCCTGATGGGCATCGCGGCACTTCTGGTGATCGGTCTGGTGACGTTCTTCCTGATCCGGGTGAACTCGCCGAAGGTCGAGATGGTGACCGTTCCGGGTGACCTGACCAACCAGCCCGCCGACGTCGCCGAGGCGACGCTGACCAACGCCGGATTCCAGGTGGAGCGTCAGCAGAAGACGGACAAGGTGATCGCTGCCGGAAACGTCATCACGACGCGTCCGGTTGCCGGGGTGCGCATCGAGAAGGGCAGCACCGTCACCATCGACGTGTCCACCGGCCCCGAGCAGGTCGCGATCCCGCGCCTGACCGGCCTGAGCCAGGACGACGCCGAGAAGAAGCTCAACTCCGTCGGACTCCGACTTGATCCGACCATCGGCAAGGCCGCGTCGACCATTGCCGAGGTCGACAAGATCGTCAATCAGGACCCGGCCGTCGGAGTGTCGGTTGTTCTCGATTCTGCGGTCTCGATCACCGTCGGCACCGGTCCGGAGCAGGTTCGTGTCCCCGATGTGACCGGTCAGCGTGAAGAGGTGGCGAGGCCCAACATCGAAGGTGCCGGGTTCGTCGTCCAGATCACGGAGATCGATTCGGGACTGCCGAAGGGACAGGTCGTTTCGACCGACCCGACCGGCGGCACGTCGGCCACCAAGGGTTCGACCGTGACGCTGCGAGTGTCCAACGGCAACCAGGTCGCGATGCCTGATCTGACCAACAAGACGGTGTCCGAGGCGTTGACCACGCTTCGCGCAGCCGGCTGGGCGGGAACTGCATCGCAGCTGGTGCAGAACCAGAGCACGACGCTCACCCCGGAGATGGTGGGCAAGATCGTCTCGCAGACGCAGCCTCCGGGCTCGGAGATCTCCAAGGACGCGGTCATCACCGTCAGCGTCGGAGCGCTCGGAATCCCCGGCCGCTAGCAGAGTGAAAAAGTGCCTCCCGGAGATTTCCGGGAGGCACTTTTTTGTGGACAGGTGTCAGAGAATTGCGGGCAATGCGCCACCGAGCGCCGACGCGACCTCGGCCTCGAGGGCTGCGACGAGCCCTTCCGGGGGCGCCTCACCGCAGACTGCGAGCCAGTTCGCGAGCATCCGGTGCCCACCCTGAGTGAGTACGGACTCGGGGTGGAACTGGACGCCGTGAATCGGCAGTTCGCGGTGACGCATCGCCATCACGACGCCGCTCTCGGTGTGTGCGGTCACCTCGAGTTCCTCGGGAATGGTGTCCTCGAGAACCGTCAGCGAGTGGTAGCGGGTAGCGGTGAACGGATCGGGCAGCCCGGCCAGGACGCCGACGTCCTTGTGGTGAACCAGACTCGTCTTGCCGTGAAGCAGTTCGGGTGCGCGGTCGACGGTTCCGCCGAAAGCCGCACCGATCGCCTGGTGTCCGAGGCAGACGCCGAGCAGCGGGGTCTTGGTGTCGGCGCAGACCTTCACCAGATCCATCGTCGCTCCCGCGCGCTGCGGAGTTCCGGGGCCCGGACTCAGGAGAATGCCGTCGAACTGCGCTACTGCACCCTCGAGGTCTGCCGTCAGTTGTGGATCGTCGTTGCGCCAGACCACGGCTTCGGTTCCGAGCTGGCCGAGGTACTGCACCAGGTTGAACACAAAGCTGTCGTAGTTGTCGACGACGAGAATCCTCATGAGAGCAGGGTAAACGCCCGTGCTATCCGCCGGTATAGGCGGGGACCGTGATCTGCGACGGCGTCGCCTGCGTGTACCCGAGGCCGAAGCGGGTCGCGTACTGCTTGTAGATCCGAATGCCCGGTTCGGCAGCGAGTGCCGCCTCGAGGCGCGCAACATCGCCGATCGCGCTCATCACGTACGGCGGGCTGTAGGTACGGCCGTGAAGAAGGAGGGTGTTTCCGATGCACCGCGGCGCCGACGTACTGATGATCCGTTGGTCCTGCATGCCCACCGCTTCGGCCCCGCCAGCCCACAGTGCGTTCAGCACGCTCTGGACGTCCTGCTGATGCACGACGAGGTCGTCCGGGGTGGCGTCGACCGGATACTTGCCTTCGGCGTTGCGCGGGGCGTCCGTCATGGTGACCACGACGCCGGGGCCGGTCATCTCCGTCAGTCCCGCGTCGGCGGAGATGTTCTTGATGTCACCGAGAGCGGCGGCCACGCCGGCGTCGGACCGAGCGGCGTCTTCCTGCAGCGAATCGAGCTGAGCGGCAAGTTCGTCCCGGTCGGCCGAAACTTTTTCGGCGTTGGCCTGTGCACTGCGGACCAGATCGGAGAGCCTGGTGCTTTCGGTGACCTGAAGCTGATTTTCCTCGGCGGATCTCTGCGCCGTAGCGACCATCAGACCGGCTACCAGGCAGACGGCAAGTACACCGATGTGCCAGACAGTTCGTGAAGATTCACCCGAAGACACGTGGCTCCTCCCGGATTGTGCAGGTCGGCCGGTGACCAACTGGACACAGCTACGTTAGCGTGTAGGTAACACATGCAGGTCACACCGTAGAGCGAGGACGCCATGCCCAAGTCGAAGGTCCGTAAGAAGAACGACTACACAGTCAACCCAGCAAACCGCACTCCGGTGAAGGTGAAGATGGGTCCGTCGAGCACGTTGTACGTCTCCGTGATGCTCGGATTCATGCTTCTCGGCCTGGCGTGGTTGATTGTGTACTACTTGGCCGCGGATTCGATCACGTGGATGAACGACTTGGGAAACTATAACTTCCTCGTCGGCTTCGGTTTCATGGTTGTGGGCCTTGTGATGACAATGAGATGGCGCTGACCAGCGATTATCTGATTCGGCTCGGATCGTGACCGTCTCTCAATTACATGGGTGTCATTCATCCCCATTGTGGATAACTCCTGTGGACAACCTAGGAAGTTATCCACATGCTCGAGGATGAATTTCATCCACAGCCTCGTGACAACGCCACCGAGGTCGTCTCGTGGGCCACTCCGATGGGTGTTGTCTACGCGATGTTCGGCGGCGGAATTGCCCTCGCGATCGCCTCGATAATCGCGCCCACGGAGCCTGCCGGACGCTTCCTGCTCGCCTTCGCGGTGATCGGGCTGTTCGTGATGGGCGGCCTCGCCCTGCGTCAGCGCCCCCGCCTGGCGGTGATCGACAACGCAGGAACCAAGTCGATCGCGGTGCAGCGATTGCGCGCCCGCCACACGTTCACCCGCGAACAGATCGACCGCGTGCGTCTCGTCCGCTACCCGCGTCTGGGTCGACGCGTGCCGATGCTCGAGATCGACATCGTCGACCGGCCCACCGACACGGAGAAGCTGTTGATCTTCGGACGCTGGGATCTCGGTACGACGCCGGAGGACGTCCTGGACGTGCTTACCGTCCACGGTTTGGTGCCGCCCGAGAAGTAAGCGCGGGTTACATGGCCAGTGCCGCGAGGTCCGGCTGCACGATGTCGAGTGCCTGCTGCGGCACCGCGACGGCGTCGCTCGACCATCCCCAGATCGAGTACAGCTCACGGCCGGGGTCGGTGTACCCGTCGCGGCCGTGAAGCACCCGGTAGTTGTCGATGCAGATCATCTCGCCGGCTTCGGCACGGAACATCGGCCCGCTGTCTCGCACGTGAATCACGGCCTCACTCCACTGCTTCACCAGCGGCCACTGCGCTTCTTCCGATTCGCCGGCGATCGGCGCGAGGTACGGGTGGTACCGAACCTGGTTGCGTCCGCTCGGCACCGTCCGGGCGATCGGCGCAAATGTGTTCTGCGGGAAGTTCGGTTCCGAATGGTCGATGTCTGTGCTCCAACAGAATTCGGCCAGCTCCGTTGTTGCGGGATCGAAGGCGAGCAATCGCGTCAGTTTGACCGCGTCGATGAGAAACGAGTCGCCGCCACTCGGGTACGCCGGGCGCTTGCACCACAGAAACAGGTAATCGGGAGCGTAATCGCCGAAAGCAAAACCATCGTTGTGGGCGGTCATCCGCTCGCCGGAGATACCGAACGAGCGCTTGCGGCCGCGTTCGTCCACCGGTTGCGTGTCGACGACAGCGGCTTCGGCATCCTGACTTCTGGCGCTCGCCTCGAACTGGCGGCCGACGCGAATGCACTTCTCACCGAGCAACTTCGACGCGAAAGCAATGGCACCTTCCTCGGTGTGCAGCCCACCGAAGACCGCGGCGCCGTCCAGCGCGATTGCCGCCCGGACGGCCTCGACCGTGTCCACGCGCCGCGGAACAACACTTGCCAGCGTCAAATCGGAAGAGAACATTCATCACTCCATACGTCGAGTTCGCCAAACGGTTCAACTCGAGCGTAGGAACTCGTCATTTCGACGGCGTAACTCCGGAAACCGATTCGGTTACGGAGCCAGCCTTTCAAATCACCTTGCCCGGGTTCATGATTCCGTGAGGGTCGAGTGCGCCCTTGATTGCATGATGCATCGCGACGACGGCCGGTGACAGTTCCTGTGCCAGGCCACCCATCTTCAGTAGGCCGACGCCGTGTTCACCGGTGACGGTTCCGCCCAACTCGAGGGCATTGTCGATGATCTCGGCAAAAGCCGCCTGAGCACGCCTCCGCGCCGCTTCGTCGTCGTGTGGCGTGATCAGCAGCGGATGCAGGTTGCCGTCACCCGCGTGCGCGATGTTCGCGATGTGAGTGTCGTGCCGGGCCGAGATGGCCTCGATCCGTGCCAGCATCTCCGGGACCGCTGCCTTGGGGACGCAGATGTCCTCGGTGAGCACCGGGCCGAGCCGCTCGAGGGCGGGGTATGCCAGACGCCGGGCGGAGAACAGAGCGTCAGCCTCCTCCTGGTCGGTGGATCTGGCGCTCCAGGTTGCCCCGGAACGGTTGAAACAGGCCAACATTCGCTCGGCTTCGGCGTCGCCGATCTCACCCGGTGTGTCGATGCGGCCGAGCAGAACCACCTCGGCGTCGGCCGAGAGGCCCATGTTCTTCCAGGCGTCGACGGCAAGCAGGCACTGTCGATCGATCAGCTCGAGGGCCGACGGCGTGAGCCCGTCTGCCGCGACGGCTTCGACTGCCTTGCCCGCAGCAACGATGGAGTCGAAGTATCCGACGATGGTGCGCTCGGGATCGCGCTGAGGACGTAGCTTGACGGTTACCTCGGTGATCACCCCGAGAGTGCCTTCGGAGCCGACCATGAGCGCGGAGAGATCAAACCCAGCCACTCCCTTGGCAGTTCGACGCCCGAGCCGAACCAGCTCACCGGTTCCGGTAACCACCTGCATGCCCAGCACGTAGTCCTTGGTGACGCCGTACTTGACGCAACACAGGCCCCCGGCATTGGTCGCGACGTTGCCGCCGATCGTCGACCAGGGTGCGCTCGCCGGATCGGGCGGATACCAGAGGCCGTGCTCGGCGCACGCGTCGCGGAGGTGATCGTTGACTACCCCGGGTTCGACCACGGCCAAACGCTCGAGGGTGTTGATCTCCTTGATCGCGTTCATCGCGTCGAAGGCGATCACGACGCCGCCGGCGACTGCGTTGGCTCCACCCGACAGACCGGTGCCTGCGCCGCGCGTGACGACGGGCGCACCGTGGGCGATGCACGCCTGCACAACTGTCTGTACCTGCTCGGCTGTGCGCGGACGGACCACGGCGACGGGCATCTCGTAGGGAGCCCACTCGGCGTCGTCGTGGATGTAGCTCGCCATGATGTCGGGGTCGGTGATCAGTCGATCCGCATCGATCTGCGAGCCGAGCGCCTCGAGGAGTGTCATGCCTCCACGATAGTGACGGCGGCTACACCACCCCATGTAGATTTACTCCGAGAAACCGGAAACCGTATGGACATTCTCTCCATACTCATCGTTGGCCTGACAAGTTGGCCTGACAAGGGAGTGCGGATGCACGAGAACTGGCTACAGCTTCTCCTGGCCGAGGCATCTACCGAGGAACTGATCGAACACCGCGATCAGTTGGCCGCCGGGTCAGGCCCCGAGGCCGCTGCGGAAATCGAGCGAGAAGCCCGATCGGCGCTTCAACTGCGTAGTCTCCTGGCTCAGCGCCGACAACGTGCCACCGAGCTGGGCGCACTCAACGACATCGCGTCGCTGCTGACCACGATGCACGATCATCACGCCCTTCTGCAGGAGATCGTAGATCAGGCCAAACGGCTACTCGGGGTAGACCTTTCGTACCTTGCACTGATCCACGACGACATCTTGATCATCGAAGTCACGAGCGGGGCGTACACCTCGCAACTGCTCGGCCTGACGGTTCCGTTCCGTGAAGGCCTCATCGGTCGCGTGGTCGAGAACTCCTCTCCTGCTTGGTCTCCCGACTACCGCAACGATCCCTCGTTTGCACATATCGGACCCGCCGACGACGCAGCGCGAGCCGAGAACATGCGCGGCCTGTTGGCCGTGCCGCTGACATTGAACGGCAAGATCCTGGGTGCCCTGTGCGCGTGCAAGCGTCAGGAGCGTCGATTCGGCAACGAGGAAGTTGCGTTGCTGTCCGCCCTCGCAGCTCATGCCTCGGTAGCCATCGAGAATGCCCGCTCTCTCGAACGCTATCGCGCGACGGTTGCAGAAGTGAATGCAGCGAACACCGAACTTGCCGAGCGCACAGCACTTCTCGAACAGACCCTGACCTGGGACCGATCGCTCACACAAGTTGTCCTGCGCGGCGGCGGTGTTCGCGAACTCGTGGAAGAAACCTCCGCGTCGACGGGTTCACCGGTGTTCTTCGTGACCGGAACGTCGGAGATCCCACCGGGACTGCAACGGGTGAGCGAGAGCGTGAATCGGGTCTTCGACATCTTTGCCGCTGACCGACGCGAGCAGGAGGTGACGCTGATCGTCGGTGAGCAGTTCCTGTTCGCCACCGAAGTACGCAGTGCCGGTGACCAACTCGGAGTCCTGTTCCTGCTCTCGCGCCAGGAACCCACCGCCGCCATGAGATTGGCACTCGAAAGGTCAGCCCCGGCCATTGCGCTTGCGCTGGTGGGCGAACGGGCGGCCAGGGAAGCTACCCGTCGGGCACGCGATGCATTTCTGGTCGATCTGATCACCAGGCCTGCGCCGACGCCGGCCGAAGTCACCGGTCAGTTCCGCCTGGCTGGACTAAACCCCGACCGCTCGTACACCGTCGTGGTGGCCCGCCCGGCCGACGCCGTAGACCGTACACGTCGCAGTATCGAGGAAATTGCATTTCCCTCGGGAACTGTTGTTGCCGAGCATGGTTCACGGGTCATCGCTTTGATTCCGGGAATGTCACCGTCAGAAGTTGCGGCGGCGTGGGTGCAGCCGGCGGAGAACCCGACAGTGGGAATCGCCGATCCCGCGGTGGGAGCGGAAGGTCTGGCGCGAGCCTATGTCGAGGCACAGCACACCGTCGACGTCCTCGAGACGCTCGGGCGGGCTTCCCACGTGGAACCGGCAAGTTCCCTCGGCATTTACCGAATTCTCCTCAGCCGCACCGGACGCGAAGAACTCGAATCGCTGACGCAGCGGTCCCTCGGTCCTCTCCTCGATGAGGAGCAACGACGCGGCGTTCCACTTCTGGACACCCTCGCGTCGTACCTGTCGCACAATTGCAAACATTCTGCGACCGCCACCGCGCTCGCGATTCACGCCAACACTCTGTACCAACGCCTCGAATCGATCGACCGATTGATCGGTACGCAGTGGCGTCAGCCGGACCAGGCGCTCGATCTTGCGCTCCTGATCCGGCTGCGTGCCAGTGCGGGGAAACTCGGTCAGATCTGAGCGGGCTTGCTCGATCGCTTGGCCAGTGCCACCACAAGAATTGCGGCACAGAGCATCACGGCGCCTACCACCCACAGGCCTGCCTTGGCATTTCCGGTCACATCGGTGAGCCAGCCGGTGATGTACGGAGCACCGAAGCCCGACGCATTGCCGATCGAGTTGATCATGGCGATACCCGCGGCCGCGCTGGCACCCGTCAGGAACGTGGTGGGCAGGTACCAGAAGACGGGGAGCGCACAGAGGACACCGACAGCGGTGAGCGAGACCGCGACCATGACGGTGAACGGCGAATCCAGGTACAGCGCAATCGGAATGGATACCGCACCCAGGAGCGTCGGGGCAGCAACGTGCCACATTCGTTCACCGGTCTTGTCGGAATGGCGGCTCCACAGCACCATCGCGACAGCGCCGATCGCGTAGGGGACGGCCACGATCAGGCCTGTCTCGACGAGCGAGAAATCGGTGTTGAACGTCTGCTTGAATCCTGCGACGATGCTGGGCAGGAAGAAGCTCAAAGCGTAAAGGCCGTACGTGATTCCGAAGTAGACCAGACCGAAACCGATGACGCGGGGATCGCGCAGGGTCTTGCCGGCGGACTGGTGACCGGCGTCGCCGAGTTCTTTCTCCTCGTCGGCCATCGACTTCATCAGCCAGGTGCGCTCCTCGAGGGTCAACCACTTCGCGTCGGCGGGACGGTCGGTGAGGTAGAACCAGACGACAAACGCCAAGATCACGGCGGGCAGACCCTCGATCAGGTACATCACGCGCCATCCGGCCAACCCGAACAAGCCGTCGCCGTACTGGATGATGGCAGCCGAGAGCGGGGCACCGAGCGCCGACGAGAGCGGAAGCGTCAGCAGGAACAAGCCCATCAGGCGTACGCGGTACTTCTTCGGGAACCAGAAGGTCAGGTAGAGAAGAACTCCGGGGAAGAAGCCGGCTTCGGCGATTCCCAGCAGAATGCGGAGGAAATAGAGGCTGCCCACGTTGGGCACGAATGCCAGCGCAGCGGCGAGGATGCCCCAGGTGAGCATGATGCGCGCGATCCACAGTCGGGCGCCGAAGCGGTGCAGGGCCAGGTTGCTCGGCACCTCGAACAGCAGATAGCCGACGAAGAAGAGTCCGGAGGCGAGGCCGAACATGGTCTCGGTCATCCCGAGGTCGGCGCTCATGGTGAGCTTCGCGAAGGCGATGTTCGTACGATCCAGATAGTTCACGAAATAGAGCAGGATCAGGAAGGGAATCAGCCGGCGCGCTACCTTCTTCACCACGCGAGATTCGATCTCGCTCGGCGCAACCCCACCGTCAGTGGTGGTGCTATCGGTGGAGGTCATGGCAGGGGTACTCCTCGAAAAAGGTCAGCGGTGCTATCTACGAAGTGACTCAAGCCACAGTAGAAGCACCACCGAGCCCAACCTATGTGGACAATCTCTACAGAAGCCGTCCCTGCATGTGCATTTACTCCCAACGATCCGGCGAATGACCCGCAGCAGCCTGACGAACGTCCCTGAACAGTCGAAGGCGACAAACCCGCCTGAGCTGGGGGTTTAGCGCTACGAGCACCGAGTCACTGGCTAGTGTTATCGGCGAAACAGCCAGAGCAAGTGCGGATGCACCGCGTGACTTGAAGGACAGAACATGACGAAGATGGTTCGGACCACGATGACCCGCCGGTCCTCCACCGCAGTCGCTGCCACCATCGCGGCGGTCGCACTATTCGCCTCCGCCTGCGGCAGCGACTCCGACAAGACCGACTCCGACAAGAGCGCTGCCGGCGCCTCGTCCGCTACATCCTCGGCCACCGTCGGCGGGAAGACGCTCGACGCCAAATTCGAGACGAAGTGCGCAAAGGACGGCGGCACGACAGTTATGACACTGCTCGACGCGGAAAATGCCACCTACGGCATGTTGACGGTCTCAGCCATCATCGATGAATCCGGCACGGTTCAGACTGCTGGAATCGCCGGAAGCGAGGGTGGATCGAACGGTCTGCCGTACACCGCCGGATTCGCGCCGGGTCTGCCTGGCGGATCTGCCAGTGCCAAGCAGGACGGCAATACCTTCGTGGTGACGGGCGAGGGAATCGGCGCCCGGGACAAGGGCAACCCGACGGCGACGTCGAGCTTCGAGATCACGTTCGCCTGCGAGTCCATCATCGGCGGCTGATCCATAGAACGGCTGGGCCCTAGGATTCTTGCTAGCTGATTCCCAGCTGTTCGCGCAGTTGGACGACGCGGAGCACGATGACTCCCAACGTCACCACAGTGACGGCACCAAAAGCGATCCAGCCGATCCGCACTGCTTTCACGCGGTTCTCACCGGCGCCCAACCATTGTGGGGCGTACAGGAAGGCAGCGGCCGTTGCGGCACCTGCCACCAGACCTCCCGCGTGACCCCAGAACGAGATCCCGGGCAGCGAAATGCTGATGATCACATTGATCGCGATCACCGAGATGATCGGGACCGGGCTTCGACGCAAACGCAGTAGAAGGACGGCCTGTGCGCCCATGATGCCGAAGATTGCACCCGACGCTCCAGCGGTCCAGGACAGGGCCGTGAGCGAGGAGAACACCGGCTGGAACGCCATCACCGAGGCGGAACCGCCGAGGAGCGAAACCAGGTAGATGCCGACGTACCGGGAGCGGCCCATCACGATTTCGGTGTCGCGCCCCAGGATGTAGAGGGCGTACATGTTGACCGCGAGGTGCAAGATGCCGAAGTGCAAGAACCCGGAGCCGATGAGCCGGAACCAGTCACCGCTGGCGACCAGACCCGGATTGAGTGCCCAGTTCGCGAAGTTCGACGAGCCGACCTGATTGTTCATGATGCTTCGCGACTGCGCGAAGGTGGCGAGGAACGCCAGGACGTTGAGCCCCATCAAGGTGTACGTCACGACCGGGACCGCACGGGCGGGGCTCACGGTGTTTCCGGCGACGCCCCGAACGGGGCGGACATCGCGTTGGCCGGCAGCTACACAGTCAACACATTGGTATCCCACCGCCGCCTCGCGGAGGCAGTCCGGGCACGCCGGACGTCCACAACGATTACAGGAAAGTGCGGTAGGTCGATCTGGATGGCGGACGCACCGCGGTTGGGGCGGGATGCCCTCACTCGCACCGCCGCCCCAACCGGGGTTCGTCATCTGCTTGTTTTACCTGTTCAGGAGATGGTGATGCTGTTGATCACGACGGGCTCGACCGGACGATCGCCACGATCGACGGCGGTGGAGGAGATAGCGTCGACAACCTTCTTGGAATCGTCGTCGAGAACCTCACCGAAGATGGTGTGGCGACGGTTCAGGTGCGGCGTCGGGCCGGTGGTGATGAAGAACTGCGAGCCGTTGGTTCCCGGGCCTGCGTTGGCCATGGCCAGCAGGTAGGAGCGGTCGAACTGCAGTTCCGGGTGGAACTCGTCACCGAACTTGTAGCCCGGGCCGCCGGTGCCGGTTCCGGTGGGGTCGCCACCCTGGATCATGAAGCCGTCGATGACGCGGTGGAAGATGGCACCGTCGTAGAACGGGCCGGTCTTGGTGCCGGCGGCGTTTGCGGTGGTGTACTCCTTCGAGCCGTCGGCGAGGCCGACGAAGTTCTCGACGGTCTTCGGCGCATGGTTGCCGAACAGAGCGATCTTGATGTCGCCGCGGTTCGTGTGCAGCGTTGCGGTTGCGGTCTGATGAGTTGAAGTCACACCACCATCGTGCCATTGCCGGCGTTCTCGCGGATGCCGCCCCGTAAAACTCTCCCTGTCCCCGCCTCACTGTTATGGCACAGTGAAGTCATGACACGAGTGACCGAGTCCCTCAGCACGCAGTTGCCCGACACCTTCGATCACGCGCGCGCCCGCGTCGAGGACACCTTCGACGAGACTGCCGCCTACCTCGAAGAGACAGCGGCTCGTATCAAGGAGTCCGAGGCAGCCGACAACGCTCGCCGCATCGCCGCGGTGGTCGCCACATCGGTCGCTCGCGGCGCCGGGCAGGTCGGGTTGTTCCTGGGTCGTCAGGGCAAAGTCCTCGCCAAGAAGGGCGTAGAGCGCGCAAAGGCTATCCCCACGAAGTCCGCGGAACGCACCGAGAAGCCTCGCGGCCGCAAGCGCGTCGCCGTGTTCGTCATCGCCGGTGTCGCGGTGATCGGTGGCGCGGTGTTCTTCAAGAGCCGCCGACGCGAGCATCCGCCGGTCGCTTCCGCACCCCCTCGGCTCGAAGAGAACTCGACCGAGAAGACCGCTTAGTCGACACACGAAAAGCCCCGGAACAGATTGTGTTCCGGGGCTTTTCGATGTTCACGTTCAGCAGTTGGACGGTGCCGGGACGTTGTTGAAGCGATCGATCATGTACCCGACGGATTCGGGTGTACCCACCAGGTACGGCGTCGCATGATTGATTGCCATGCCCGGAATGATCGGGGGCAGTTCGTTGACGGAGAACTGCACCGTCGCGCCCTTGCCGCACCAGTCACGGGCCAGTTGCTGTCCCTGGCCGAACGGAACGATGTCATCGGAGCGGCCATGCTGAATGAGTACGGGCGACTCCGGCGTCAGCTTGCCGATCTTCTGCTCGTCGAGGATCGCCTGCGCCATGGGTAGACGCGCAAGAACTGCGGAGAGTGATTCACCGGAATTGGTGAAGCTCGACGACTGCTGGAAGCCGAACTGCAATCCACTTTCGGCGACGCACTGGTTCTTGGTGGCGGCCAACATCTGTCGGCCGCGATCGTTGATCTCGGCGTCGAGCAGCGGCTGAACCTCGGGGTACTGCGCAAGGATCCCGTTGAGCGCGTAGCCGATCACTCCGGTGAGGAACGTGCCGTCGACCTGCTGCAGCGTCGCCGCTAGATCGGCGGGCGGTGCACCTGCGTACGTGCCCTTGAGATCAAGCTCGGGAGCATACGACGGCTTCAATTCCGTTGCGGCAGCGGCAGCTCCACCACCTTGCGAGTAACCCCACAGTCCGACGGGGCCGTCGGCGGGAATGCCCGTGTTCGGGAGCTGCTGAGCGGCACGCACCGAGTCCAGAACCGCGTGCGCTTCGGCTTCGCGGTTGACGTAGGTGTGATCGCCAGGAGTTCCGAGGCCCTCGTAATCGGTGACTACGACGGCGATGCCGTTGAGCAGCAACGTGTTCACCCAGATGGACTCGTAGCCGACCATGACGTCCGTCGGGAACTGGTACTCGATACCGGTGTTGAACAGTTTGGACGGAGCGCATTGATCGCCCTGCCCATGCGTTCCTACCGCTGCGGCAACCAGTGGACGCGCCCCCTGCCCGGTCCACGGGTTCGACGGTTCGAGGTAGGTCCCCGTCACGGCAACGGGAGCACCCTTGGCGTCCTCGCTTCGGTACATGATCTTGGTGGCGGTTGCCGGCCACGCACCGTTCGATCCGGGCACGCTCAGCAGCAGTGGTGACGGCTCACTCTTGATGAGATCTCCGTTGGCACCTGCCGGAAGCTCCGACGGCGGCGTGTAGAAATCCGCCGGGTCCGCCATTGCGGCAGGGGCCGTCACAGCACCCATGACCAGTGCCGCGACGGAAACCCCGGCCGCCCACCATGCTCTGCTCTTCACGTTTCGATCTCCCCACGCTCGCCTGCGCTGTGGCTTGGCACACAGCGAACGCAGAGTAACACATACCTCACGTAACACTTTTTCGTGAGGTTTTCGCCTTAACAGGCTGACTTACAACCGTTTACGACTACTTCGTGGGCTCCAGATTGGAGGTCAGCAGCGAACGAAGCTTGTCGGTATCAGCCGAGGTCCAGGCCTCGGGGTGCAGGATCTTGGCCCACATGTCCGCTGCATCCTCGCCGTAATTGTGACCGTGCCCGGACGGGACGTCAGCCGAGAAGACCATGTCGAGGGTTACCTGCCAGAAGGTCACGAGAGGTACCCACGTCATTCCCGGATCCACGTCGCGACCCAGCGGTTCCTTGAGCCAATCCGGCTTGTTGAGCAGCAGGTCGAAGGACCACCATGTGATCGGGTCGCTGGCGTGCTGCCAGTACACGATGCGATCGTCGTCCCAGTCGGACTTCAGCTCCAGATCTTCCGGATCGCCGGCAAACCGAATTGCCTGGCCACCATCGATCACCGGCAGGATCTCCGGTGAGCCCGAGTCGCGGCTGTCCGTGATTTCCTGCCACTGAGCAGTGAAGTTGGGGGTTCCGACCCACAGCGCGCCGTCGACGCGCGTCATCATGTCCTGAGCGCCGGCAAATGCGGCCTGGCCACCGTAGGAGCCGAGGCTCTCACCGAAGACAACCAGCTCGGGCCGCGTCTCCACGGGCAGGTCGATCCACTTGGCGTACACCGCGTTGAACAGTGCGCGACCGGCAATCATCGGCGTCTCACGGTCGGCGATGAAGGCCAACGGACTCGGAAGGAACGAGTACTGCATCGACGCGATCGCCGTGTCCCCGCCCTCGACGTACTCGAACGCCGACGCGACGTCCTCGTTCACCCAACCGCGGCCGGTGGTCGTGACAACTGCGAGGGTTCCGCGGTCGAATCCGCCGGTGCGCTCCAACTCGTCGACGACCCGCTGTGCGACACCGTTGATCGAGTCCGAGGATTCACGTCCCGCGTACACCCGGATCGGTTGCTTCGCTTCACGTCCGGTCAACGCGGTGATCTCGGCCGCGGTGGGACCGCTGCCCATGAAGGTGCGCCCCTCCTGGCCGAGCGAATCCCAGGCTTCGGCGGACATCGGCGAACCACTGCGCTCAGCGATCAAGGGTTGTTCGATGCCGTCCGGTGTTTCGTGATCCGCACCGGAGAAACTCCAGTTCGCGAAGGCAATCAACCCGTTGTACAGCGCACCGTTCACAATGAAGATGCCGAGGGCGAAGATGACGATCAAGCTGCCGACCTTCGCCGCTTCGAGGGGAACGAACCGAAGTGCGACGGCGGTGAGCTTGTTGGTGGTGAAACGAAGACCACGGCCTGCCTCGAGCAGGACGAACCAGATTCCGAGCGAAATCAGCAAGACCAGAAGGTAATTCGCCTGGTTGGTGCGTGGAGCTTCCACCAGATCGCGAACGATCTGCTGCCACCACGAACCGAGGACCAAGAACGTCGGAACCAGAATGACGGCCGCGACCAACAGGATTCGCCAGCCGATCTTCTTGGTGCGATCCGACCACTGCGGTTCGACGCCGCACTTGCGGATCATCCAGGCAACCGTCACGCCGACGCCGTATCCCATCGCGAGCGAGATGCCCGTCGCAACGCCCTGCAAGTACCACGCGCGCGGCAACAGGGAAGGACTCATCGACCAGGTGAAGAAGACCAGAGCAAAGGCAAGCCCGACCGGGTGCAGCGTCTTGCAGTAGAGGCGCAGCCGTTCCCACACACGTTTCATGCCGGAATCGTATGCGCCCCGTGCCCGAATCAGGTCACGAAGCGCACACGCGTCCAGTCTGTTTACGGGGCGAAGCGCAAAATCGCGGCAACTGCGCCGCCGCCCGGAATGTCCTCGGCGCGAACAGCGAGGACCCGAGCACCCGTCAGGAGCGCACGACGAGCGATCTCGTCGACGACCCCGTATGTACTTCCGTTGGTCGACTCACCGGTCGTGAGAGCGCCCGTCTGGGGATCGAGGCTTCCGGGTACAACGGAATCGATGTCGATGAAAACGGTGTCGACCTGTCCGTACGTCGCGGCCGTTGCCACGTCGGCGACGTCGGTTTGAGTGCGTCCCTGTTCGGTGCGCACATTGAAGGTGTCCCGCACCGCCGCCAACTGCTCGGCGTGGAAATCGTCGAGCGCCGGACGCGAACCGTCCGCCACTTCCTGCGTCGACAAGGCTTCCGGATTTCCCTCGACGGTTTTGTCGACCAGGTGGCGGTACGAATTCACGGAGCGATACACCGACGCGATGGGTTCCGCAGCGGCCAGGATCAAGGGGACGTCGCGGCCGGCGAGGACACCACGGACCTCGTGATCGACTGCGCGGGCGTACTGATTGACGCGCAACTTTCGGCTGTCCGAACCCGAGAGCCGACCGGCTTCAGTTCGGCTGTTGATCGAGGACTTACCCGCGTGATCGGCAGCGTTCTTCGGCATTCCCTGAACACGAACCTCGTCGGCCGGTTGATCGGCGGCGATCTCGATCAATCGCACCGAACCTTCGGCGAGAGCGAGAACAAACGCCGTCTGGGGGAAGGTCACCGAACGGAGCAGTGGCTTGAGATGAAACCGATCGCTGACCGTTTCGAGCGCCTGCAGACGGTTGGGCAGGCGGAAGGTCACCAGACGCTCCGGCGTCGCGTACGTGACCAATGAGCGCGACTGGAAGCGCCAGAAATCGTCGTCGTCGTCGAGCTCTGCGTATTCGGCCTCGAACAGCTTGCGCTCGGCCGGATCCTCCACCGATGCGAGTGCCGAGCGGACCTGGTCCTTGAAGGCGATGCGCGCTTTGTCATGATCCTGCGGCGCATCTTCAGTCGGAGTCACGATGGTGATGCAGGTGGGCCCTTCCACCTCCGCGAGTGCGGCAATTTCACCGTGGCTGGGAATGTCGTTGTGAAGCACTACGAACCTCCTGAAATTGGGTTCTCCTCACGCTACGCCCGGCTGGTCATGACCACTAGACTTTCCGGAGAATTCGGGACGAACGGTCCATAGTGGGCGCTGTTCTGGCCACCCCACTCCGAGCGAACGGCATGTTCATCGCCTTCAGTGCGCCGAAAGTGCCGTTCGCTCAAAAGGGGGAGGGCCACGAGTCGGGCACCGGCCAGCCGGACATCCGCACATCGGCATACAAAAACACCCTCCCGGATCCCGGGAGGGTGTTTTCTTACTGTGGAGCCTAGGAGATTCGAACTCCTGACATCTGCCTTGCAAAGGCAGCGCTCTACCAACTGAGCTAAGGCCCCGTTCGGTTTTCTGACCGGAGTCAGAGTACCTAGGTTCTATCCTGTTTCCAAATCGTGCCAAACCTTGTCTCCGCGCTGACTTTTGATCAGCTTGGTGACCCCGAGAGCTACCAGAATTCCGGCCCCGACAAGCAGGAAAACCTTCATTCCAGCAACCCTTCTTCGGCACATGGGAGTGGGCCTAGGAGGACTTGAACCTCCGACCTCTTCATTATCAGTAAAGCGCTCTAACCACCTGAGCTATAGGCCCCTGAACCGATTCCAAAGATTACCCCACCGGGCCGCTGACACCAAAACGGGCCCGGCGGAGCAATGTTTTCGCAGGTCAGTCGCGGTCGGCGAGAGTTACCTCGACGCCACCAACCAGGTCGCTGCAGAGGTTGTAGATGAACGATCCGATCGTGACGAGTGCCGTGAAAAGCACCATGTTCGCGATACCGATCAGCGCGGCGTAGCCGAACACCTGGCCGGCCGTCACCAGACCGTCGGAGCCGCCGTCGGCAACGATGTCGGTGAACGCGTTGTTCAGGCGATCCCAGACGCCCATGCCGTCGAGAACGACGTAGAGCAGTCCGACGGCCACCATCCACACGAAGAACAGCGACACCGAGATCACGGACGTGATCTTGAGCGTGGACCACGGGTCGATACGACGGATCTGGACCGTTGCGCGCAGTGGCGCACCGTCCACGACCGAAGCCGATACGGCGTGAGTTTTCTCACCCTTCACCGCAGCAGGCAACGGATGCTTGGCCTCGGAGAGGTCAGGCATGTCCTTCGGCAGATCCTTGCGATCGATGTGCCGAGTCGGTCCGTCGATCGCGGCGGCTTTTGCTTTCGGATTAGCGACGGTGGGATTGGCGACCGTGGCATTTGCAGCCTTGGGATTTGCGCCCGAGGGTGCAACAGCCTTGGCTGCCGCTGCGCCGGCGACGCCACCGGTAGCTGCCGTTCCTGTCACGACAGGACGCGCCGACGGGTTGCCGGCAGGACGACCTGTCTGTGCACCGGCAGCGGGGCGACCCGCCTGTGGCTGTCCCTTCGGCGCACCACCCTGCGCTGGGTTTTTGGCCGGACCACCCTGTGCCGGACCACCCTGTGCCGGGCCTGCCGCTGCAGGACGCTGCGGACCCGCAGGCGGCTTACCCCCAGCAGGAGCTGCCGGTCGACCTGCAGGAGCACCAGCGCCGGCCGCGCGCGTGATGTTGGTCTGCGGCTGACTTTGCGGAGCCTGATTCTGCGGTGGCTGAGCCTTCGACGCCGGATTCTGAGCAGCGGGGTTCTGAGCTGGCTGACCCTGAGGCTGGCCTGACGGCTGGGGTCCCCGCTGCCACGGCGGTGCCTGGCTGCCGCGAGCCTGATTGGCGACCGGTTGCGGCGGAGCCTGACCATCACCCTTCGCCGGGGTTACCGGCGCAGCCGGAGCCACAGAAGGAGCGGAAGGAGCCTGACCCTTGGCCGCACCCGCGGTGTCGGGAGCCGCAGCCGCCGGTTTCTGGGCCGAATCCGACGGGCCGCGAGACGGCTCCGGTGCCTTGGGCGCCGGAGCTGCCTCGGAAGCTTTGGGTCCGCCGTCCGCTGGAGCTGCAGGTTTCGAGGTCTGCGGCCCCGCCGGAGCAGTTGCCTGCTCCGGCTTCGGTGGCGTCGAACCTGAAGTGCTTTCACTCTTCTGGTCACTGCCCGGCTGGTTGGGAGTGCTCACTAGGACTCCTTAGCTCCATCGGCATTGTCTGCGTTGTCGGTGGTCTCTGCAGCGAGCTCTTCGGGCTCGTCGGCGTTGCGCGCAATCGCGAGCAATGTGTCGCCTTCGCCGAGGTTCATCAGACGCACGCCCTTGGTCTGGCGTCCCGCCTTACGAACCTGCTTGGCAGCCGTCCTGATGACGCCGCCGCCCGAGGTGATCGCGTACAGCTCGTCGTCGTCGTCGACGATGAGCGCACCGACCAGAGTGCCACGTTTCTTGTCGTACTGAATCGTGAGCACGCCCTTGCCGCCGCGACCCTGCACCGGGTAATCCTCCATGCCGGTTCGCTTGGAGTATCCGCCCGAGGTGGCGACCAGGAGGAACGTTCCTTCACGAACGACGTTGAGCGAGAGCAGCTCGTCGTCACCGTTGAAACGCATGCCCTGGACACCGGAAGTGGCGCGGCCCATCGGACGCAGTGCCTCGTCGGTGGCCGAGAAGCGGATCGACTGGCCCTGTGCCGAGACAAGGAGCAGGTCGTCGTCGGCGGAGCAGAGAACAGCGCCGACCAGTTCGTCTTCACCGCGCAGGTTGATGGCGACGATGCCACCGCTGCGGTTGGAGTCGAAGTCGGTGAGCTTGGACTTCTTGACCAGACCGTTGCGTGTGGCGAGCACCAGGTATGGCGCGTCTTCGTACGTCTTGATCTGGATGACGGACTGGATGCGCTCGTCCGGCTGGAAGGCCAGGAGGTTGGCAACGTGCTGACCGCGAGCGGTACGGCTCGCCTCGGGCAGCTCGTAAGCCTTCGCGCGGTAGACGCGGCCCTTCGTGGTGAAGAACAGCAGCCAGTCGTGCGTCGAGGTGACGAAGAAGTGCGAGACGATGTCGTCCTGCTTGAGGCCGGCACCCTGAACACCCTTGCCGCCGCGCTTCTGCGATCGGTAGAGATCAGTCTTGGTGCGCTTGGCGTAACCGGTCTCGGTGATCGTGACGACGACGTCTTCACGGGCGATCAGATCCTCGTCGTTGACGTCTCCGTCGGCGGCGATGATGCGGGTACGACGGTCGTCGCCGTACTTGTCGACGATTTCCTTGAGCTCGTCACGAACGATCGCGCGCTGACGCTCCGGGCGAGCCAGAATGTCTTCGAGGTCCGCGATTTCGAGTTCGATCTCGGCCAACTCGTCGACGATCTTCTGACGCTCGAGGGCGGCCAGACGACGCAGCTGCATGCCGAGGATGGCGTCGGCCTGGATCTCGTCGACGTCGAGGAGTTCCATCAATCCGGCGCGAGCGATGTCGACGGTCTGCGACGCACGGATCAAGGCGATGACCTCGTCCAGAGCGTCGAGGGCCTTGACCAGACCGCGCAGGATGTGGGCGCGCTCCTGTGCCTTGCGAAGCAGGTACCTGGTACGACGAACGATGACCTCGAGCTGATGCGTCGTGTACAGACGGATCATCTGGTCGAGGCGCAGCGTGCGCGGCACTCCGTCGACGATGGAGAGCATGTTGCAGCCGAAGCTGGTCTGCAGCTGGGTGTGCTTGTAGAGGTTGTTCAGCACGACCTTGGCAACGGCGTCACGCTTGACGGTGACGACGATGCGCATGCCGACGCGGTCCGAGGACTCGTCGTGGATGTCGGAGATGCCACCGATCTTCGCGTCACGAACCTGCTCCGCGATGGAGGTGATCAGGTTGTCCGGGTTGACCTGGTAGGGCAGCTCGGTGATGACGATCGTGGTGCGGCCCTTGGCATCTTCCTCGATCTCGACGACGCCGCGCATACGGACGGAGCCACGGCCGGTGGTGTAGGCATCCTGGATGCCCTGTCCACCGACGATGAGCCCGTGCGTCGGGAAGTCGGGTCCCTTGATGCGCTCCATGACGGCCGCGAGGGTGGCTTCCTCGTCCGCCTCGAAGTTCTCGAGCGCCCAGTAGATGGCCTCGGCAACTTCACGCAGGTTGTGCGGCGGAATGTTGGTGGCCATACCGACGGCGATGCCGTTGGAACCGTTGATCAGAAGGTTCGGGATACGGCTGGGCAGAACCGTCGGTTCCTGCGTCTTACCGTCGTAGTTCGGGGTGAAATCGACTGTCTCGTGGTCGATTTCGCGCAGCATTTCCATCGCGAGCGGCGTGAGCCTGCACTCGGTGTAACGCATGGCGGCTGCGCCGTCGTTGCCGCGGGATCCGAAGTTTCCCTGACCGTCGACGAGCGGGTAACGCAGTGACCACGGCTGGGCCATACGGACCAACGTGTCGTAGATCGAGGAGTCGCCGTGGGGGTGGTAGTTACCCATGGTCTCGGCGACCGGACGGGCAGACTTCACGTATCCGCGGTCTGGGCGATATCCGTTGTCGTACATCGCGTAGAGCACGCGGCGGTGCACCGGCTTGAGTCCGTCGCGGACATCCGGCAGAGCGCGACCGACGATGACGCTCATGGCGTAGTCGATGTAGCTGTTCTGCATTTCCTGCTGGATGTCGACCGGTTCGATCCGGTCGTGTTGCGGACCGTCCGGTGGCAACGTGGTGTCGGTCATGAGCTCACTTTCTTAAAAGAGGGGGCAAGCCCCTGTGCGCGGAAAAGGAGTCCGGGGACTCCGCAACCGCTCACAGGGCCGCAGGCCTACACGTCGAGGAAACGAACGTCCCGGGCATTGCGGGTGATGAAGCTGCGTCGTGCTTCGACGTCTTCGCCCATCAGCACGCTGAACAGCTCGTCGGCAGCAGCCGCATCGTCGAGCGTGACGAGACGCAGAACGCGCACCGTCGGGTCCATCGTGGTTTCCCACAGCTCCTTGGCGTTCATCTCGCCGAGGCCTTTGTAGCGCTGGATGCCGTCGTCCTTGTTGATCTTCTTGCCGGACTCGAGGCCTGCCTTGACCATCGCGTCGCGCTCGCGGTCGGAGTACGCGAATTCCGGTTGCGCACCCTTCTGCCACTTGAGCTTGTACAGCGGCGGCTGCGCGAGGTAGACCTTGCCGTGCTCGACGAGCGGCCGCATGAAGCGGAACAGCAGCGTGAGCAGCAGCGTTGCGATGTGCTGACCGTCGACGTCGGCGTCGGCCATGAGCACGATCTTGTGATAGCGCAGCTTGGCGATGTCGAACTCGTCGTGGATGCCCGTGCCGAACGCGGTGATGATCGACTGGACTTCGGTGTTCTTGAGGACGCGATCGATACGCGCCTTCTCCACGTTGATGATCTTTCCGCGAAGCGGGAGGATCGCCTGGTACATCGAGTCTCGGCCGGACTTGGCCGAGCCGCCTGCGGAGTCGCCCTCCACGATGTAGATCTCGGACTTCTCCGGATCGTTGGAGCGGCAATCGGCGAGCTTGCCTGGCAGGCCACCGAGGTCGGTCGCACTCTTACGACGGACCAGCTCACGCGCCTTACGTGCGGCAACGCGGGCCTGCGCCGACGAAACAGCCTTGTTCACAATGGTTTTCGCGTCGGCGGGGTTCGCCTCGAACCAGTGCGCGAGGTGCTCGTTGCACGCCTTCTGTACGAAGGACTTGACCTCGGTGTTGCCGAGCTTGGTCTTGGTCTGACCCTCGAACTGGGGTTCACCGACCTTCACCGAGATGATGGCCGCGAGTCCTTCACGGATGTCGTCACCGGTGAGCTTGGGATCCTTGTCCTTGAGCAGCTTCTTTTCGAGCGCGTACTTGTTGACCGTTGCGGTCAGTGCGGCGCGGAAGCCCTCTTCGTGGGTACCACCCTCGTGGGTGTTGATCGTGTTGGCGAAGGTGTGCACGGACTCCGAGTAGCCGGAGTTCCACTGCATTGCGACCTCGAGCTCGTGGCCGGTGCCCTTGGCGGTGAATCCCACGACCGAGTTGTGGATCGGGGTCTTGCTCTTGTTGATGTGCCGGACGTAGTCCTCGAGTCCACCGGGGTAGTGGTAGATACGGGTCTTGGATTTACGCGGCGCTGCCTGAGCAGCTTCTTCGGCTTCTTCGGCAGCAGACTTGGGAGCCTCGGCCACCTCGGCAGCTTCGTCGTCGATGACCTCGGCGCGCTCGTCGGTCAGCGTGATGGTCAGGCCCTTGTTGAGGAAGGCCATTTCCTGCAGACGACGCGCAACGGTCTCGAAGTTGTAGCGGGTGGTCTCGAAGATCTCGGGATCAGCCCAGAAACTGACGGTGGTGCCGGTCTCCTTCGTCGGGTCGCCCTGTACGAGCTCTCCCGGCTTGGAATCGGTGTACGTCTGCTGCCACCGGTAGCCGTCGACCTTGATGTCGACGTCGAGCCGGGTGGAGAGCGCGTTGACCACCGAGATACCGACGCCGTGCAGACCACCGGAGACGGCGTAGGAGTCGGAGTC
Source organism: Rhodococcus sp. P4_F3_2 (assembly GCF_056401335.1). Taxonomy (NCBI): domain Bacteria; kingdom Bacillati; phylum Actinomycetota; class Actinomycetes; order Mycobacteriales; family Nocardiaceae; genus Rhodococcus; species Rhodococcus sp. P4_F3_2. Next base: position 291,886 of record NZ_JBFUJN010000005.1, read on the forward strand.
GAACTTGCCGCCGGCGTGCAGCTGGGTCAGCACGACCTCGACGGTGGGAACTCCGGAGGCGTGCATGCCGACCGGGATGCCACGGCCGTCGTCGATGACGCGGATTCCGCCGTCTTCGAGGAGGGTGACCTCGACCTTGGTGGCGTGTCCGGCCATCGCCTCGTCGACCGAGTTGTCGACGACCTCCCAAATGAGGTGGTGCAGGCCGCGTTCACCGGTGGAACCGATGTACATGCCTGGACGCTTACGTACCGCCTCGAGTCCTTCGAGGACGGTGATGGACGACGCGTTGTAGTCCTTGCTGGAAGTGCTTGTATCTGACTTCTGGGCAGCCACGGGTGGGTAGCTCTCCTTCTCCGTCAATACTCGAGCGCAGCCGTCAGCAAGCCCTTGCGGGTGTCGTCGGAGCGGGTTCGAGAATGTTGCCGCTAGTTACCGTTGACCATCTTACTGGTAAGCACCGACTAGAAGCGGCCAATGACACCCCTGGCTGCGCCGCAGACGAATTTTTACGATCCCCTGAAGGTGAAACGCTAGGAACTTTGCTTCTCCGAGCGACGCTCTCTCAGGCTCGCGATAAATGCCCGCGCATGTTCGGCAACCTCGCTCGGATGTGAAAACGGCGACCAGTGTCCCGCGGCAATTTCACGTCGCTGCAGGTCGGAGACCCATTTTTCGGTGTCTTCGTATCCCACCGGACGAACGGCTTTGTCGTACTTGTTCAGAATGAGCTGAACAGGCACGTCCGTGTACCGATCCCGCGGCTTGCCGAGAGACGGCCGGATGTTCGCGCGATAAAGCTTGAGTCCGTTCACCATGTCGTCGGCGATGGTGGGCGCGGTGTTGACCACACGGGGGTCCAGACCGTCGAAGAAGCCCAGAAATGCCGGCCAATGCTTGGAGAACCACAGACGCAACGGGAGGGTGCACAGCCCGGGAATCTGGAACAGAACGGTGTAGGCCGACGCAATTCCCTGCGCCGCCGGGCCGAGGAAACGACGCTTGGACACGCTCGCCCGGATCCACTTGCCGAGATGATCGAGATTGGGGCCCGAGATGGACGAGAACGACGCGATCTTCTCTTCGGCACCCGGCTCGCAGACCGCTTCCCACGTTTCCACGGATCCCCAGTCATGTGCCAGGACGTGCACCGGCTTGCCCGGGCTGACCGCGTCGATGACGGCAAAAAGATCGCCGGCCAGTGCGCTCAGTTGGTAGTCCTGCACCCTCGAGGGGATCGTGCTCTCACCGGCCCCGCGGCTGTCGTAGCTGACGACGCGGAAGTCGTCTGCCAGCAAAGGCACGATGCGGTTCCACAATTCATGGGTGTCGGGCCAACCATGCACCAGGACGATGGTCTCGCCGTCTGCCTTGCCCTGCTCGAACACTGCCAGGCTGACGGAACCGTTGGTCACGCGACGCGCGGTCACGGCATGGACAGGAGAGTGCTTCGACATTGTCGAACCCTTCGGAGTCGGGAAATATCTAGAGATCGAGAACGAGACGTCCACCGTCGGAACGGGATACGCAGATGAGCATCTCCGTTTCCTGTTCGGTGTCGGTCAGACGCCTTTCGCGGTGATCGGGCTTGCCCGCGAGTACCTTCACACGACAGGTTCCGCAGAAACCCTGCTGACACGAGTACCCGACACCGGGCAATGTCTTCTTGATGACGTCGAGCGCGGACTCGTCGGCGGGCACGGTGAGCACCTGACCCGAATTGACCAGCTGCACTTCGAATTCCTTGCCGTCGATCACCGGCGGAGCCCCGAACCGCTCGAAATGCAAAGCAGTGGAAGGTGTATCGCGGAATCCGCGGCGGACGGCGTCGAGCATCGGCGTCGGGCCGCAGCAGTACACGGCGCCGCCGACCGGCGCTCGTCCGAGAAGGTCTGCGGTGGTGGGCAATCCGAACTCGTCGTCCGGGCGCACGAAGACACGCTCGGGTTCCCAGCTCGCGATCTCGTCGAGGAACGGCATGGATTCACGAGAGCGGCCCGAGTACACGAAGTACCAGTCCATTCCCAATTCTCTTGCCGCACGGACCATTGCGATGATCGGCGTGATACCGATACCGCCGGCAACAAACAGTGCACTGCCTTCACCCACAAAGGGAAATCCGTTGCGAGGGCCGCGTACCGTGACGTGCTCACCCGGCTTGAGAGCGTGCATCTCGATGGAACCGCCACCGCCGTCGGGGATCCGACGAACCGCGACGCTGTATCCCGTGCGATCGGCAGGGTCGCCGCACAGCGAATACTGACGCCGCAGACCCGAAGGTAGATGGAAGTCCAGGTGCGAACCCGGATGCCACGGCGGAATCGGTGAACCGTCGGCGGATTCGAAGCGCAGGCGAACGACGTTCTCGTCGGTCGCCACCACCTCACGCGTACTGACCACCATGTTCATGGCCGTGTCGGGGTTGTGGCCCGCGATCTCGGGGTTGTAGTCGTAGGCCGTCAACACCCGAAGGTACTTGTCCGCCAATAACTCCGTGATGCGCATGGCACGGTCGGGACGGTTCTTTCCGGACAAATCGGGTGGCACCGGAAAACGCGGCAACCCGTCGTGCCCGGAGATGACGTCCTTGACCCTCGAGAGTGAAATCACCGTGCAGCCGCCTGAGCTGCGGGTGACGACGCCAGGTACTGCACCGCCTGGGCGGTCGAGCCCTCGTTACTGGGGTGATAGGACTTGCTGAAGTACGTCGACATCCGCTTGACCAGCTCGAACGACGTGGGAACTGTGCCACGCTTTCCGGCCGCGATGAAATCGGACAGGTGGGGTCGTCGACGGCTGGGAGCCTGAGCGGCAAGCTCGGGATCGTTGCGCATCAAGAACCGGGTTCCACGAATCCACAGCCACACGATTGCGGGCGTGACGAGGATCTGGGTACGGATCCGGCGGGTCTCACGCTTGTCGAAGTAGCGCATCACGTCGTACGCGACGGCGCGGTGTTCGACTTCTTCGGCGCCGTGCCAGCGAAGAAGATCAAGCATGGTCGGGTGCATGCCGGCTTTGTCGAGCCCCTTGGCGTTGAGCACCCAGTCGCCGAGGAAAGCAGTGATGTGTTCGATGGCCGCGATGATCGCCAAGCGCTCCACAAGGTGATTCTCGGCGCGCAGACCTGTCATCGGGCGCGGGCCGAGCAGTTTCGAGAATGCCCACTCCATCTGCTGGGTGTACGGCGTCGGATCGAGGCCGTTTTCCTTGAGATGGACGAGGACACCCGAGTGCGCGTTGGAGTGCATCGCCTCTTGGCCGATGAATCCGACGACGTCTTCACGGAGCTTCTCGTCCTCGATCAGAGGAAGAGCTTCCTTGAAAGTCTCGACAAACCACTCCTCACCGGCGGGGAGGAGAAGGTGAAGCACGTTGAGAACGTGTGTGCTGAACGGATCGCCCGGAATCCAGTGCATGGGCAGATCGGACCAGTCGAACTCGACATTGCGAGCCTGCAACAGGATGTGATCCGGCTCGGCGAACGACGAAGCGGGTGTCGATATCTTCTGCGACATCTAGCTACTCCTTCATGCCTGCCGATCGGTAGGGAACGACAGCCTTGTGACACAGTTCACTCACTAGCGAGTTTTAACTGTAACACGAAGTAATAGGTAGAACCAGGTCCTGGTTGAGTTTTCCTCAGCCGTACGTATCGCGAGGTCCGCGGCCTTTCACATGCCTTTCACCCTTGCGCCAGCTAGGCGCACTCGGACCGGTGATGCGCAGTGTCTTCACGACGCCGTCACCGACGGCAGCAGCGATCTTGGCCAGAATCTGGGACTGCATCATGCGCAACTGGGTAGCCCAAGCCGTCGACTCGGCGGAGATGCTGAGAACACCTTCTTTCAGAGAGATCGGCTCGGCGTGCGCGGAGATGTCTTCTCCGACGACCTGCGGCCACCGACCGAGGACCGTGCCCTCGGACACCTTGGGGGACCACCCACGCGACTTGGAGATAGCGCTGGTGAGAGCACCGAACGGCTGAGGGTCCCGCGCATCCGGGCCGGGGCCGGACCAACCGCTGCGTCGACGCGGGCGGCCACTTCCGTATTTGGGCGACGAGCGCCCCTGCCCGACGGCCTTGCCGTTGGCTTTGGCTGTCGCGCGTGCCTCCTCGAGGGCACGGCGCGCCAGATCGATCCCCTTGAGCTCGGGCTCCGGGGCCGCGCTGCTGTCTTCAGTCATCGAACTCGACCTCCTGATCCGTCGAGCCTACGGGCACAATCCGGGATATCCGACCGTCTCCGGTATCCGAGGCTTCGACGCCGAACTTGGCCGCCTCGAGTTCGTCCGGTACGTCCTCGGGAACGGCGGCCGTGATCAGCACCTGTTCTGCGGTAGCCGCAACGGTGGCGAGCGCACGACGCCTACGACGGTCCAATTCCGCGAATACGTCGTCGAGCATCAGGACCGGGTCGCTGCCGTCCGCGCGCAACAGGGCAAAACCTGCCAGTCTCAGCGAAAGCGCGAACGACCACGATTCACCATGACTGGCAAAGCCTTTCGCCGGACTGTCGCCGAGAACCAGCTCCAGGTCGTCCCGATGCGGACCGACCAGACACACTCCGCGATCGATTTCCTTCGACCTCATCTGTGCCAACTCGAGATGAAATCTCTCCTCGAGGTATGCAACGTCGTCGATTCCGGAAATCCTTGCAGGATCGGTGAATTCGGGATCCAACGAGGAACCCAGGCTGCTCTTGTATCGAATCGACGCCGGCCGGGATTCGGGTGCGATGGAACGATACGACTCCGCCAGGTGGGGCGCCAGATCATGGACCAACTCGAGGCGCCCGGCCAACAATTGTGCGCCGTGAGCGGCCAGATGCCCGTCCCACACCTCGAGGGTGGAGAGGACGTTCTCGGACTCGCCACCACGAGAACCGCGACGCAAAGCCGCACCCGCAGTTTTGAGTAGGGCTGAGCGCTGACGCAGCACTTTGTCGTAATCCGCACGGACAGCAGCCATTCGGGGTATCCGGGACGTCAACAACTCGTCGAGATAGCGCCGACGATCGCCAGGATCTCCGCGAACCAACGACAGGTCTTCCGGCGCGAACATCACCGACTGCAGAATTCCCAGTACTTCCCGCGGACGACGCGTCGGCGACTGATTTATCCTGGCGCGGTTGGACTTTCCCTCGATCAGTTCGACGTCGATGGTCAGTTCGCGCCCATTGTTGACCACAGTTGCACCCGCAAAAGCACTGGCGGAACCGCTGCGGATCATCGGTGCATCCGTGGACACTCGATGAGAGGACAGCGTGGACAGATACCCCAGTGACTCGAGGACGTTGGTTTTACCGTGCCCGTTCGAACCGAGGAAGACAGTTGTTCCCGGCGTGAGGTCCAGCGTCAGCGAATCCCAGGATCGGAAGTCCCGCAGCGAAAATCTACGAACGAACACTTAGCTTCCAGAAGCCGAATTCTTGGGCGAAGCGCTCTTGACCGCGTGACCACCGAACTGATTACGCAAGGCCGACACCGCCTTCATGGCCGGTGAATCATCCTGTCGTGAAGCAAATCTCGCGAACAGAGCAGCGGAGATGACGGGAGCAGGGACAGCGTGCTTGATAGCTTCCTCTACCGTCCAGCGGCCCTCACCGGAATCCTCGGTATAGCCCGTGATCTGCGCAAGCTCCGGATCCTCCTCGAGGGCGTCGACAAGCAGATCGAGCAACCACGAACGTACGACGGTCCCCTTCGACCAGGCTCGAAGCACACCGGGAACGTCCGCGATCAGGCTTTCCGCCTCGAGGAGCTCGTACCCCTCGGCATACGCCTGCATCAGGCCGTATTCGATGCCGTTGTGCACCATCTTCGCGTAATGACCAGCACCGACGGGGCCGGCGTGGACAAAACCGTCTGCAGCGTCGCCGTCGGGGCGAAGGGCGTCGAAGATCGGCATTGCCTTCGCCACGTCGGGCTCGGATCCGCCCACCATCAGGCCGTATCCGTTCTCACGGCCCCAGATGCCACCGGAGACACCGCAGTCGAGGAAACCGATCCCACGGGCGCCCAGAAGCTCGGCATGGACAGCATCGTCGGTGTAACGCGAGTTCCCACCGTCGATGACCAGATCGCCACCCTCGAGGGCATCCGCCAGCTCGGCAATGGTGCTCTGGGTGATTTCACCGGCCGGAACCATCACCCAGACGACTCGAGGTCCCTCGAGGGAAGCAGCGAGTTCGGCAAGTGACCCGACATCGGTGACTTCCGGTCGAGGGTCGTATCCGATCACCTCGAGGCCATGCGCGCGTAAGCGCTCACGCATGTTGAAACCCATCTTGCCGAGACCTACGAGTCCGATCTTCATACTGTTCTCCCTGGTCAGGCGCGAACTGAAGTGCGGGGTACCACTCAGCCCGGGAGGCGAACCGGCATCAGCAGGTACGTGTACTCGCTCGAGGGCGCAGCGAAGTTACCGGACTCGTCTGCCGTGGGCTCTTCCTCGGCCGCGGGGCGAAGAACAGCCGGACGGCTGGGAGTGGTGAAGCCGAACAGAACATTTTCGCTGTGAAGCGAGTTCAACCCGTCGATCAGGTAACCGGGGTTGAACGCAATGGTGAGTGCTTCGCCCTGGAACGACGCGTTGAGTGTCTCTTCTGCGCGGCCGGCGTCGTCGCCACCCGCAGAGAGGAGCAGGCCGTCAGCGGAGAACTGCATGCGAACCTGTGCGCCGCGCTCGGCGACGAGTGCTACACGCTTGATGGCCTCGATGAGAGGCGTGACCTCGACCGTTGCCATCGCGGTGTGCTGAGCAGGCAGCAACTGACGGAACTTCGGGAACTCGGCGTCGAGGAGGCGCGTCGTGGTGCGGCGTCCGTCGTTGACGATGCCGAGGAGTCCGTCGTTTCCGATGGTCGTACCGGAACCGAGAGCCAACTCGACCGGCGAATTTGCATTGCCGGCAAGCGTTTTCGCGGACTCAGACAGAGTCTTGGCAGGGATGAGAACAGCAGCCTGGACGTCGGGGTTTGCCGGAGTCCACTCGAGTTCACGAACGGCGAGACGGAAGCGGTCGGTAGCGGCGAGGACGATCGAATTCTGTTCGATCTCGACACGGATACCCGTGAGCATCGGAAGGGTGTCGTCCTTGCCGGCTGCTACGGCTACCTGGCTGATGGCTTCGGAGAACAGGTCGACGGGAATGGACCCGGACTGCTGCGGAAGCGTCGGAAGCTGGGGGTAGTCCTCGACCGGCATCGTGGGCAGGGAGAACTTGGCGCTTCCACAGGAGATGAGCACGCGAGTGCCCTCGAGGGTCACATCGACCGGCTTGTTGGGAAGCGACTTGGTGATATCGGCAAGGAGGCGTCCGGAGACGAGTGCCTGACCTGCAGTCGTGACATCTGCCGAGACGCGGACCTGCGCAGATACCTCGTAGTCGAACCCGGAAACGGTGAGGCCGGCTTCGGTTGCGTCGAGAAGAACTCCGCCGAGAACCGGCACAGGCGGCCTCGAGGGCAGGCTACGAGCAACCCACGCTACTGAATCAGCGAACTCTTCCCGGGAAACGCGAAACTTCAGGCTTCCAAGCTCCATCGCCGGGTTATTCCTCTCGGTAGGCATGTTCGTCTGCTGCGGATCTGCATCAGCTCACTTGAAGTCTGACACAGACCAAGCGATGCCCACCGTATGCCCTCGAGGGCGCAAGTGGAAAGCCGAAGCCGGGACGAGCGCAGCCTGAGGCGAGGTTCTCAACAGGAGTTGTCCCCAGAACTATTTTCAAAGAGCTTTTCCTAGGAAATTCTCAGTAGTAGTAATAAGTCCTGTGCAATCTGTGGAGCAACGGTTGTCGACGCTGGTAGGTCCCCTCGAGGGCCTGTGCACTTCTCGAGGACAGACTCGAGGACCAATCGACCCCCTCTGTGCACTCTCTGAAAGTTTTCGGATTCCTCCTCGAGAACTCCACAGACTTTCGGAGTTATCAACACAGTTATCCACAGATGTGAATACTTTTCACAAGAAACGAAGAGTTTGTTCTCATCGGCGTGTCCGACTCCGGCGTGTCGTCCCTCGAGGTGGACAACCGCCCTCGAGGGGACCGCACGTGTAACCCTTCGAATACACCGATGCCGCTCGAGGGAACCTCTGCCTCGAGCGGCATCGATCGAAATAAGTGCAGGTCAGCGCTTGGAGCGCTGCTTGATCCTTGCGGTCAACTCCTGAACCTGGTCGTACACCTTGCGGCGTTCCGTCATTTCCTTACGGATCTTCTTGTCGGCGTACATGACCGTCGTGTGGTCACGGCCGAACGTCTGACCGATCTTCGGCAATGACAAATCAGTGAGCTCACGGCACAAATACATCGAGATCTGGCGGGCCTGAGCGAGCGGCCGGGCCTTACCCGGCCCACACAGGTCGTCGATCGACATGTTGAAGTATTCGGCCGTCACCGCCATGATCGTCGCCGCGTTGATCTCGAGGCTCGACGAATCGGGCATCAGATCGCGCAGGACCACCTCGGCCAACGTCAGATCCAACGGCTGGCGGTTGAGCGAGGCAAAAGCGGTGACGCGGATCAACGCGCCCTCGAGTTCACGAATGTTGCGCTCGATACGGCTGGCGATCAACTCGAGGACGTCGTGCGGGACCTCGAGGCGATCCATCCTCGCCTTCTTGCTCAGAATCGCGATACGCGTCTCGAGCTCAGGCGGCTGAACGTCGGTGATCAGGCCCCATTCGAAGCGCGTCCGCAGACGCTCCTCAAGGGTTGCCAACTGCTTGGGCGGACGATCCGAGGAGACGACGATCTGCTTGTTCGCGTTGTGCAAGGTGTTGAAGGTATGGAAGAACTCCTCCTGGATACCTTCCTTGCCTTCGATGAACTGGATGTCGTCGACCAGCAGGACGTCCGTTTCCCGGTATCGACGCTTGAACGCGACCTTGCGGTCGTCACGAAGACTGTTGATGAAGTCGTTGGTGAATTCTTCGGTCGAGACGTACTTGACCCGCATGCCGGGGAACAGTCGCTGTGCGTAGTGGCCGGCGGCGTGAAGAAGGTGCGTCTTGCCCAGGCCCGAAGCTCCCCAGATGAACAAGGGGTTGTACGCACGCGCCGGCGCCTCCGCGATCGCGACGGCAGCGGCATGAGCGAATCGGTTGGACGATCCGATCACAAAAGTGTCGAAGGTGTACTTCGCGTTGAGACTGTTCGCGCCGGACCCAGAAGCAGAAGGAGTAGCGGGCGGCTTCGTGAAGTACGACGGCCACGATTCGTGAACGCTCGCGAGTGCTTCGCGGTCGTCGTCGACTTCTTCGGTCTCGGCAGTCTCGGAGTCCGAAGGTTCTCCGTCGCCTTCGGTGAATCTGCGCCGACGGTATGCGCCCGATGAGTTGACCGACTCGAACTGACGGCTGCCCGTGCGCTCCTCGACCGGTTCGGCGGGTGCGTCGGCATCGTCTTCGAGTGCGATGCGGACACCGAGTCCCTCGACCTGGCCGCCGAGGTGGCGTCCGAGTGCCTGCAGGATCGGCTCGCGTAGATCGCGCTCGATCGTCTCTTGAGCAAATGGCGATGGAACCGAGAGGAGTGCAAAACCCTGAGCAAGTGTGAGAGGCCTCACCAGACGGACAAATGCCTTCTGCTTGCTGCTCAAAGCCGGAAGATTACTTCCGGGGTCATCACTCGTGAGTTCTGCAACCACGTCGACCCAGACCCGTGCGAGCGCGTTGGGATCGTCGTTCACGTGGTTCCTTCCCGTGTTTCGCCGACAGTGGGTGTGCTGCAGCTGCCGAGCGTATGGCTGCGGCGTCGAATGATTCGGTGGATTACCACCCGGGGTGAGAACCCCGTAACAGGCTACGAATATGCCACCTGGGCTGTGTTTCCACACAATTATCCACAGATGTGGACAAACCTGCACTGAGTCGGTTTTTTCGTCAACCAAATTCGTCAAAGTGATCGAGAAATTGATCTACCTGCAACTTTGTCGGAACTCGAGGCGTTCGCCACTTGGTGTCGGGGATGCGTCAACACTCACAGCCCTGTGGATGAATGTGGAAACTCGGGATTCGGGGTCGCGTCCGGCGCTCGTGCCCGTATGTGCTGATGAGGCCTTGTCGGGAGCATGCGCCGGTGGAACTGTCCGGGTTGCCTTCAGGTCACCTGCAGTCCGTAGCGGAACTGTTGCCAAGGTCACACTTGCCGCCTCGCTCGAGGTCACGGCCGTATGCACACCGCGAATGGAATCTGCGGAATGATGGAAGTATCGGCGTGTCGTCGCGGTTGCCGCGAGAGGGCTCCGAATCGGGCTGGTTTGACCTTGGCAACGGTGGTAAGTAACCTCGAACGGTCACCCGCTGGTGGTGATCGCTTCGTGCTGGCTACATATGTCAGGTCGGATCGGTCTTCCAAGCCACAACGAGTGAAGTTGATTGTTCTGTACCTGTTGGATCCAAAGGCGCCGTAAGGCGTCGATCACTGAATGACGCCGGGAGGCGTCAATGAACTTCGAGGAGTGTTGACCGTGGCCAAGGGCAAGCGGACGTTCCAGCCGAATAATCGCCGCCGCGCGCGTGTTCACGGCTTCCGTCTTCGTATGCGTACCCGTGCGGGTCGTGCAATCGTTTCGGCGCGTCGCCGTAAGGGCCGCGATTCCCTCACCGCCTGATCTGATTTCGAGTTCAGGAGCTCGGGGTGTTGCCTGAGCCGTCTCGGTTGCGTCGCCACGCGGATTTCTCCGTGGCGGTGCGACGCGGGCGTCGTATGGGAAGACGCGACCTTGTCGTGCACGCGTTCGATCGCGAGCAAGTAGAGGCGCTGGTAGTAACAAATCACGGTCCCCGTTTCGGGCTGATCGTGAGCAAGGCTGTCGGGCCGGCGGTGATTCGACATCGAGTCGCACGCCGGCTTCGTCATATCTGTGCAGATTTCGTCGGGCAGGTTTCGCCGGAGACGGACGTGGTTATCCGCGCACTTCCGGGCGCAGCTACCGCCAGTTCAGCCGAACTGGCCAAGCAGTTGCGTGGGGGCCTGACCAAAATGAACCTATTGGTGTCGGTAAGTGAAGAGCCATGAGTACTCCGCTCTCTGAGCAGATCGAGACTCCCAGAGCCTCCCGTGTCATCACGGTGTTGAAGGCTGTGCGTCGCGCTCCCGCCACTGTTCTCATCTTCTGTATCGAGTTGTACCGGACGTATGTGTCGCCCTTGAGGATGCCGACCTGCCGGTTCACCCCCACCTGCAGTGAATACGCGGTCGAAGCGCTGCGCACTCACGGGGCGATCAAAGGCCTTTTCTTGACTGTGGTGCGGTTGGCGAAGTGTGCCCCCTGGCATTCTGGAGGGTGGGACCCTGTCCCTGCCCGTCGTGACCGTGATGCGGGTAGCCGCCATAGCTGTCCGGAAGCACGCGCAGCGTGTCACAGTCCGACGGACGAACAGAGGAGTACTTAGAGCCGTGCTCAATTTCATTTACTATCCGGTATCCGCAATTCTGTGGGTCTGGCACAAGGTCTTCGGGTTCATTCTCGGCCCGGACAACGGAATAGCCTGGGCGCTCTCCGTGGTGTTCCTGGTGTTCACCTTGYGTGCGGTTCTGTACAAGCCGTTCGTGAAGCAGGTCCGCACGACCCGCCAGATGCAGGAACTGCAGCCGCAGATCAAGGCATTGCAGAAGAAGTATTCGGGCGACCGTCAGCGTCAGGCCGTCGAGATGCAGAAGCTCCAGAAGGAGCACGGATTCAACCCGATCATGGGCTGTCTCCCGGTCTTGGCTCAGGCTCCGGTGTTCATCGGTCTGTTCCACGTCCTGCGCTCGTTCAACCGCACCGGCACCGGCATGGGCCAGCTGGGCATGAGCGCCGAGGACAACCTCAACACCCCGAACTACGTCTTCTCGGCCACTGACGTCCAGTCGTTCCTGGATGCTCGTCTGTTCGGCGCGCCCATCTCGGCCGCGATCACGACGCCGGTTGCGCAGCTTCAGGCTTATGTCACCGAGAACGTTCCCGAGCTTCCGTCACGCCTGAACATCATTCTCGTGGCCGCTCCGTTGATGATCATCGCCAGCATCGCGACCCACTTCAACTCACGCGCTTCGGTTGCCCGTCAGAGCGAAGCAGCTGCCGCGAACCCGCAGTCCGCGATCATGAACAAGCTCGCGCTGTACGTCTTCCCGCTCGGCGTTCTGGTCGGTGGACCGTTCCTTCCGATCGCGATCCTCCTGTACTGGGTGTCGAACAACATCTGGACCTACGGTCAGCAGCACCTCGTCTTCCGCAAGATCGATGCCGAAGAAGAAGCGAAGAAGCAGGAAGCGATCACTCGCCGCAACGACAATGCGCCTAAGCCCGGTGCCCGTCCCGATCCCGGTAAGAAGAAGGGATCCCCGGCTGCGCTGAAGACCGCGGATTCAGCCGACGACGACGGTGACGCCCCGGAAGTTTCGCTCAAGAAGCCTCAGCCGAAGCCCTCGGGTTCCAGTGGTGGTTCTACGTCGAAACCGAAACAGAACCGGCCACAGAGCAACCGCGGCAACTCCCCCAAGCGCAATAAACGGCGCTGATCCAGGAAAGAGAACGACCAATGTCCAGTGAAGCTGACATCGTTGTGGATGGAGAGAACGCAGACGTGAGCACCGAGACCACTGCGCCGGTTACCGATGTGGATGTAGACATCGACGATTCCGATGACGATTTGATCGAAGAGGGCGAGATCGCCGGCGACTACCTCGAGCAGTTGCTCGACGTGCTCGATTTCGACGGAGACATCGACCTTGACGTCGAGGGCGATCGGGCGATCGTCAGCATCGACGGCGGCGACGACCTGACCAAGCTTGTGGGACGCAAGGGTGAGGTTCTGGATGCTCTCCAGGAGCTGACTCGTCTGGCTGTTCAGCAGTCGACCGGCGAGCGCAGTCGCTTGATGCTCGACATCGCCGGCTGGCGTGCGGGCCGGCGCGAGGCACTCAGTGCTCTCGGTGCGGAAGCCGCACAGCGTGTTCTCGAGACCGGCGAACGCGAAGAGCTTGCTCCGATGACGCCGTTCGAACGCAAGATCGTTCACGACGCCGTCGCCAAGGTTGCCGGTGTTTCCAGCGAGAGCGAAGGCGCTGAACCGTCTCGCCGAGTCGTTGTCCTCAAGGACTGACACTCCCCCCTGATCGAACGCGGGGCCCGGGTTTTTCGGGGGCCCGCTTTTGTGTCCGAGAGGTGTTTCACGTGAAACCGAATCCGGCGGCACGGTGAAGGTCCGGTGCCTATCGTTGTCGACATGTCCTATCTCTATTTCGGAACCTGTCGTCAATGAAGCGTCGTGAAGGGAAGCAATGGTGCTGATACGACCCGCGACGCGGGCCGAGTTGGAAGAGCCCGTGGGGTTCGCGATGAACGATCCGGTCGGGTTCGTCGACGCTGACTCGCTCCGGGAAGAGGTGGCGGCCGGACGGCTTCGTCCGGAATGGAGTTGGTTCGCCGTTGACGGCTCCAGGATCGTCGCGCGTGCCCTGTGGTGGGGGCGTGAGGACAGCGAGCGTCCGCTCGCCCTTGATTTCCTGCACGTGCTGGCTGACGTGCCGGATCGTGCTGCGCTTGCCGCCGAACTCATGTCGCGGGCGCACACCGAGTTCCACGCGAAACCTGAGTATGTGCTGGTCGTGCCGACCGCCGGGCAGGACGCGGATCCCGCCGTCGCAGACGCCGTGTCCTGGCGTCGCGAGGCGGCCCAGGCGGCCGGACTGACCGAGATGATCGAGCGGCTGCGTTTCGAGTGGACGCCTGCGGCCGGTGTGCCCGCCCCCTCCGAGCGTCTGATGTTCCGTCCCGCCTCGGATGATGAGTTCCTCGCGGTGTTCCAGCGGGTCGCTGTCGGTAGCCTGGACGTCGCCACGCAACGAGGCATTGCGGCCACAGACATTGTCAGCCAGGCCCGGGACGATCTCGAGTTCTACCGGTCGTGCCCTGGCGAACGATCGTGGTGGCGGCTGGCGGAGACCATGGACGGGACGCTGGTCGGCTTCGCGATCCCGTCCGCGACGCCCTACCATCGCAACGCGGATACCTCGGAGTAGTGCCCGAGCTGCGCGGGTGCCGCTACGTGGACGACATCCTCTGCGAGATCACCCGCGTTCACGCAGCCGATGGCGCCAATCGCATCACCGCGACCACGGACGTACCCAACACGCCCATGGCCGCCGCGTTCAAGCGGGCGAACTACCAGGTGACCGAGGTGAGGATGGTGTTCGAGGCCCCGGCGGGCTGAGCCGGGCGTCAACCGGAGGTTCGTCGCCGAATCGCGCCGGCGCGGGCCTTTCTGTTGCCGCTGGGAGTAGTCGCCGTCGTATTCATTCCACTTGCACTGGCATGGGGATCCGGGAGAGCAGTCATGCTCAGCTTCATCATTGCCTTATTGGCTGTCGGCGGCGCACTGTGCACGTTCGGATATTCGATCGACAACACGGCGTACTACATGTGAGCCCCTCCCCTCCCCCAGCCGGAGTGGTCAGCCCTTCGTTTCACGTGAAACAGGATCGATGGTTGTTGCCCCGAGCTCTCGATCTCCATCCCAGATTGGTAGTGGACGCCTATTGGATGGCGATCACGAGTTCAATGGCTTCTGGTGTGCCGTCGTCAGCGAGTACTCCAACCTGGCGGATGCTGCCGTGAACTAACTCCAGTCCGTCATCGTTTGCTTGCTCGATCATCGCGATCTGTGCGGCTTCTGCGCCTAGATCGCCGAGATCGGAATCGTCGTCGGATGTTTCGAGTGTCACAAACAGTTCGTCGCGCGCTGGGAGTGTGCCAGATTCGACGATCGTTCCGGAGATGCCAACTGGCTCGGCGGGGATCTGGGTAGTCGGCCAGCAGAACAGAACTTCGACGACCTCAGCTTCTGCAGTTTGGCGCAGTGTTGTCCACCAGGGGCCGGAGATCGTGTGGCCGGCTTCTGTCAGGGCCATTCGCAGGGTCGCCAGGGGCGACTCAACCTGCTCGAGTTCGAGGTTACGGATTTCGTGTTGCAGTCCAACCCAGTGTTGAGCCGGCATGGAACGACGGCGCACGGTGTAGTCGAGTTCAAGTGAGTCGATCAACGCGGACCCTTGCGCCGCGTCAGCATCTTGTCGTGCGCGTTCGTCAGCGACATGTGCTCGGTGCCGTTCGATGAAGGAATTTATGTAGTGCGGGTTGCTCAATGCTTCTGCGACAGTGTCGAGCGCGAGGCCGATGTTGCGGAGTGCCGTGTGGGTTTGAGTAGATCGATGGCGTCGTAGTGGTGGAGTGCTTTCACTGTGAGTCCAGAGGCGAGGGCGAACTCTCCGATGCGCATCATGTGGTGCCAAGCTCCTTGGATTGATTTCGGTTTCTGGTGCCAAGTCTCCGGTCTCCCGCAACAGGAGAGTCAAGTCGAAGGTTGGGTAGCTCGTGGCAATCGGCGGCGAGACACCGAAACTGTCCGAAGCCGGCCCTTTTCTGAAACTCGCTTTTCGTCGATAATTACCCCTTTTTGGCCATGAATTCCATCCATGTAACTACCCATGGCAGTTTCGTCACTGTGATGATATTGAAAATCGACCTACTATCTGCATGTGACCTTCCGGCTATGTTTCACGTGAAACGCATCAGAATTGGAAGATTTGTCAGCGCAATGTTTCACGTGGAACGTGAATCCCTCCCCTCTCCCACTTGAATTTTGGGCGGAATACTTCCCAAAGAATGAACGAGTCGGCAGACTCACAGCGAGTCGGTGTGCAGAAGCGAACACATGTCGGCTCCAGAGCGGATAATGATTTCGGTCTTGATTGTTGATTTCGCGGTTTACGCGGGAGGATGTTTCACGTGGAACAGAATGGTGCGGCGTCGGTTGACTGGGACGAACAAGAGACTGCGCGCGCAGTGTTCGGTGACAGATATGAGATCGCGGAACGGTACTACCAATCCCTGGCAACGGATGGTGTCGAGCGCGGGCTCATTGGTCCCCGTGAGGTTCCCCGACTGTGGGAGCGTCACCTTCTCAATTGCGCAGTGATCGGTGAACTGATCGCCGAAGGTGAGTCGGTTGTGGACGTAGGAAGCGGTGCCGGCCTACCCGGAATCCCTCTCGCGATCGCCCGCCCGGACTTGAAGGTGACTCTCGTCGAACCGTTGCTTCGACGCTCTGTGTACCTCGCGGAGTTCATCGAGTCCAACGGATTGGACGTATTGGTTGTCCGAGGGCGAGCCGAGGAATCGGGTGTTGTGAAGGAAGCGGGGGGTGCGGACGTGGTCACTTCGCGGGCCGTGGCGCCTCTCGAGAAGCTCGCACGTTGGTCCCTCCCACTCATTCACGAGCACGGCCGGATGTTGGCACTCAAGGGTTCGAGCGCCGCCGAGGAGATCGAGCGGGACCGAACGGCGCTCACTAAATTGGGCGCAGGTAAGTTGGAAATACTCGAATGTGGAGCCAAGATTCTCCGCACCCCCACCGTGGTGGTGAAGGCCGAACGTCTCCCGAAGCGTCGCCAGCGTTGATGATTTACACGCATGCAATCGAGAGCAATGTACAGATGATGAGAGCACCTAGTGATCGATTCCCAATCGAAGGAGCAGTCAATGTCGGGTCGATCTGAATCCGCCGTTTCACGTGAAACACCGAAGCAGCACACGAGCGCGGGTGCGGATCAGATCGTCAACGACGACGACGACAATTTCACCGCCCCCTACGCGGCGATCTCCTCGGAGGAGACTCCCATCGGGGCGGCCGCGCATCGAGCGAGCCAGGTGCTTCACCCCCATTCGGTGACACTGCCGAAGCCGGCGTTCCGCCGCGTGATCACCATCGCGAACCAGAAGGGCGGCGTCGGGAAGACGACGACCACGGTGAACCTTGCGTCGGCGCTCGCTCTTCAAGGGCTCACTGTCCTCGTGGTCGATTTGGACCCTCAGGGCAACGCCAGCACGGCTCTGGGCGTCGTCCATACCTCGGGCACCCCCTCCAGTTACGAGTTGCTCATAGGCGAAGTGAAGGCCCCGGAGGCGATCCAGACGAGCCCGCACAGTGAGCGCCTTCTCTGCATCCCGGCAACGATCGATTTGGCGGGCGCCGAGATCGAATTGGTCTCCATGGTTGCCCGCGAGAATCGACTCAAAGGCGCGCTCAACGACAAGGTGCTCGCAGAGCTCGACGTCGACTTCGTCCTCATCGACTGCCCGCCCTCGCTGGGGCTGCTGACCGTCAACGCGATGGTCGCTGCCAAGGAAGTCCTGATCCCGATCCAGTGCGAGTACTACGCCCTCGAGGGGGTCGGTCAGTTGCTCCGCAACATCGAACTCGTCCAGGCTCATCTGAACCCGGATCTGCATGTCTCCACCGTCCTACTGACGATGTACGACGGGCGCACCAAGCTGGCCGACCAGGTCGCCGAAGAAGTACGCAAGCACTTCGGTGAGGCCGTCCTGCGCGCTGTGATTCCGCGCAGCGTGAAGGTTTCCGAGGCTCCCGGATACGGGATGACAGTTCTCGATTACGACCCGGGTTCACGTGGCGCCATGAGTTACCTCGACGCCGGACGCGAACTTGCCGCCCGCTCTGCCACCACGACGACCCAGGAGCAGTGAGATGAGTCAAGCACGCAAAGGTGGATTGGGCCGCGGCTTGGCTGCTCTCATCCCCACTGGGCCGGCCACGGCACCGGGTCTGGGATCTGCTGCAGCGGACGTCGTAATCGGCGTAGACAAGCGCAACCCCTCCCCTCCCCCACCGACTAAGGCAGCTCCGAAAACGCCGAAAGCCACCAAGGCGACGGCGGCGAAGGCTCCGGTGGAAGCTGAGCCGGAGACCGAACTCGAGCCGACCGGCGCGGTCTATCTAGAGATCGAACCGAGCCTGATCGAGACGAACCCGAAGCAGCCCCGCAGCGTTTTCGACGAGGAAGCACTCGCGGAGTTGGTTCACTCGATCCGCGAATTCGGCTTGATGCAGCCGATCGTGGTCCGTCGTCACGGTGACAAGTACCAACTTGTCATGGGTGAGCGTCGCTGGCGCGCGAGCCAGGAAGCCGGGCTGGAGAAGATTCCGGCGATCATTCGTGAAACCGATGACGACTCGATGTTGCGCGACGCGCTCCTCGAGAACATCCATCGAGTGCAGTTGAACCCCCTCGAGGAGGCAGCGGCGTATCAGCAGTTGCTCGAGGAGTTCGAAGTAACCCACGAAGAATTGGCCAATCGGATCGGACGTTCGCGTCCCGTCGTGACCAACATGATTCGTCTGCTGAAGCTGCCGGTGGCGGTTCAGCGCCGCGTTGCGGCTGGAGTACTTTCGGCCGGCCATGCTCGCGCACTGCTGTCCCTCGAGGCGGGTGCCGACGCTCAGGAAGTCATGGCGGCACGCATCGTCGCCGAAGGAATGTCGGTTCGCGCGACGGAGGAAGCCGTCACTCTTGCCAACCGGGCGGACAATGAGATCGCTCCCCCGCAGAAGCGCAAGCCCATCGTGATGCCGGGTCTGCAGGATGTGGCCGAGCGGTTGTCGGACTCGTTCGACACCCGGGTGACTGTCAGTCTGGGCAAGCGGAAGGGAAAGATTGTGGTCGAATTTGGCTCGGTCGACGACCTACAACGCATCGTCGGAATGATGGAAGCGCAGAAATCGACGTAGTGAACTCGGATGCCCGTTTGGTGACGTAATGCCGATGACCGGGCACACCACCTATTTTCGTCACTGTGACGAAAATAGGTGGTCCGAGCTTCTCGAAATCTTGAACCGGGACGAAAGATGTTGAACAGCAATACATTAGAGCGATCAACTCTCGCGCCACTGCCGACTCGGTACAGCTGGCCTATCCTGGAGAAGAAAAAAGCGGCGGGCGAGCATCGAAACCGCTTCGGGGACCTACGGAGAGTGAGTTAGTCAGTGTCGACTCACGTCATCACCTCTCTCACGCTCGACAGCCTCGATCAGCTTTCCGCCCATGCGCGTCGATGCGTGTTCTGGGAGATGGACCCGGGCGCGCTTCACGACGCCCGAGGATTCTGCGATCAGGAATTCGAGAAGGAAGCCTGGCTGTCGATGGTCATGCTCGAGTGGGGTTCGTGCGGACAGGTCGCCGTCCGCGACGGAAAGCCGCTTGGAAGTGCGTTGTACGCCCCTCCCCGCATGATCCCGCGCGCGCAACTGTTTCCGACCAGCCCGGTCAGCTCGGACGCAGTGCTTCTGACAAGCCTTCGCCTCGAGCCCTCGGGCATAGAGGAAGAACTAGGGCCAAGCCTGATGGCCGCTGTCGTGACAGATCTGGTTCGACGCGGAGTTCGTGCGCTCGAGGCATTCGGTATCCGTAGCGACGACTTGGGACCTGCTTCCGACGTGGCCAGCGCAACGGCCGCTCTGGAATGTTCACCCGCAGAATGCATGATCAGTGCCGAGTTCCTCGAGGATTACGGTTTCGAGGTCGTGGCACCGCACCATCGCTATCCGCGGCTTCGTCTCGAACTCAATCGAGATCACGAATGGAAAGTCGACGTCGAAGAAGCCCTCGACCGTCTACTGAAGGCCGCAGCTCTCGAAATGGTGGAGATCAGCGAGCTCGCCAGAGTGTGAGCAGGTGCCGACCGCAGGACCTACGAAATGCGGTCGGCTACCGAAAGTTCTTCAGCGAGAAGCTCGGCGAAGGTGAAGGTGCCGGTCGGCTGATCGTCTTGACCCAGCAGGTACAGCCGCTTGACGGAGATCAAGATGGCTTCGGCAATGGTGTCCCTCATTCGCGGATTCGTCAGTACCGCAACGTCAGACGCGTTGGACAGGTAGCCCAGATCGATCTGCACCGTCGGCATGTTGGTGAGGCGCAATAACTCCCACGTCCGACCGTGAGTTCTGCAGTCCCGCAACGGAGTTCGCGCAACGATCTCGCGCTGAACGAAACCGGTCAACACCTGCCCGATCATCGAGACCGAACCGTGCGAATTTCCGAAGTGGAAGCTCGCGACGCCGTTTGCCGACGGGCTCGAGTTGCTGTCGCAACGCAGGGAGATCATCAGATCCGCGTCGAACGCATTGGATGTCAGTGCGCGCTCAGCCTCGGTGGGATCGGCGTTGTGCGGGCGGGAGAGGAAAGTTTCCATCCCGGTTGCAGCCATCCGCCCCTCGAGGCGCATGGCCAGATCCCAGAGGATGTCAGCTTCGGAGATGCCGTTGACGATGTTGCCCGTCGACGGCCCGCCGAGGCCGGGATCGATGACGATGCGCTTACCGCCAAGCTGCGGGCCCTTACGCCGCACCAGTTCCTCTTCGCTGATCGCATGTGGGGAACCACCGGTGACGCGGGTTCCCAGAAGTTCCAGCGAACGGAGTGTCTGCGGTCCGCAGATACCGTCGGCAGCGATCCCGATTTCACGCTGGAAAGACGAGAGAGATTCGTGGGTTTGCGGACCGAAGAAACCGTCGACCCGCCCGGCGTAGAAGCCCAGATCTTGCAGTTTTGCCTGCAACGCTGCGACGTCGTCGCCGTACAGCGGCGCGGACAACTGGTAGATCAACGTACGGGCACCCAGGCGGTACGAGGCCTCACGAAGTGACCGATAGGTTGCCGGGCCCACAATGCCGTCGACAAGAAGCCCACGCTGCTGCTGGAAGGCACGAACGGCGCTGTCGAGTTGATGATCGAAGATGGCGTCGGGTGCAACCCAGTGGGCACCGTCGGCGCTTTCACGTCGAATGCCGGAAGTTCCGTGATGGAGGTATCCCAGCTTCGTCAATGTGCCCCGAATCTCGGCGACGGCCGGGCCGTGATCGCCGTGTCGGAGTCTGTGCATGCGTGAAAGCCTCTCGGATCGGTTAACGAATTCGATCGATGTGCCTGGTCGTAGACCCGATCAGGCACATCGATCGATTATCTCAGAAATTCTGTGGATTGCGAGAATCCACGATGCTCACCCAGCCGTCAGAGAACGTCTGCGAGGTCCTTGAGCAGCGCGGCCTTGCCCTTGGCGCCGACGATCGTCTTGATCGGCTTGCCGTCCTTGAACAGGATCATCGTCGGGATCGACATGACCTGGAAATCGCGCGCGGCCGCGGGGTTGGCATCGATGTCGAGCTTGGCGACGGTCAGCTTCTCGCTGTTCTCGCCGGCGATCTCCTCGAGGACCGGGGCGACCATCTTGCACGGGCCGCACCAGGTTGCCCAGAAATCGACCAGAACGGGCTTGTCGCTGCCCAGGACGTCCTGCTTGAAGGAATCGTCGGTGATGGTGACGGTATTCGACACTGTTACTCCTCGAGGGTTGGGTACGACAGCTTGGTGAATCAGGGAGCGCCGACGACGTCGACCGTGTGGCCGGCTGCGTCGAGCGTGTTGGCGGTGATGTCGCCGCGGTCGGCCAGCCAGCGTTCGGCGTCGATTGCTGCGGAGCATCCGGTGCCGGCAGCGGTGATCGCCTGACGGTACGTGTGATCGACCAGGTCACCGGCAGCGAAGACGCCGTCGACGGAGGTCGCGGTGGAACCGGGAGCGACGCGCACGTATCCGGCGTCGTCGAGATCGACCTGGCCCTTGACGAGTTCACTGCGCGGGTCGTGGCCGATGGCGACGAACATGCCGGTGATCTCGAGTGTGGAGGTCTCGCCGGTGACGGTGTCGCGCACGACGAGGCCGGTGACGCTGTTCTCACCGAGCACCTCGACGGGCTCGGCATTGGTCAGGAAGCGGATCTTCTCGTTGGCCTTGGCGCGCTCGAGCATGATCCGTGAGGCGCGGAACTCCTCGCGGCGGTGCACCAGGGTGACCGAGCGAGCGAAGCGGGTGAGGAAGGTTGCTTCTTCCATCGCGGAGTCGCCGCCGCCGACCACGACGATGTCCTGGTCACGGAAGAAGAAGCCGTCGCAGGTGGCGCAGGCGCTGACGCCGCGGCCGAGGAGGCGTTCTTCACCGGGAATGCCCAGGTAGCGGGCTGCCGCGCCCATGGCGAGGATGATCGCGTGCGCGGCGTAGGTTTCGCCGTTCGCGACGACCGTCTTGATCGGGCCGCTGAGATCGATCTCCTCGACGTCCTCGGTGCGGATGTCGGTGTCGAAGCGCAGTGCCTGCTCGCGCATCTGTTCCATCAGATCGGGGCCCATGATTCCTTCGCGGAATCCGGGGAAGTTCTCGACCTCGGTGGTGGTCATGAGGGCGCCACCGAACTGGGTTCCCTCGAAGAGCAGGGGCTGGAGCTCAGCGCGCGCGGTGTAGACACCAGCGGTGTAGCCGGCCGGTCCGGAACCGACAATGATGACGTCATGGACCGCGGGCGTGGTTTCCAGCTGGGTGGTCATGCGAGCCTTCCAATAGTGAGTGCAGACCCTCCGCTTCTTGGAGAGCCGTACCGATCAACACCAGGATAAGGGGTGTTGTTCCCGCACTCCGCTGGAAAGTGGCTCACAGCCGGCAGCTCACAGCGCGGGACTCACTGGGTGGGGCGCGGTGCCTCCCGAACCACCAGCGCGTCCCGAACCACACAGCGCGTGCCGGTGTAGATGGTGGGCATGCACTTGTTGCAGTGGATACACAGACCCTCGTCGACGCTCTCGGCCTGAAATTTGTTGACCAGTTGTGGGTCCCTGAGCAGTGCGCGCGCCATGGCGACGAACTCGAATCCTTCATCCAGTGCGTGCTCGATGGTGTCGACGCGGTTGATGCCGCCGAGCAGGATCAGTGGCATCCTCAGCGCCTGTCGGAACTGGCGGGCGAAGGGCAGGAAGAAACCCTCCTCGAACGGGTACGTCGGAAAGAGTTTGGGACCGTAGAACTTCAGCCCGTACCCGACGAGTTTGGGTTGGGAGGCGACAAACTCAGCCAGTGGGACCTCGCCGCGGAAGAAGTACATTCCGTTGAGAAGTGAACTGCCACCGGTCAATTGCATCGCGTCCAGGTGGCCGTCGGCTTCGAGGATCTGGGCTATCGGCAGGCTCTGGTCGAGCCACAGACCTTTCGGCACCCCATCGGACATGTTGAATTTCGCGGTGACCGCCACGCTGGATCCAGCGGCCACTCGCACCGCTTCGATGACTCGACGCGGATACTCGGCGCGCTTGGCGACGCTGCCACCGTATCGGTCGTGGCGCTTGTTCAGATTGGGGCTCATGAACGAACTGAGTAGATAGTTGTGACCGAGATGGACCTCGATGGCGTCGAATCCTGCGTCCACTGCGACGCGGGCGGTCCGTTCGAAGTCGGAGACAACATCGTCGAGTTCGGCAAGTGTCGCGCCTTTGACGAGGCCCATTGCGGGCGGACTCAGCCGGGTCGACGGCGCCAGAGTCTTCGTCTTGTTGGAAAGCGTGTTGGCAACCAGTCCCGCGTGGCCGATCTGCGCCGCGGCAAGCGCGCCTTCGGCGTGGACGGCGTCGGTCAGTCTGCGTAGTCCCGGCAGTGCGCGCTCGTCCATGACAAGGGTGTCGCGGTGGACTCGTCCACCTGGTGAGACGGCGCAGTAGGCGACGGTGGTCATCGCGGCCCCGCCCCGGGCGACTTCGGCGTGGAAGTTGATCAGATCGTCCGAGACCGCTCCCCGCGGCATGACGCCCTCGAACGTCGCAGCCTTGACGATGCGGTTGCGCAAGGTCAGAGGGCCGAGACGTGCGGGTTCGAATATCGACGGTGTGGGCGCTGTGGTCATTTTCAACTTCCTGCGGCGGCCTGATCTTTACGATGCCAGTGGACTCGTAACTACGACGATATAGCGCCTACTCCCAATCTGTCCGACAATTCGACACGATGAACGCCACAGGATCAGGTCGCCCACGAGACCCACGCATCGACGACACAGTCCTCGAGGTCACCCGAGCGATGCTCCTCGAGGTCGGATGGGAGCAACTCAGCCTCCGGGCGATCGCGGCACGGGCAGGGGTCAGCCGAGCCTCGATGTCACGACGATGGCCGTCGAAGGCACATCTAGTTCTCGGGTCGATCCTGGGTGCGACACCAGACCTGACACCGTTCGAGGGCACCGACCGTGACGGCTGGATCCGTTGGGTGGTGGAGGGAAGTGCTCAGCTGTTCTCGCGGCCCGAGGTTCGCGCCGCGTCGCCGGGACTGCTGGCTGCGCTGCGCGACCATGACGACCTACGCAACGAATTGTGGCGCGGTTTCAGTGGGCCGAGCACACAACTCTTCCTTCAAAATGCTGACGATCCCGAATCGGCACTGCTCGATGCCAAGGCCGTGCTGGTATTGGCGGCCGGAGCAGCGATGTTTTCGAGTCTGATAGCGGTCGAGGACGATACGGATGCATTGCGTGGGAGAATCCTCGAGCTCCTGCTACCCGCGGCAATACCGCGCTGACCGTCGAAGTCAGCCGATGTTTTTGACCGACAACGTATTCGGATTCCCGTCGCTGCAGCTGATGCCAACAGTGAGTGCAGTGATCTGACGCGGCTGCGATCCTGTGAAGAGTAGGACTATCGCCGGTGCACCGTCGATGCGAACCTCACCCGAACCGAGCACAGGCCTGCCCTCGTCGATGCCATTGGCGCTCAGGCAGCCGGCAAGCTTGGACGGATCATCCAGTGGTCCAAGGTTTTTGGATCCGATGAGTGAAAGCAGGGACGCCGAATCCGGATCGTCGACAGCAGATGTCACCGATGTGCTTGGTTGAGCGACAACGCTTTCGGCAGGCTCGGAATCTCGGGTTCCGATCACAACGATCACGAAGGCCGCCAACACGGCTGCTGCGGCACCGAGCAGCCGCGCTTGTGGGCGTCGCCGGAACGGCACGACGGTAGTCTCTGCTGACAGCTCGTCCTGACCGGACTGTAGATCCAGTGCCGAATTGATTCGCTCGGCAAGCGAATTCGGAATCCGTTCGTGAGAGGCCTCGCGCGAGTTCAGTGTCGCGAGTGATGCTGTGACGCTGTCGAGAGTAGTGACAAATGCGTGGGCGTCGGCGTCTGCGTGTACCAGCGGCCACAGAGCTGCACTGGTTTCGGGATCGAGAACCCCGGCGTGAAGATCCGCCAAGAGGTCCTCCGAAAACGGAGGCGACGGAACGCGAACAGACGGATCTGTCATGAACCCTCCCTCGGCAGTCGGTGTGGACGCTTACAAGATAGGACGCGGCCGGTTCACGAATGGTTCCCGCCTTCGCGAAAGTCCTCCAACTGGGCGGCGAGGCGCTTGCGCGCGCGGGCGCAGCGACTCTTCACGGTCCCTACGGGCACGCCCAACCTCTCGGCGGCCTCGGCCACCGGATACCCCTCGACATCGACGGCGACGACGGCAGCGCGCTGCTCAGGGGGCAGCGATGCCAGCGCTTGTTCGACGGTCAGGCTCATGTCCACTCCCGCCGCGTAATCGCGGTGATCACGGGGTTCCTCCGCATTCTCGGAAGACAGAGAGAACGCGGCCCGCGATTTGTTGCGTCGGATCCGGTCAAGGCAGGCATTGACCACGATGGTGTGGAGCCAACTACGCACCGCCGCATCGCCGCGGAACTTCGCCGCCTTGCGGTGCGCGGAGAGCAGACCCTCCTGGAGTGCGTCTGCCGCGTCCTCGTCCGAGTAACTCGTACGCCGGGCAACGTGCCACAGATGATCCTGATGCCGGACCAGTAGTTCACGGAACGCGTGTCGATCGCCCGCGACATGAGCGGTCAACAATTCGAAATCCGTCGGCTCGAGATTCTTGTTCTCGAAACTTCTGGATTCGAAATTTCCGGCTCCGCCCCCGGTGCCCCCCCGATAACTGTGCACGGGCGGATATTAGCCCAGTCGGTAGGTTTCAGAAGGGCCAAGGGCGATCACTTTGCAGCAGTGAATGCAATCTCCGAGATGGATGTCTGGTTTTGTCCGGATTCGGTGCTGAGCTGCGTAATCCAAACCAGGACATACTGACCCGAGCCGTCTGACGAGAGCGGAATGTCGGTCACACCGTTCTTCAGTACACCGGATCCGATTTCCTTGGTCTGATCCAGCGAAGTGTTCGCAGAAGGGGCAGAACGGATTTCAACGACGGTTCCGGGCGAATCGGACGTGATCGCAATGTTTTTCAGGTTGGCCGCATCGGCGAGCGTCACCATCAGGCCGACGCCGTTCTTCAGGGACGGGAAGGGCTGGAAGTACGAGTCCGACGACCATGCGGTGGCCGGATTGCCGTCGATGGCGTTCTTCGCCGTTGCCGGCTGATCCGGCGTGCCCTGGGGCGAGAACACCGTTACGGCCGAGGCGGCTACCGGCACGGTTGCGGCCGCCGGTGCGGGGGCAGGTGAATTGTTCTCGGGCGCAGTAGCTTCGGTGGTCAAGCCGAAACTCTGCTCGCTGAGCGGGGTGTCGTTACTGCCGCCCGAGAGGAAGCTCGCTACCCACACCACAAGGAGAATCAGGACGATCACGGTGAAGACACCGAGCGCCGTCAGTGCCGCGAGCATCCGCGTCGACTTCTTCTTCTCGGCCTCGATGGCTTCGGGGTCGTTCAGTGCGTGACCCGACGCTCCCTGTTCGCGGTGGCCGAGACGAAGTGCCGGAATCATTTCCGTCTTGTCGTTGACGACGGACGCCTGATCGAGAATGTGCTGCACGGTGGCAGCAGTGCGGATTCCACTCTCCGACTGCAACGCTCGAACTGCCACGGCCGAGATGTCGAACGGAACCTCCGGACGGACGACCCGAGGCTCGACGATGTTGCCGTCGGCGCCGCGGCCGGCGGGAAGCAAACCACCGGCGGGACCGGCGGACGGTTCGGCGAGCGGCCAGCGCGCCGTGATGAGCGAGTACAGCATGGCGCCGAGACCGCGGACGTCGCTGGTGGAATCGGCGTCGGCAAGCGTCGCCGGGAACGCCAGTACGGCGTCACCGTTGATGCTGATGCGAACGCGGTCCGGGTGATCGATGGACAACGCGCCGCCGGTGCGGTGGGCAGCTTCGGCAGCGGCCGCCAGGGCACGGATGGCGCGGGCTGCACCGATCGGTGACGGCGTGGTCTCGGCCATCTCACGCAGCGAGCGACCGGGAGTCCATTCGGCGACGACGATGCCGCCCGAACTTCCGCGCACGACGTCGAGGACGCGAGCCAGACCAGGCGAGTTGATTCGTCCCAGGCGCAGTGTGCGCGAGAGAACTGCCTGCGGTCCGGACTGGCTGTCGTCGTCACCGCGCTGATCGGCGTCGACGAACGTCAGGGCTACTTCACGGTCGAGCTTGACGTCGAGAGCTTCCCAGAACTGCAGTCCGCGGGTTCCGCCGTGCGGCGCGAGCAGACGGTAGCGTCCGCCGGCGACAGATGCGCCCGGGATGAGCTTGGGTCCACGGGGCATCGGTCGCTGGGCCGGTCGTGCTGCGGATCCGGCGGCAGGTGTGCGAGGCGCAGCGGGCGGCGGTGTCTGAGCTGCAGCCGTCTTCTGAGGTTCGGGTGCCTTCTTGTCCGAAGCAGGCGTCTTCGACGCGGGTGTCTTCGACACGGGAGCTGAAGGTGTCTTCGACACAGGTGCTGAAGGTGTCTTCGACACACTGACCGGAGGCACCGGCGGTGCGGCCTTCTGCACCGGCCGCTGCGCGGGCTGCTGTGGCCTCTGACCCTGCTGTGGCTTCTGGCCCTGCTGTGGCTTCTGGCCGGCAGATGCGGAGGAACTCGTGGATGCAGGTGTGCCCGACGATGCCGTTGACTTCTGTTCGGACGCTTTCACGGCAGAAGTCCCGGCACTCTTGTTGCCGGAAACGTTGTCGTCGCTCACCCTCGCTCCTTCTCCATCGATAGCCCGTCCCCGAATACGCGCGGGTTGCGATCCTGTACGCCCATGACCAGGGTACGGGAGCGCACCCGGTCGTTCTTGCTCGTTTGATTMCGTTCTGATTGCAGGAATCAGCTCGGTGACGTCGTCGTCGGTGTTGTTACGTGTGTCCGGTTCGGCGCGACCTGTCAGTGAACGAATCTTGCGGGAGACCGCAACCGTTACCGACAGAACTTCCGGAACCTTCTTGAAGTAGAGAATCGTGAAGGTGATCGCGAGCATCAGGATGCCGCCGACGGCGACGCGAACCATCGAGCCGGGTCCGCCGAAACGCTCGGTGAGTTGATCGAATCCGAGGACGCGGTCGACCGCGAGCATGGTCAGCGAACCGGCCAGCGAGGCGAGTACGACGGACCAGACTGTCTTGCCCACGTTGGCCATCTGCAGGTTTCCGAGGCTGCGGTGCAGGAGGTATCCGCCGATGACGGCGCCGGTGATGTATCCGAGACCGTTGGCCGCACCGAGCAGGATCACGACCTGATCGCTGTTGGAGGCGAAGACCGGAGCGAGCGCCGAGAATGCAATTTTCACTGCAGTGATGCCGAGAACGATCCACGTCGGCGTCCAGGCTTGTTCGCGGGCGTAGAACACACGAAGTTGGATCAGGACCAGCGCGTACGGAATCAACGTGAATGCCGACCAGCTCACGGCAGTACCGAGTCGTTCGGCCTGTTCGGGTCCGAAGCGGCCGTAACCGTAGAGCGCTTCACCGACCTGCGGACCCATGAAGGTCAGGAACATGATGATCGGAACCAGCGTGATCATGGTCAGACGTGTCGCGACCGACAGATCGTCCACGACGGCCGGGGTGTCGTCGGCCGCAGCGTTGCGGCTCAGGCGCGGCATGATCGCGGTCAGAACCGTCACTCCGAGCACGCCGTACGGGAGCTGCAGGAGCAACCAGGCCTGGCTGTAGATGGCAGGGCCGGCTTCGTCGGCATGTGAGGAAATCTTGGTCGCGAAGATCATGCCCATCTGGCTGATCAGGACGTACAAGACGATGGCGACGGCCATGCCGCCGAACTGGCGCAGGCGATCGTCGAGACCCCACAGCGGCTTGAGCGAGATCTTTTCGCGGCGAAGCGCGGGGATCAGGCTGGCTGCCTGCACGATGACGCCGATGGTGATGCCGATACCGAGGGTGAGCAGCTTTGCGTCGCCCATCGAGACCGGATCAAGCGAGATCTCGCCCGGAGTCAGGCGGTAGATCACGAGCACCACGAGGACGACGACGTTGTTGAGTACGGGAGCCCAGGCTCCGGGCTTGAAGATCTGCCTGGTGTTCAGAAACGCTGTGAACAGTGCCGACAGCCCGTAGAACAGGATCGCCGGCAGAAGTAGATACGACAGCGCCGTGGTCAGGTCGGTGCTGACCTTGCCGTCTTCGGACAGGAAGACGTATTTGGTGAGTACGGGTGCTGCCAGGGTCGCGAGCAGCGCGGCCATGCCCAGTAGGACGAGCGACGCCGTGAAGAGGCGTCGGACAAACGCTTCGCCGTGATCGGCGTCCTCCCGCTCGGCGCGGACCAGCACGGGGACGACGATCGCGGTCAGAACGGCGCCCAAGACGAGCTCCGCGATCATGTTCGGGATCTGGCTGGCCACGGTGAACGAACTGGCGATGGCCGGGCCGAGGACCATCAGGATCATCAACTGCTTGGCGAACCCCGTGATGCGGCTCGTCAGCGTCGCGATCGCGATGGAACCCGTCGCCGCGAGGAGGCGGGAGTTCGTCTCCTTACGATCACCGACCAGGGCGTGCGCGTCGGTGTCGAACTCGTCCGACTTGGTCGCCTGCCGATCGGCGAATTCCATCTCGGCTTCGCGATATCTGGGATAGTCGCGGATCACCGGGATGGTCATGGTGGGTGCGTCGTCGAAACGTGCGTCGGGGTTGACCGGCTGAATCGGGTAGCCGCGCTCCCACGGTGGCATCCGAGGATGCGAACGGGTCGTGGCACTCTTGCGGGTGATCGCCGAGCGGCGACCCTCCTCGGGTGGATTCCCGGTCATGAGCGTTCGTACCCTTCATCTGCTGGGTCCGGCTGACCCTTGAATCGATGCCACAGCCGTCGCCCTGCCAGGAACAGCAGCAACCCTCCCGCTGTCGCCGTCACGGCGGCCAGGGGACGACCGTACGCATTCGACCGTACGGTCACGCTGGTCGGCGTACCCAATTGGCGGCCATCTGTCGTGGTCAGCGAGAAGTTGACTTCCAGCTTGCGAGAATCGTTCATTTCCGCGGGCACAGTCAACTGTCGGCTACCTCGCGGTGGCAGCTGTTTGGGACCGATGTCACTGATCTGCATCTCGGGAGGGGCTTCCACACGCAGGTCGACGTTGATGGCGATGGGCAACTCGTTGCGCGCCACCAGCAGGAGCGGACTCTGCCCCGACGCGAGGGTGTAGACGCCGCCCGGCGACACCACACTGACGGCCCGGTACATCCCGTCGACGGCGTCGGTGACGTTGTCGGCGCGGATGGTCGCAGCGCGCTCCGCCCGATTGACCGATGCGGAGTCGACGTTGCGGCGATCCGCCAAGGTCATCGAGCGAAGTAGATCTTCGCGGAGCGGCGCCGTGAATCCCCGGGGGGTGAGCGAAGCCGCCGGATCGTCCACGAGCGAAGCTTCGAGCCCGTCGATACGCGGAAGTTGGGTGGTTGCGGTCTCGACGACGGACGTCTGCGGACCGTCCTGGGTGGCTCGGTCCGGGTAGTCGAGCGTGGCGGCGTCAGTGGCCCCCGGTTGTCTGCCGAGTAGTGCGGGCAGGGCCTGAGGTGAGGCGAGGCCAGAGCGAATGAGGGTCGCGAGCATCGAGAGCACGGCGGTGGCGTCGTTGCTGTCCGCCGTCCACAGTTGCGGCGGCGCGAAGATCTGATTGCGCGGCAATGACGTGGGCGTCAGCGCGGCCCACGCCATCGCTCCCAGCGCGTCCTGGCGCCGGGCGCTGCGCGATTCGATGTCGATGGTCGGCGCGGTGTCGTCGGGAATGTACGACGGGACCTGCGGCTCCGAGCCGGTGGCGGCCAAGGCTGCGGCTGCCGAGGTGTCGAACGCAAGGGCGTCGAGTGAGCCGGTTATCCGCGACGACAGTTGCGGGGCTGCCGAGTCGACGGAGGTGTCAGCCACCATCGCTGTGGTGGGATTCACGCTCAGCACCTCTGCGGTGGCCGAGTCGAGGACACCCGAATCCGGCCAGACGAAATCTCGCAGTGACGTCACGCCGAGGATGTTGTCGACGATGTCTGCCGGGCGTGCGAGCGCGGTAGCCGTCAACTCCGGATTGGCCACCGAGGTGACCGCGGCGAGATCGGCCTGGGCGAACGGAACCGCCGTAGTGCACATCGAGGACGCGAGGGTCTTCACCCGGCCGAGCCATTGGTTGGCGGCGTCGCTGCCACGGCCTTCGTGCGACGGTCCGGTGGGATCTGACGAGTTGTCGGCCACGAGGTATCCGCGAGTCATGTTCTCGACGGTGATCAGAAGGTCAGGGTCGATTGCCAGGCAGAGCGCATCCGTGACGCGGCGATCGGTATCGCTCTCGGGCTTGGTGGCGTTCTCCACCGCATCGACCAACGCGTCCAGGCGCCCGCCGTCGGAAAGTTCGGTGGCAAGTTCGTCGTCGATCAGGCGCACTGGTTCGTTGACCGCGCCCGGGATTCCGCCGACGAGTCGTGGCGCGTCGGCCAGCGGCCACATGAGCGTGACGCCGATCGGGGCGGACGTGTCGGGGGGAACGACGGCCGTCGCCGACGAACTAGGTGTTCCGGATGTGGCGTTCGATTCGGCCGCGGCCGGCACACCGAGCACTGGGAGCAGGAAGCGTGCGTCGTCGAGTCGGGCGGCCCCGCCGTATTCCGGGGTGCCGTTCACGTTGACGAGCATCGGGTAGACGCCCGGTTCGGTGATGTCGAGAGACAACCCGGTCGTGCTCCGGAGCGGCAAGGTGAGTGTGAACTGCTTGGACTGGCCGGTGTCGAGGGTGGTGGCAACGGTGTCGAATTCGCCGACCGTGTCGAAAACAGCCTGGTCGAAATCGAGTGCTGCGCGCACGTCGGAACTGGAGTCGATCGCGGGAGCGCGTTGCAGCCTCACTCCGACGTCCTCGACGGGACGGTCACCGACGTTCTTCACCGTGCCCTTGACCACGACGTTGCGGTCGCTGGTTGTCGTCACGGTGGTCGGTGCGGTGGAGTCGATGGTCAGCTGCAGAAATTTGGCATCGTTGGTGTTTCGCGCCGGGGCGCGCTCACTGGGCTGGCTGGACGGAGCGGCCCAGGAGACGGCCGTCGTCGCGGGCCCGAAACCGACAGCGGCCATCACCAAAGCGGCCACACCGGCCCGCCGCAGAGCCATTCTCATCCGGCGTCCGGTTCCTTCGGGTGCTGTACTCGCGGGATTTCAGGTCGGTGCATTTCAGGTCGCGGCATTTCAGCGATCATCTGCGATGCAAGTTCGGCCAGCTTGCGCTCGTCGGCGTATGCGAGTCGCTTGTGCAGTTCCGTCAGCGGCACCCAGGCGACTTCGGTGACCTCGATGTCCTCGTCGGAGAGTTCACCGCCGAGAAAGCGGAGGAGATAGTGGTGCACGGTCTTGTGGACGCGTCGACCTTCGGTCACGAACCAGTAGTCGATGCTGCCCAGCGGTGCCAGGACGGTTCCCTGGATACCGGTTTCTTCTTCGACCTCACGCATTGCGGTCTGTTCGGCCGTCTCACCCTGCTCGATATGGCCCTTGGGTAGCGACCAGAGCAGGCGTCCGCGGCGGTCGGTTCGGCCGATCAGTGCAGCGCAGAGGCGTTCGGGAGGTCCGCCCCAGCCGTCGACGACCAAGCCGCCCGCAGAAGTTTCACGGACGGTTCGCATCAAAGGTTTATCGGGGTTGCCGACGGCAGGTCGACGCCGCGGGTTGCGGCGACTCCTGTTTGTTCGTTCGGCACCAGACACCTCATCGATACTAGTTGGCCTTGCAGCGTTGCCCGGTAACCCGCGCAAAGCGGTCTATCGCGTTCGTATGCGCGTTCTGCTATTTGCGCACCTTAAGTAAGCTCCTTTCACGTGACTGTCCCTACCTCCGACGCTGATCGCCGCCTACGACTGCTTGCCGACGCCACTGCAACGCTCGGCACGTTGTCCGACGTGTTGAACCCGCTCGGTGGGCGTTTTGCCGAGGCCGGTCACGAGCTGTTCCTGGTGGGTGGCAGTGTTCGCGACGCGATCCTGGGCCGCTTCAGTGGCGATCTGGACTTCACGACGGACGCCAGGCCGGAGAAGGTTCAGGCTCTGCTCAAGGGCTGGGTGGACAAGCAGTGGGACACCGGCATCGAGTTCGGGACCATCAGCGCCATCAAGCACGGCCAGGAGATCGAGATCACGACCTTCCGGGCCGACGCTTACGACCGTGTCTCGCGTAATCCGATAGTCGAGTACGGAACGACGTTGGCCGACGATCTGGTGCGCCGCGATTTCACCGTCAACGCGATGGCGATGAAGATCGGCGCGGACGGTTCCTACACGTTTGTCGATCCGCTGAACGGCATGGACGCCCTGCTGGCCGGGGAACTCGATACGCCGTCGGCGCCGGAGAACTCGTTCAACGACGATCCGCTGCGGATGCTGCGCGCAGCCAGGTTCGTCTCGCAGCTTGGTTTCACGTTGAACAATCGCGTTTTCGAGGCCATCAAGGAGATGGCGTCGCAGATCGAGCGGATCACCGCCGAGCGTGTGCAGGTGGAGCTGAACAAAATGATGCTGGGCATGTACCCGGTGGACGGCATCAACATGATGGTCGACTCCGGACTGGCTGCATACGTGCTGCCCGAGGTTCCGCAGATGAAGCTCGAGATCGACGAGCATCACCAACACAAGGACGTCTACCAGCACTCCCTCACCGTGCTCCAGCAGGCGATCGATCTCGAAGAAGGCGATCCCGACCTCGTATTGCGTTGGGCTGCACTGCTTCACGACATCGGCAAGCCGGATACCAAGCGTAACGAGCCAGGCGGTGGCGTCAGCTTCCACCACCACGAGGTGGTTGGCGCCAAGCTGGTGCGCAAGCGCATGCGTGCCTTGAAATTCTCGAAGCAGATGGTCGACGACGTTTCGCAGCTCGTGTTCCTGCACTTGCGTTTTCACGGCTACGGCAAGGGGCAGTGGACCGACTCCGCGGTGCGGCGGTACGTCACCGACGCGGGCGAGCTGCTCCCCCGGCTGCACAAGCTCGTCCGGGCCGACTGCACCACGCGTAACAAGCGCCGCGCCGCGCAGTTGCAGGCCACATACGACGACATCGAAGAGCGGATTGCGCGCATCGCGGAGCAGGAAGACCTCGCTCGCGTGCGTCCGGACCTCGACGGCAACGCCATCATGGAACTGCTCAACATCCCGGCCGGCCCGCAGGTGGGCAAGGCATGGACGTTCCTCAAGGAACTACGTCTGGATCGCGGCCCGCTCGAGCGTGACGAGGCCGAAGCTGAACTGCTGAAATGGTGGGCTACCCAGCAGGGCTAGTTTCTCGTTTCTTGCGGTTGATCAGCACCGCTGACAATCCGGCGGCATAGACACCCGCGCCGGCAAGGGCCAGGCCGACGCTCTTGCCGTCGGGTGCGATCACCGTCGACGCTGCCGCGATCGCACCGATGAACGCGACGTTGAACACGGTGTCCTGCAAGGCGAATACCTGGCCACGACGGTCGTCGTCGATGTCGATCTGCATGGCCGCGTCGCCGCTGAGTTTCACGGACTGCCCGGCGATGCCGAGCAGGAAGGCGGCGATCAGCAGCGATCCCTGCGTCAGGGTGGTTACGAAGACGAGCTGGACGGCCACCGCGCACACCAGGGCGTACGTGATCGTCCGTGAGCGACCGATCCGCGGGATGAGGAACGGTGTGATCAATGCCGCGATCAGCATTCCGATGGCCGTTGCACCGACGGCGACGCCGAATCCGGCCATCCCTCCAGGTAATTGGGAGCCGTTCGAGGTGTCGCGTAGGACCAGCACCATGATGAGGGTGTTGATGCCGAAGCAGATGCGGTGCGCTCCGATCCCGATCATTGCCGTGGTGACGCCAGGCGCCTCCCAGACAGCGGTTGCCCCGGTGCGCAGTCCGGCCGTTACCGAACGGACGGCGCTGGCACGAATCACTTCGTCGGCCACTGGACCAAGTGAGCGGGCGGTGAACCTGGCCGCGGCGAGGGCTGCGATCACCGATCCCAGTGCTGCGATGGCCACGGCGGCGCCTGACGCTCGATCCCCCGCGCCGATCACGCCGATGATCGCCACCGCTGCCGAAGCACCAAGAGCGGCTACCACCGAACCAGCCGTTGTGAGAACGGAATTGGTTGCCACCAGCCACGATTGTCGAACGACCTTCGGCAGGGCTGCGGATACGCCTGCCCCGACAAAGCGGCTGACCCCGATCGCAGCAAGCGCACACGTCAACAACAGAGTGTCACCGCCGCCGGCGACCAGCAGCACCGCGGTGGTCAGGATGAAGAGCCCGCGGAGCACGCTCGCCCACAGGAGCACCAGGCGGCGGTCCCAACGATCCAGCAGAGCGCCGGCAAAGGGGCCGATCACCGAATAGGGAAGGAGCAGTACGGCAAAGCCGGCCGCTATCGCCACCGGATCGGTTTCACGTTCCGGGTTGAAGAGGATTGCGCCGCCGAGCGCGGCCTGGAACATTCCGTCGCCGAACTGGCTGGAAAAGCGGACGAGCGCCAGCCTTCCCAGGCCGGGTGATTCACGCAGGGTGTGCAGTACGCGCTGCCAGGCCTCGCGGCGGTTCGAGGCTCGGTTCATAAGCGGAAACTGTAGTGGGTGGGTCAGGCGCCGATCTTGACGGTGGCCCGCTCGAGGATCGGCGCGATGTCGATCCCCCTCGGCAGGGTCCCGAACACGCTCCCCCAGCTATCTCCGAGCCGACTCGCGCAGAATGCGTCGGCCACCGCGGGGTGCCCGTAGCGGAGCAGCAGCGAGGCTTGCAGTGCGAGTGCCATGTCACCGACGATCTTTCGCGCCCGGTATTCGATGTCGTCGAAATCGCCGAATGCCACCTCGAGATCCCGCACGGTCTGATCGAAGCGGGCGTCCACGCCACTCGCTTGTTTCAGTTCGTCGAAGAACAGCTGCAGCGTTTCGGGTTGCTTTGCCATCGCCCGCAGTGTGTCGAGCGCCGCGACGTTGCCCGACCCTTCCCACACCGAGAGCAGCGGAGCCTCGCGATAGAGGCGCGGCATCCGGGATTCCTCCACGTATCCGTTTCCGCCCAGACACTCGAGTGCCTCGGCAGCGTGGATCGGTCCGCGCTTGCAGACGAAGTACTTGCTCACGGCCAATGAAATGCGTCGTAGGGCGCTCGCGTGGGCATCGCCCGACGTTGCGCGGTCGGTCAGAGCGGCCAGCCACATCGCGACGGTAGTCGACGCTTCCGATTCCACCGCCAGATCTGCGAGAACATTGCGCATCAAAGGTTGGTCGATCAGGTTGGCGCCGAACGCACTTCGATGATTCGCATGGTGAACTGCCTGCAGCGTGCCGACGCGCATGCCGGTGGCCGTGCCGATCGTGCAGTCCAACCTGGTCATGTTGACCATCTCGATGATGGTGCGCACGCCCCGGCCTTCCTCGCCCACCATCCACGCGAGAGCGTCGCGGTACTCGACCTCGCTGCTCGCGTTGGAATGATTTCCCAACTTGTCCTTCAGACGCTGCAGGTACATGTTGTTGAGCGAGCCGTCCGGCAGGACCCGAGGAAGGAAGAAGCACGACAGACCGCCCGGCGCCTGAGCGAGGACGAGGAACACGTCCGACATCGGTGCGGAGGTGAACCACTTGTGGCCTGTCAGGAGATAGCTACCGTCGGATTGTGGCACTGCCCTTGTGGTTCCGGCACGCACGTCTGAACCGCCCTGTTTTTCCGTCATCGACATACCGGCGATCAATCCGGGTTTGGTGAGGGGAGCTTTCAGCGCCGAATCGTAGTGCCGGGTGGTCAGGAGGGGTTCGTACTGCGCCGCCAGGTCCGCGTTGTGCCGCAGCGCTGGGATCACGGCGTACGTCATGGAGATGGGGCAGCCGTGGCCGGCGTCGGTTTGACCCCACACGGCCATCTTCGCGGCGCGGACGAGGTGTGCGTGTGGATTCGGGTCAACCCACGGAGCGCCGTGCAGTCCCAATTCCACTGCGGTGCTCATGAGTTGGTGATAGGCAGGGTCGTAGCGGACCTCGTCGATGCGGTTGCCGTAGCGGTCGTGGGTTCTCAGGACAGGTGGGTGCTCCTCGGCCAGGTCGCCCCACTCCTGAGCTTGCGCGCTGCCGGCGCGGACCCCGACGCGATGAACCTCTTCGGCTGCGTCCGAAGCTCCCTCGCGGTGTAGTGCCTCGAGGATCGGCGCGTATTCGGCTGCGTCGTAATCGATCAGGGGCGGGACCTGATTGGTGACTTCATGCGTGGGTGTCATCGAAACTCCCTAACGATCGAAGAGTGAAGGCGAGGATGGCATCGATCGCAGCGGGATCCGTGGTGCCGCCGCGCAACGGAAGAATCAGGGCCTCGCCGATTGCCCCGACGATGCACGCTGCCGTCAGAGTGGCGTCCTGCGACGGTATCTCACCGGTGTCGACTGCCGAGCGAATTGCGGTGGCCAGGCAATCGCGGAACGATTCGCGAAACATGAGTCGCTGTTCGTCGACGAGTGGATCCACCGGCTCCACCAGCAGTGCATAGGCGAGAACCGGTGCACACATGGCACGTTCGGCGAACGTGCGAACCGATGCCGATACCGCGGAGCGGTGGTTGCCTTCCAGACTTCGGGCATTGTCTCCGGCGTTCCGGGCCGCGGATACCTCACGGCTGCAAACTGATTGGAACACTTCGGCGAACAGTTCACCCTTGCCGTCGAAATGTCGATACAGCGTCCCGGTGCCGACGCCGGCGTTCTTGGCCACCGCGGCGATGGAACAGCCCGCATAACCGTGGGTTGCCACTGCCGACGTGGCGGCCTCGAGCAGTCGGGCGCGTTGGGCGTCCAGTCTTTCTTGTACTGCCGGAGTGCGGCGATAGGCCATGTGAAGAAGTGAACACCCGTTCCGTTCTTGCGTCAAGAGCCCCCACCTGCAGGTTCAGGCAGCAGCGGTGCGAGCCTGTTCCGCGCGCCACCACGCGACGGTCTCTTCGGCGGCCTGATCGAGCGGCGTCGGCGAGAGTCCGAGCAGCACTTCGCTGGCACTCGAGTCCATGACAAACGGCTTGGTGAACTGGTAGTTCATCTCCGCGAGTTCGCGGCTGTCGGTGTTGATCTTGCCGACGGCGTCGAGCACCCAGGCGGGCAGGACACCCACTTTGGCGGGGGTCGCCCCGGCGGCTCGAGCGAAGGCCTCGGCGATCTTGCGCTGAGTGAGCGCGGGGCCGGTGGGTGCGTGGATGACGGAGTTCCAGAGTTCGGGGTTGTGTGCTGCTGCGATCATCGCCGCCGCGAGATCGGGGATGTAGGTGAAGGAGTGCGGCTGGTCTGCGGAACCGATGACACGAATCTTCTTACCTGCCATGACCTTCGGAACCATGCGCTCGCCGGCGTGGGCGGTGCGGACGCGGGGGCCGAAGAAGTCCGAGGCCACGACGCTGACGGTGGGTGTTGCGGAGGCCTCGCGGGCACGAAGCAGCGCGGTGCGCACTCCGCGCTTGCCGCCGGTGGCGTTGCGTGGATCGGATTCGGTCATCAGGGTGTCGGAGTTGTAGGCGTAGAGGCTTTCGGGGAAGACCACGACGGCTCCGATGGATGCGGCTGCGTCGAGCACAACCTTCTCGGCCGCCGGGAGTTCCCGCTCCCAATCGGCTGCGTTGTAGGCGGCGTGGATGCAGTGGTAGATGGCCGTGGCGCCCTCGCTGACCGAGCGCAGGGCCTCGGAATCCGAGACGTCGACGCGTCGGCGGTCGATCAGCGGGTGCTCGGGCCCGCTGCCGGACCTGGTCAGGAGCCGGACGTTGATTCCCCGCTCGGCGAGCTGTAGCGCGACGGCGGATCCGACGGGTCCTGCTCCGGTGACGATTTCGAGGTTCGACATGGTGTGCTCCTTCTCGTTTCGAATGAACTGAGAGCACTGCTCTCGTTTTCAAGAATGCACCCGCACCTCAGGGCTGTCAAGAGCAGTGCTCTCTTTTGTTGATACTGCTCTCGGTCATGGGGCAAGATGGACTCATGGTTGGAACTCCCCGCGAGCGGGCGCGCGAACAGACGCTGCAGGACATCACCCGGATCGGGCGTGAGCATCTTGCTGCCGTCGGCGCCGCCGCTTTGTCCTTGAGGGCCGTCGCGCGTGATCTG
The DNA here is from genome assembly GCF_056401335.1 of Rhodococcus sp. P4_F3_2. NCBI lineage: Bacteria > Bacillati > Actinomycetota > Actinomycetes > Mycobacteriales > Nocardiaceae > Rhodococcus > Rhodococcus sp. P4_F3_2. Next base: position 330,889 of record NZ_JBFUJN010000005.1, read on the forward strand.
GGAGTCGTGTCCTCAGCGGTGTACCGCTACGTCGCCAGTCGTGACGAACTGCTGACCTTGCTGGTGGTGGACGGGTACACGGAACTGGGCGCGGAAGTGGACTCCGCCGTGAATGCCGTTGCAGCAGAAGATTTTCGCGGACAGTTCATTGCTCTCGGACGTGCCGTCCGGAGTTGGGCGATCCGGGAGCCGGCTCGATACGGTCTGCTGTTCGGCAGCCCCGTCCCCGGTTACGACGCTCCGGGCGAGCAGACCACCGGCCCTGGCACCCTCGTCGTGACCCGGCTGATCGGGATCATCGACGCCGCCCATCGCGCAGGTGCACTCACGGTGCGAGAGGGCCCGGACCTGAGTGACACGCTGGCAACGGACCTCGAGGGAGTGCGGAAAGAACTGGGCACCGACCTGCCGCCGGATGCTGCGGTGCGCGCAACTCTCGTCTGGGTATCGCTGTTCGGTTCGGTGAACTTCGAGGTGTTCGGGCAGTACGGAAGCGATACGTTCACCGATGCGAGTGAGATTTTCGAGCGGCATCTGGCACTACTTGCCGATGTGGCGGGTCTGACCTGAACACGCCTGTGTCTCGTTCCTCCGCACGCAGTTGTCGGTGAGATGATGTCTTTGTGGCGCACGCAGAAGAACCCGAGGATCGAATGGCCTGGATAGAACCGGAGGTTCGTCCGGGCAGTTTGTTGGTGTCGTCGACCGATCTCACGGAACCTGCATTTCGCCGCACCGTCATCTACATGATCGAGCACAACGACGCCGGGAGCCTTGGCGTCATCGTCAATCGGCCGAGTGAGACGGCCGTGCAGAACGTGTTGCCGCAGTGGTCACCGCTGACCGCGCATCCTTCCGCCCTGTACATCGGTGGACCCGTCAAGCGTGACTCCGCGCTCTGCCTGGGTATCGCTCGCAACGGTGCACGGATCGACGGCGTCGCCGGCCTGCGGCGGGTGGACGGCAAAGTTGTCATGGTGGATCTGGACTCGGACCCGGAGGTCATCGCTCCTCTGGTCGAAGGGATCCGCATTTTTGCCGGTTACTCGGGTTGGACTCTGGGGCAGCTGGATTCGGAACTCGAGCGTGAAGACTGGATGGTGATCAGCTCACTGCCGTCCGATGTGCTGACGCCGCCCCGAGTCGATGTTTGGGCACGGGTGCTACGACGCCAACCGCTCCCCGTGGCAATGCTGGCCAGCCATCCCATCGAAGTGGAACGAAACTGATCTGTCGGAGGTCGATGATATTCCTGTGTCATCGTTTTCGAGAGAGGTGGCAGCAATGATCGCTGAGCGTCAGATCCAGTGCGCGGATTGTGTTTCGGATGTCGATCACTGCCACGATTCTTTGCTGCGACATGCGGACGGATCACTCGAATGCACCGGCGTGAACTGCGTCGACCTGGCATCGAGTCGCCATGCGTTGTCCATCGATTGTGCTGAACTGCAGGGCGGTTGTGGCTGCGTCGACGCGACCCGAGGCGAGTTGCTCGCTAGCTGACGCTCACCGGATCCCGATTCGCGAAGCGTTGCGCCATCGCAGCACAGACGATCAGTTGGATCTGATGGAAGATCATCAGCGGCAACACGATCAGGCCGACGGGCTGGCCCGCGAACAGTACAGCCGCCATCGGTAGGCCTGTCGCCAAGGACTTCTTCGACCCGCAGAAGATGATGACGATCTGATCGGGAAGGTCGAACCCGAGCTTGCGCCCCGCGAGAGTGGTCACGCCGAGAACCAGCGCGAGGATCAGGCAGCACACGATTGTGAGGATCACGATCTGCCAGATCGTGATGGTGCTCCAGATCCCCTCTTTCATGCTCTCGCTGAAGGCGGCGAAGACAACGAGGAGGATCGATCCGCGATCGACGTACTTGGTGGGCTCGGCATACTTCTGCAGCCATCCGATCACCAGCGGGCGGATCAGCTGGCCCACGATGAACGGGATCAGCAGCTGCACGACAATGTCGAGGATCGACGAGAAGTCGACCGTCGCCTGGCCCGTTGTATTCATCAGCAGAACCACCAGCAACGGGGTGACGAAGACGCCGATCAGGTTGGAGAACGACGCACTGACAATCGCGCCGGCGACGTTTCCCTTTGCGATCGAAGTGAACGCGATCGACGACTGAACCGTCGACGGAACGAGGCACATGTAGAGGATGCCGGTGTAGAGCTCGTCGCTGATCAGGGTCGGCGACAGGAATCGCAGCGCAAGGCCGATCAGCGGGAAGAGCACAAACGTCGCGGCAAGGACGACAGTGTGCAGTCGCCAGTGCTTGACGCCCTTCCAGGCTTCCTGCGGCGAGAGCCGTGCTCCGTAGAGCAGGAACAGGAAGCCGATGGCGATCTTGGTGGCCCAGTTCAGAATGCTCTCCGCGGTACCCGATACCGGGAACACACTTCCGAGCACGCCGGCGATGATGATGCCGAGGATGAACCCGTCGATGTAGAACCTACTGAGAAACTTCACCTGGCTAAGGATAACGGCGTGCGTCGACGGGCTCTCGAGCCCCACGAAGGTTGAAGCCCATCACGGCCAGGCACAGCAGCGTCCCGACGATCGACAGTTCGATGATGGCCGTCTGCATTCCCTGGATGGTGATGGCGATACCCGCGATGATCGACGGGATCGCCAGTCCCGCGTAGCTGACGGTGAAGAATGCCGCCAGGACTCCGCCGTGGCTCTCGCGGGCGTGGATTCGGGCGGCGGCGTTGACGCGTTTCATGCCGCCGGCAAACGCCAGACCGTGCCCGGCGCCGACCACCACGGTGATGACGCCCAGCAGCGCAAGGCTGGGGACGAGGTCGACCACGAGTAGGCCGATCATTCCTAGAGCGAGGATTCCCAGGCCGGCGGTGACGGACGTCCGCGGGTCCATACGACTCCCGCCGAGCTGCGCGATCACCGAGCAGATCATGACCAGTGCAGCTGCTCCGCCGCCGAGTAGGAGGTTGTCGATGTTCAGCAGGCTGGTCATCCACGACGGGACCACCGACTGGAAGAGTCCGACTGCGCCCCACGACAGCGCGACGGCGAGCGAGCTGAGCCAGAACGTCTCTCGAATGGTGGCGGGAACATGTGGCATCTGGAAGAACCGCTTCGGGCGTGTGATGTCCCCGATCCGCGGCAGTAGTAGCAACACGATCAGTGCCGGGATGAACGCGACGAGGAAGATCAGATACGGCAACCGCAGCGGTTGCGGAAGGTACTGGGCGATCGCACCGGACACGAGTGGTCCGAGTGCACCGCCCAACGCGCCCGTCACCGTCGATACGAGCGCTGCCCGTCGATGATCGAACTTCGGTTCCTGCTCCACCAACGCGGCGCTGCCCGCCGCACTGGCCGCGCCCACCGCGATTCCCTGAGCAACGCGTCCGACGAACAACCACACCGTCGCGTCGGCGAATGCCAGAACGAGTGTGCCGACGACGCTCAGCGCGAGTGCAGTCAGAAGCACGGTGCGTCGGCCGAGGGCGTCGGACAGCGGTCCGAAGAACAGCAACGCCGGAACGAGGCCGGCGACGTAGACGCCGTAGATGAGCGTCTGGATGGTTGGCGTGAATCCGAACTCGGTCCGGTACAGCCCGTAGACGGAGGTGGGCATGTTCGCGCCCAGAAGGATCACGGTGAGGACGTAGCCCACGCCGTAGAAGTGTCGATTGGTGCGGCGTGTGCGTTCTTCGGTGGCGACAGCTGTGGCGGACGTGGGAAGCCCCTCCTGATGACAGAGTGCGAAAATACATGGGTCGTCCTACGTATCGTAGGTGAGTGGAATGATCGTCGCGAATGCTGTGAGGATGAGTAGATGACCGTTGTTCGCAAGGAGTCCGCGTACGAGCAATCCCTCGATTGGATGCGCGCGCAGATCTCCGACGGCGCCTGGACCGTCGGGAACCGTGTTCCCACCGAGCCGGAACTGATGAGTGTTCTCGGCGTCGGCCGGAACACCGTGCGCGAAGCGATCAAGACACTGACGTCGACGGGAGTCCTGGAGATCCGTCGCGGATCAGGGACCTTCGTTCGGGCACGGACCGACATCGGCGGACTGCTCGGCAAACACGCGTCCGTCGACGAGATGAAATACGTCTTCGAAGTGCGTCGTGCGCTCGAGATGGAAGCGGTCCGGTTGGCGTGTGAGCGTCGTAGCGACGACGACGTTCGGATACTTCGTGAGCTGGCCGCCAAGCGTGACGTGCCGGCCGAGAACTTCGTCGACGTCGATCTTGCGTTTCACATTGCCGTCGTCGATGCCGCTCACAATCCGGTTCTGACCGATCTGTTTGCCGGAATCCTCGAAACGGTCCGCGCCACCTACGAGGTGACCGAAGGCGTTCATCCGCCGTCGCTGACGTCTTCGCATCATCAGGGAGTTGCCGAAGCCATCGCCGAGCGCGATGTCACCAAAGCCAGGGCGGCGGCATGCGGGTATCTCGAGAAGACTCAGGAAGCGATCGGGTCAGGTTCGGCGGTTACCGAGTCCGGGCGTCGGCCAATCGGTTGAGGGACCCGGCGATGTCTTCGGCCTTCGGTGTCGTGATCGTGAGTCGGTCGCCACCGGCGAACGTGATGACCACCGCTGGCCCGGTGCGGGTGACGACGCCGTAGTTACGACGACCCTTGGTCTTGAGTCCCCAGCCGCCGAAGTCCGCGAACGGTTTGATCTCCGCGACGTCGGCTCCGACAACTTCGTCGATGCCGTAGGTCATCGCAGCCATCCCCATGTTGATGACCCGAATTTCCCGTTCGTCGACGATCACCCGGAAGCGAACCAGGCTGACGACGAGCAGTCCGAGTGCACCGAAGATGAACAGCGGCCAGAGTGACCGCATCGCCAACGCCATGATGACTCCGGGCGCCAGAGTGATCGCAGTGAGGATCACCGAGCCTTTGGTGCTGAATCCGACGTCGTCGGAGATAGGTAGAGGGCAGCTGCTTCGCGGCAACCCGGCCGAGGGTTCGATCGTGGCAAGAGTGCGGACGCGGTAGTCACGCAGGAACGAGGCGCCGATCCACCCCAGCACCCCGCCGACTGCAAAGCCGACACCGAGAGACCACAGCGGGAGTGACGTCGTGGACGGATCGGCGACATCGAGTTGGGTGTAGAGCAAAGCGAAGTTCACTGTCGTGATGAGCCCGACCACGCTCAGTCCGACAACCAACATGAATCGACGCATCATCAACATCGCGGGAGCAAGAGCGGCAATCGCGCTGAGACCGCCACCGAAGAGCAGTGTCAAAAGTGCAATGGTCCATGCGTTGGCCGACGGGGTGGAGAAGCCGTCCGGCGAGGTGGTGGTCCAGTGGGTCGCGATCTGCTCCGGGAGGCGAGGCTCCCAAATTTTTGTCAGGACGAAGCCGAAGACCGCACACAACAGCGGAACCACTAGCCCGAATACGACCCCGGCCGGGTCGACCACGCGATGTTTCACGTGAATCAATGAGCCGGCTGGCAAGCATCCTTGAGCGCGCAGGCACCGCAGGAAGCGGTACCGCAAGCGGCAGCGTTCGCCTTGGCCTCGGGGGTCTCCGCCACCGGCTCGTCTGCGGCAGGCTCGGAGTGGCCGCCGCAGTTGCAGTCGTTACCGCATCCGCTCTGCTGTGGGAGCGCGGCGGCCGCGCGGGTGCCGATGCCTCCACCGAAACCGGCAGTGAGGACGGCGACGACGACGGCGATGATCGCGACGGCAATGCCGAAGACTCCGCCGATGGTCAGTGCTGCGACTCCGCCGATGACCAACATTCCAGCGGCCGCGAGCATGGTCGGACCGGCCACCTTGTTGGCGAGGGCGAACGACTCCTCGCTCCGCAGGGAATCCTCGGTGCGGACACCGGCCCAGCGGTTGCGCGGGAGTTTGCCGATCAGTCCGGCGACACCAACTCCACCGACGGCGACAGCGAGCACGAATAGCACCACAGCGACAACGATCACCCATACAGGATAGGCGCGAGTGGAGTTGATGGTATGCCCGGGTCGCACAGGCTCTACCCTGGTTATCGGTATTTCCGTCAGCCAAGTAGATAGCGACCACAGTGACCGAGTCTCCGCAGTCCCCCGATTCACCAGCCGACGCAACTCCGCAGCACCGCTACACCGCGGAGCTCGCCGGCCAGATCGAGCAGCACTGGCAGGACCGCTGGAGTGAGGACGGCACGTTCAACGCGCCCAATCCGGTCGGTCCGCTCTCCTCGCCCGACGGTGTTCCCGCCGACAAGCTCTTCGTTCAGGACATGTTCCCGTACCCCTCGGGTTCGGGCCTGCACGTCGGTCACCCGCTCGGATACATCGCTACGGACGTCTTCGCACGCTTCCATCGCATGCAGGGGCGCAATGTCCTGCACACCCTCGGCTACGACGCGTTCGGTCTCCCCGCCGAGCAGTACGCCGTGCAGACGGGTACCCACCCGCGGACGACCACCGAGTCCAACATCGCCAACATGAAGCGCCAGCTGCGACGCCTGGGTCTGGGGCACGACGAGCGTCGTAGCCTCGCGACGACGGACGTCGACTTCTACCACTGGACGCAGTGGATCTTCCTGCAGATCCACGGCGCCTGGTACGACAAGGCTGCAGGCAAGGCCCGTCGTATCGCGGAGCTGGAAGCCGAGTTCGATTCCGGTGAGCGCGCTCTGGAAGACGGACGCGAGTGGGCGTCGCTGACAGTCGCCGAGAAGGCAAAGGTCGTCGACTCGTACCGCCTTGTCTACCAGTCGGATTCGATGGTCAACTGGTGCCCCGGTTTGGGCACCGTGCTGGCCAACGAGGAAGTCACCGCCGACGGTCGTAGTGACCGCGGAAACTTCCCCGTGTTCCGTAAGCACCTCCAGCAGTGGATGATGCGCATCACCGCGTACTCCGATCGCCTGGTCGACGATCTCGAGTACCTGGATTGGCCGGACAAGGTCAAGGCTATGCAGCGCAACTGGATCGGACGCTCCTACGGCGCCGAAGTTACTTTTGCCGCAGGCGAGTACGGCGTCGATGTGTTCACGACGCGCCCCGACACGCTGTTCGGCGCCACCTATGTGACGCTGGCTCCTGAGCACGACTTGGTGGACAAGCTCGTCGCGGACGAGTGGCCCGACGGTGTCGACGCACGCTGGACTGGCGGTGCCACGACTCCGGCGGAAGCTGTTGCTGCATACCGCAAGTCGATTGCCGCCAAGACCGACCTGGAGCGTCAGGAAAACAAGGAGAAGACGGGCGTCTTCCTCGGTTCCTACGCCGTCAATCCGGTCAACGGCCACAAGGTCCCGATCTTCATCGCCGACTACGTGCTGACGGGCTACGGCACCGGCGCGATCATGGCAGTTCCGGGACACGATCACCGTGACTGGGAGTTCGCGAACGCGTTCGGACTGGAAATTCTCGAAGTTATTGCCGGTGGCGATGTTTCGGAGGCTGCGTACTCCGGTGACGGCCCGTTGGTGAACTCCGACTACCTCGACGGTTTGGACGTAGCCGAGGCCAAGGCGACCGTCATCAGCCGCCTCGAGGAGAGCGGCCAGGGCAAGGGCACTATCCAGTACAAGCTGCGCGACTGGCTCTTCGCGCGTCAGCGTTACTGGGGCGAGCCTTTCCCGATCGTCTACGACGCGGACGGCAACGCACACGCCCTGCCGGATTCGGCTCTGCCCGTTGTGCTTCCGGAGGTCGAGGACTACGCACCGGTGTCCTTCGATCCGGACGACGCCAACTCCGAGCCCTCTCCCCCGCTGAACAAGGCGACCGACTGGGTCAACGTCGAGCTCGATCTCGGCGACGGTCTGCAGACCTACCACCGCGACACCAACGTCATGCCGCAGTGGGCAGGTAGCTCGTGGTACCAGCTGCGCTACATCGATCCCACCAACCAGGACGCCTTCTGCGATCCGCAGAACGAGGCGTACTGGACGGGTCCGCGTCCGGAACTGCACGGCCCCAACGATCCCGGTGGAGTCGACCTGTACGTCGGCGGCGTCGAGCATGCGGTGCTGCACCTGCTGTACTCGCGCTTCTGGCACAAGGTTCTGTTCGACCTGGGCTACGTGTCCTCGAGCGAGCCGTACCGTCGCCTCTACAACCAGGGCTACATCCAGGCATTCGCGTACACCGATGCCCGCGGCGTCTACGTGCCGGCAGAAGAGGTCGTCGAGCGTGACGGCAAGTTCTTCTTCGAGGGCGCCGAGGTCAACCGCGAGTACGGCAAGATGGGCAAGAGCCTCAAGAATGCCGTTGCGCCGGACGAGATCTGCGCCGAGTTCGGTGCAGACACCTTGCGTGTGTACGAGATGTCGATGGGCCCGCTGGACACCTCGCGTCCGTGGGCGACCAAGGATGTCGTCGGCGCTGCGCGATTCCTGCAGCGAGTGTGGCGCGTCGTCATCGACGAGGAGACCGGCAAGCCCCGTGTCACCGACGAAGCGCCCGGTGAGGAAACGCTGCGTGCGCTCAACAAGGCGATTTCCGGTGTCATCGAGGATTACACCGCGCTGCGCGACAACACGGCCGCTGCGAAGCTGATCGAGTACAACAACCACCTCACCAAGGCGTTCCCGGGTGGCGCGCCCCGTGCTGCCGTCGAGCCGTTGGTGCTGATGCTCGCTCCCCTGGCGCCGCACCTCGCGGAAGAGCTGTGGTCGCGTCTTGGACACGCGGAATCTCTTGCACACGGCCCCTTCCCCGCTGTCGAGGAGAAGTGGCTTGTCGAGGACACCGTCGAGTACCCGATCCAGGTCAACGGCAAGGTTCGTAGCCGCATCAGCGTGCCGGCGGATGCCGATCGCAAGGCTGTCGAGGAGATCGCCCTGGCCGACGAGAAGATCGTCGCTCTGCTCGAGGGCAACGCACCGCGCAAGGTGATCGTTGTGCCGGGCAAGATGGTGAACATAGTTCTGTAGGCGCTTCGCGCACGTGCGCCGTTTTGGTAGTTACCGCTACCGAAACGGCGCACAGTCGTATCTGGGGCTGTATCCGGGGTGCCAATCAGTCGTTGTCCTGATTGTCCCGCTCCGCGGAACATTCTGTAGCGCGCGTTCGACGCGAGGGCTGTGATGCAGGTAACACGTTGCCGAGAACGGTAGCTGTCGTTCCACTGCACTTCCCCGCAAGGCCCCGGCCGACGGTATTCGGCAGGGGGTCAATCGAATTCGCAGGTGTCCCGAAAGGATTCTTCAGCCATGGCGTCTCATGTCCACAGCGACGGTTCGTCTCCCAGTCTGCCCGAATCGACGTCGATACCGGAGCGGTGGACTCCGCGACTGGTGTTCTCGCTGGCGTCGATCGTTCTTCTTCTCGAAATGCTCGCGGTGAGCTACATGATGATTTCCACGGCGCTGCCCGCCATCTCGGTGCATTATCAAACAACGCAGGGCGCTTGGCTGCTCACGTCGTTCCTGCTGCTGGGGGCGGTCGCGTCTCCGCTGCTCGGCAAGCTCGCAGATATGTACGGCAAACGAAAAGTCCTGCTCTTTGCGGTCGCCGGCGCGGCGGTCGGTTCCTTCATTTCGGCGATTGCGCCGAGCTATGCAGTCTTGATTCTGGGCCGGTCCCTGACTGGTCTGCTCGTTCCCTGCCTCTTCCTGAGCTACTCCCTCATTCGAGATGTCTTTCCGCCGAAAACCGTTGCGCTGGCTGTCAGTATTGCAACCTCCGGCATGGGCCTGATCGCTATTCCGGCGCCGTTCCTCACCGGTTGGTTGATCGACAACCACGGGTTCCGGAGCATCTTCTGGTTCTTCGTCATCGGTTTGGTTTTGCTCGGCGGCATGATCTTCGCTTCGACGGCGGAATCAGCTGTACGACTGCGTTCTTCGCTGGACCTGATCGGTGCGGTACTACTCGGATCGGGCATCGCCGGAATTCTGATCGGCGTCAGCTTCGGACCGACCTGGGGCTGGAAGAACGGTTCGACGCTGGCCTATCTGATCGGTGGCGTCGCACTGCTGGCGGCGTGGGTTGCCTCTGCCCGAGCCATCCGTGAGCCCTTGATCGACCTGCGCTACTTCGGCAAGCGTTCGGTGATGCTCACCGCCGTCGGTGCCGGGTTCTGCTACGGCGCGTCGGGAGTCTTCACGATTTTGCTGCCGATGATGGTGATGACGCCAGCAGTTCTCGGCCTGGGATACGGATTCGGCGTGACAGCAGAGGGATTCGCGATCTTCCAGGCGCCCCTTGGCGGCATGGTGGTGGTCGGCGGCTTGATCGTGGGCTTCCTGGTCGGCCGCAACATTCGACCCCGTCTGCTGATGATCATCGGAATGATACTCATGGCAGTCGGATTCACCTTGACGGCCACCATTCACGACAACAAGCCGCTGCTCATCATCTTTGCCGGAATCTTCGGTGTCGGTATGGGTATGGGTTACGCCTCCATTCCGAACCTGCTCATCGAGGCAGTGCCGCCGCAGTTGCAGGCAACCACGGCGAGCATGGTCGCGGTCTTCCAGAGCATCTTCCCCGCAGTGCTTCCCGTCATCGCCTTCACGGTCTTGAACTCGCACATCGCGATGGCGATGGAGGGCGCTGTGTTCTACACCGACGAGGGCATGCGTATCGCGTTCCTGATCGGTGCTGCTGCAGCAGTTCTCGGTGCGATCGCAGCTGTATTCCTGCCGCGAAACATCGTCCAGATCGGCGCAGAAGACGGCGCGGCGCAGGAGACGTCCCTTCTCCCTGCTCACTGATCGGAAATGCTGCGCGTGTAGATCCGGGCTGACAGGATTGGGTGTACTGAGGAAAGGACGCCCATGACATTCGCGGATCTGGACGGCGATGAACTGTGGAGTTATCTGCAGGAGCGTTCAGGATTGCCCGGCCCGCGCGCGAACCTTCCTGCAGGCGGTGGAGTCCGAAGACGAATACATCCGCTGCTGTGGGATCGTCGGGCTCGGATTCATTCTTGTTCGTTCGCGCGACGAGGCTGCTCTGGACAGTCTGACGGAGGCGACCACCAGTGCTTCGTGGCGTGCACGTGAAGCTGCCGCGATGGCCGTTCAAGCGATAGGCGACACGGATCCGGAATTGTTCCGGGCGATCATCGAGCAGTGGGCGCGCTCCACCCATCCATTGACGCTGCGCGCAGCGGCTGCCGGGATCTGCGAGCCACGGTTGCTGAAGGACAGGACCAACGCTGCGCTGGCCGTCCAGGTGTGCCGAGACGCTACCGAGTGGATCGTCTCGCAACCAGCTGATGCCCGTCGTGACGCCGACACACGTACTCTCCGGCAGGCGCTCGGATACTGCTGGAGCGTCGCGGTCGCGGCTGATCCGGAGAATGCCCTGCCGGCATTCGTCTCCCTGGAGGCGTCGGATGACGCCGATGTCGTCTGGATCGTCCGGGAGAACCGGAAGAAGGCTCGCCTGCGCAAGGTGCTCGAAACCTGACCCGTGGACCAGAGACGTAGGTTATCCTCAGAATTAGAACCTGTTCTAACTACGAGGGGTAGACCATGGCACCGTCCGCAGAGGTAATCCGCAAGACCGTCGACGCCTACATCGAGACAGTTGCCACGGGCACTGCCGCCCAGGTTGTGGCCCTGTATGCCGAGGGTGCAACCGTTGAAGACCCGGTTGGTACCGACGTTCGCACCACCCGCGAGTCCATTCTCGAGTTCTACTCCGTGATCGAGAATTTCGACCAGGAAGCTCACCTTCAGACCCTCCGCATCGCCGGAAACGAAGCGGCATTCCACTTCTCGCTGATCACCAAGCTCGGCGAGCAGACCCTGACCATCGCACCCATCGACGTCATGACCTTCGACGACGACGGAAAGATCCTGTCGATGCGTGCATTCTGGAACCAGGAAGACATGATCACCGCCTGACATGACGGTCAAGACGATCGATGTCGACGGATTCCGTTGGCAGATTGACGATTCCGGTTCTGGGGCAGCTGTGGTTATGTGTCACGGCTTTCCCGGCCTCGGGTACAGCTATCGGCATCAGTCGGCAGCGTTGACGGAAGCGGGTTTTCGGGCGATCGCACTCGACATGCCCGGTTACGGCGGCACTACCCGCCCCGAAGTGGTCGAGGACTACACCAACGATGCCGTCGCGAACCGGCTGATCGATCTACTCGACGCTCTCGGAATCGACAAAGCGGTGTTCGTCGGCCACGATTTCGGCGCGCCCGTCGCGTGGACCACCGCTCTGCGCCATCCCGATCGTGTTGCGGGGCTTGTCTCGTTGGCGGTCCCCTATGCGCCCGACAGGTTTCCCGCAAAACCCTCGACCATCTACGCCGCGATGGCGCGCAAGCATTTTCTGCACATTCACTATTTCCAGGAACCGGGTGTCGCGGAGCGCGAACTCGACGCCCGTCCACGTGAGTTCCTTCAACGGCTTTTCCATGCCCTCTCCGGGGCTTACCGGTACCTCGACGTCTGGAAGAACCCGGCCGAAGGAAACGGCTACCTCGACGTACTGCCCGAGGCGCCTGCATTGCCGTGGTCGTGGCTCACCGAGGACGATCTGGATGTTTATGTAAAGACCTTTACTGCAACGGGTTTCACAGGTGGTTTGAACTGGTACCGGGCGTACGACGCCAATTGGGAACGCAGTGCGGATTTGGACGGCGCGCACGTGAACGTCCCGACGCTCTTCGTCGCGGGCGCCGAGGATCCGGTCATCGCGATGAGCGGCCCCAAGGCATTGGACCGCATGAAGGACACCGTCCCCGACCTGCGGGGTGTGCACCTTCTCGGCGGCGCGGGGCACTTCGTACAGCAGGAACGTGCTTCCGAGGTCAATGAACTTTTGATCTCTTTCCTTCGGTCGCTCTAGGCGAAATCGGGCCGAAGGTCTAGCGTTGCGCAGATGCGCACCAGGATCTTCGATCGCGGTATTCGGGTAGGTATCACCGGTGCTCTTGTTGCCGGTTCGCTTCTGGCTCTGGGTGTGTCCGGTGCCGCGGCCGCGCCGCCCTGCCCTGGATCGTCCCCCGCAATCCTCAGCGCCCAGATTCCGGGCGCAGCCCTCGAGGGTGTCACCGTGGACGGGCAGGGTCGCCTGTACACGACAGACCTGGTGAGTGGTCGAATCTTCCGCGTCGACGCGCCTGGTCAGGCCGCAGTTCCGATCGCGACGGTTCCCGGCGGTGCGGGCGCACTCGCGTGGAGCCCGGACGGTTCACTGCTGGTGGGAACCGGAGCAAACGCCGGCGTGCTGATCGGCGATCTGACGCGTGCTGCGTCGGTCGCGCGGGTGGACGTGAACTCGGGTGCCGTGACGCCGATCGCCGGTGGTCTGAGCGCTGCAAACGGCCTCGCCGTCGCGCACGACGGAACGATCTATGCCACCAACGATTTCGGTTCGTTGATCGGTAAGGTCAGTCCAGGCGGTGCCGTCGACCCGGCGTGGGCGACTTTCCCGAGTGCGAACGGCGCAGCCCTGAGCGCTGATAATCGCTGGCTCTACGTCTCGCGCACGTTCGCAAACCCGGGTGTCAGCCGCATCTCCGTCGACAATCCAGGGTATTCGGAATCGTTGGTCGATCTCGGTGGTCTCGAAACCTTCTCTGCCCCAGATGGTTTGACCCTGGACTCGCGAGATCGCGCAATCGTTCCCACGGACATCAGTGGTGAGGTGTGGCGGATCGACGGACCCGGCCAGTACTGCTCGCTCACCAGCGGACTGCAGGCGTCGAGTGTGTTGACCTATGGGCGCGGCAATTCCGGATTCGCGAGCGGGCATCTCTACCGCGCTGGGTTCGACGGAAAGATCTTCGAGATTCCGGCTGGCTTCGATGCGGGTGCCCAGGCCGCGACACCGTAACGCGACACCTTCACTCGTCTTACCCACTACTGATGCCGGGACTGCCGGAATCGTCCATACTGGTCTGCATGGCGGAAACGAGTGAGATCGACGAGGCCGAAGTGGCCCTTCCCGCGATACCGCAGCCGTTGCTGACCCCGCTCACCGAAGCTGCGATCTTCCTGGTTTTCACCATCGACGAGGGTGGTGAGCAGGCAGTTCACGACGTTCTGGCCGATATTTCCGGACTGCAACGCTCGATCGGATTCCGGGTTCCCGCCGGTGGCTTGGCCGCCGTCGTCGGCATCGGTTCGGATGCGTGGGACCGTCTGTTCGAGGGTCCACGGCCGGCAGAATTGCATCCTTTTGTCGAGTTGACCGGTGACAAACACCACGCTCCCCGCACACCGGGCGATCTGTTGTTCCACATCCGGGCCCGTCAGATGGACCTGTGCTTCGAGTTCGCCACGGTTGTGACCAACAGGTTGGCCGGCGCCGCGTCGGTGATCGACGAGGTCCACGGGTTCAAGTATTTCGAGCAACGCGACCTCATGGGTTTTGTCGACGGCACCGAGAATCCGTCCGGGCAGGCCGCCTACGTTGCGGTCACCGTCGGTGACGAGGATCCGGACTTCGCAGGCAGCAGTTACGTCATCGTCCAGAAGTACCTCCACGACATGTCGGAGTGGAACTCACTGCCCGTCGAGGAGCAGGAGAACGTCATCGGACGCTCCAAGCTCGAAGATCTCGAGATGGACGACGACACCAAACCGGCAAACTCACACACCGCACTCACCGTCATCGAAGACGAATCCGGTGAGCAGATCCAGATTCTGCGCGACAACATGCCGTTCGGCCACGTCGGCTCCGCTGAGATGGGTACCTATTTCATCGGTTACTCGGCGTCGCCGACGGTCACCGAGCAGATGCTGACCAACATGTTCATCGGGAATCCCGTCGGCAATTACGACCGCATTCTCGATTTCTCCACCGCCGTCACCGGAATCAATTTCTTCGTTCCGACGGCGGACTTTCTCGACGACCCCCCGGACGCGCCGACCAGGCTCGTTCCCGAAGCGACGTTCACAGCGCCCATCTCTGACGGTTCTCTCGGAATCGGCAGCCTCAAAAGGAGTGCCCAGCAATGACAAACCTGCACCGCGACCTAGCACCCATTTCGGCAGCAGCCTGGGCCGAGATCGAAGAAGAGGCGAGCCGTACCTTCAAGCGCCACGTCGCCGGTCGTCGTGTGGTGGACGTGGAGGGCCCGTCAGGTGACGATCTTGCGGCCATCCCGCTCGGACATCAGGTGCCGATCAATCCCTTGGCCGACGGCGTCATCGCACACGCTCGTCAGTCGCAGCCGGTCATCGAACTGCGGGTCCCGTTCACCGTCAGCCGTCAGGCCATCGACGACGTCGAACGCGGCGCCAAGGACTCCGACTGGCAGCCGGTCAAGGATGCCGCCAAGCAGATCGCGTTCGCCGAGGACCGCGCCATCTTCGAGGGATACCCCGCAGCCAGCATCACCGGCGTGCGGGCGAGCGGTTCCAACCCGGAATTGAAGCTCCCCATCGACGCCAAGGACTACCCGGAGGCCATCAGCCAGGCGATCACGTCGCTGCGCCTGGCCGGTGTCAACGGACCGTACTCATTGCTCCTGAACGCCGACGCGTTCACCGCGATCAACGAGACCTCCGATCACGGCTACCCCATCCGCGAGCACCTGCGACGCGTTCTCGACGGCGAGATCATCTGGGCCCCGGCCATCGACGGCGCTTTCCTGCTGTCGACGCGTGGTGGTGACTACGAACTGCATCTGGGCCAGGACCTGTCCATCGGTTACCTCTCGCACGATGCGAACTCCGTCGAGCTGTACTTCCAGGAATCGATGACGTTCCTCATGTACACCAGCGAAGCCGTTGTCTCACTTGCGTAAGAGCCTTCGAAACCTCTGATGCCAGGGCGAGCGAGGCAGTTCGCCGATGTCCTGGAGGTGGGCGACAAAAGCCTGGGCGTCCGCGTGCGAAGACGTCTTCGGCCGTCCGTCGGCCCACGCTGTGAACAACCGAAGATAGCGATCGCCGAGAGTGTGGCGCACGACCGGAAGGTGGTGCGCCACTTCTCCTGCGCGCTTTCGGAGCAGTGCCGTCGAGACAACGGCAGCATCGTCTTTGTCGAAGCCTTCGGGTAGTTCGCCGCCTGCCACCAGAGCGCGAATAAGCGCTTCTTGACGCTCACCGAGCGTGCTCATGTGCGTGACCAATCGGTGCCCGCGGTGATGCGATCCAGACCCGCTGCGTCGGCGATGGCATCGAGCTCGTCGAGCAATTCCAGTGCCGGCGGATAGTTTCCGTCGCGCTCGAGCATGATCGCGGGATGGTGACCGGCGGCGGTGAACTGCGCAAGGAGTTCCAGCACGGCTTCGGGCACAGGATCGGTATGCGTGTCGTGGTATTTGCCGTCGCTGATGCTGCCACCGGCGATGTGGCAGTATGCGATTCGCTCGAGTGGTAGCCGGATCAGCTCGGCCCAGGGATCACGCCCTCGGTTGAGGGCATTGGCATAGACGTTCGCGATGTCGAGAACCAGCAGAGCCCCGGTGCGTTCGACGATCTCCGAGAGAAACTCCCCTTCGGTCAACTCGTCGTCGGGCCAGTCGAAAAGGGCGGCAACGTTTTCGACGGCAAACGGCACCGGTAGACCGTCCTGAGTGCGGGTGATGTTGCGTACCAAGACATCGATCGCTTCGTAGGTGCGTGGCAGTGGGAGCAGGTGCCCGGCCTCTATGCCGCCCGCCCGCACGAATGCAATGTGCTCACTCGCCAAGGGGGCGTCCAGTAGCTGGGCTGCATGCGCAAGGTGATCGATCCGTGCCTGATCTACCGCCTCGGCCCCGCCAAGGGAGAGCGAGATTCCGTGCGGGACCACCGGAACTCCCAGCGAACCGAGGTGCGGCGGTATCTCGGTTCCGATGGATTCGGCAATGACTTCGCAGAATGCCAGGCCGTCTAGCTGCGCGATGATTCCGGATACCTCGGGACGCCAACCGATTCCCAGGCCGTACAGGGTCATTCGAGTCACCTCCCATGTGCAACTGCTAACGGCGACTATAGACGGATCAGCCGGGCAACCAGTTGGGTCCCGGACCGTTGCCTTCTTCGAAGATCAGCCACGTTTTGGTCGAGAGAACCCCGTCGAGTCCCTGGAGTTCTTCGAGAACGGTGTGGCGTAGTTCCTGGTTGTCCGGGGCTCGAACCAGCACCAGAACGTCGAAGTCGCCGCCGAGGAGGGAGAAGTGCTCGACAAACGGCAGTGCCTTCAACGACGCAGCCAGACCTCGCCACGAGTGCTGCCTGATCGAGAGCGCCACGTACGCCGAGGAGCCGAGTCCGGCCTTCTCATGGGCGATCCGCGTCGTGAATCCGGTGATGATTCCAGCGTCCTCGAGCCTTTCGATGCGGACGTAGGCGTGAGCGCGAGATATGTGCGCCTTCTCGGCCAGTGCACGCATGGAGATGCGACTGTCTGCGACCAGTTCGGCGATGATGCGGCGGTCGATCGCATCGAGAGCGTGCGGTTCGGTGGCCATCTGTCCATTCCTGCTTCGGTAGTCGAGTCGGTTGATGGACATATTGCTGCCCGAATCCTCATGATAGGCCGTTTGTCTTGAATCTTCGACGCCTTCTGCCATTACGTCGCCGAAGTGCGAATACTGATGGACACAACGTCTTCTGGAGGTAGAAGTGACTCTTGTCGAGCCCTTGGGGGAACTGCGGTATCAAAAGTTCCTGCCGGCCGATTCCGCGGTGCAGTACCTCGACCCTGCTGGAGAACTGACGCGCAGCGAGGCCCGCTACGCAAAACCGAGCGACGATCGCCTGATCGAGATGTATCGAAAGATGTTCCTGGGCAGACGTTTCGACCAGCAGGCGACGGCGCTGACCAAACAGGGGCGCTTGGCCGTGTATCCGTCCTCGCGAGGGCAGGAGGCATGCCAGATCGCGGCAGCGATGAGTCTGGAGCCGAGTGACTGGCTCTTCCCCACCTATCGGGATTCGATGGCGTTGGCTGCTCGGGGTGTCGATCCGGTGCAGATTCTGAGCATGCTTGCCGGCGACTGGCACTGCGGGTACGACCCGGTAGCGCTGTGCAGTGCGCCGCAGTGCACCCCGCTGGCAACGCAATTGCTGCATGCAGCGGGGGTGGCCTACGGGGAGTCCCGACGGGGCCTGAACACCGTCGCGCTGGCGCTCTGCGGCGACGGGGCCACCAGTGAGGGTGATTTCCACGAAGCGCTGAACTTCGCCGCCGTCTTCAAGGCGCCGGTCGTCTTTCTGGTGCAGAACAACGGATTTGCGATCAGCGTGCCGTTGTCACGTCAAAGCGCAGCACCGACGTTAGCGCACAAGGGTGTCGGCTACGGGATCGGCAGCGAGCAGGTCGACGGCAACGATCCTGTTGCGATGATGGCCGTCATGGACGAGGCGGCGCGCTTCGTCCGCAGCGGAAACGGGCCGGTGATCGTCGAGGCACACACCTATCGCATCGACGCACACACCAACGCCGACGACGCCACCCGCTACCGCGACAGCGCCGAGGTGGAAAGCTGGCTAGGGCGAGACCCGTTGCCGCGTCTCGAAAAGTATCTGCGCGCACACGATCTGATCGACGACGCGTTCGTGGAATCACTGACCGCAGAGGCAGAAACCGAGGCCGCCACACTTCGCGCCGGCATGAACGTCGACCGCCCGCACGATCCGCTCGATCTGTTCCGGTACGTCTTCGCCGAGCAGACACCGCAATTGCGTGAGCAACAAGCCCAACTCGAAACCGAACTTGCCGCCGAAGCCGCTGACACAGGGGGACACTGACCATGCCCATGCTCACGATGGCTCAGGCCCTCAACACTGCGCTACGGGACTCTCTGGCTGCGGACGACAACGTTGTCGTCTTCGGTGAGGACGTCGGCACCCTGGGCGGCGTTTTCCGCGTCACCGACGGCCTCACCCGCGACTTCGGCGACGACCGATGCTTCGACACTCCCCTCGCCGAGTCCGGCATCATCGGATTCGCAATCGGCATGGCCATGGCTGGTTTTCGTCCGGTCGTGGAAATGCAGTTCGACGCGTTTGCCTATCCGGCATTCGAGCAGATCGCCTCCCACGTCGCAAAGTTCCGCAACCGTACCAAGGGTGCACTGTCGATTCCGATAGTCATCCGTGTTCCTTTTGCCGGCGGTATCGGCGGGGTGGAGCATCACTGTGATTCCAGCGAGGGCTACTACGCACACACGCCCGGCCTGAAGGTCGTGGCGCCATCCACGGTGGAAGATGCGTACTCACTGCTACGTTCGGCGATCGAGGACCCCGACCCGGTGATCTTCCTCGAACCCAAGAAGCTGTACTTCTCGCGAGCCGATGTCGAACTGACCGCACGGGAGCCGATCGGGCGCGCCGTCGTCCGGCGCCCCGGTCGTGACGCGACGCTCGTTGCCTACGGTCCGTCCGTGGAGGTTGCACTGAAGTCCGCCGAGGCTGCTGCGGCCGAGGGCCGCGACATCGAGGTGATCGACATCCGGTCGATAGTGCCGTTCGACGACGAGACGGTCACCGCGTCGGTGCGAAAGACCGGACGCTGCATCGTCATCCAGGAAGCGCAGGGCTTTGCCGGTGTTGGTGCGGAAATTGCTGCTCGCGTGCAGGAGCGATGCTTCCACCATCTCCACGCTCCGGTGCTCAGGGTCAGCGGATTCGACATCCCCTACCCCGCGCCGAAGCTCGAGCGTCACCACCTGCCCAGCGTCGACCGTGTCCTGGACGCCGTCGACCGTCTGCAGTGGAACGACGCCCCGGACACCCGTTGGGCGGTGACGGCATGAGCAATCAGGTATTCATGCTCCCCGACCTGGGTGAAGGTCTGGCCGAGGCCGATATTGCGGAGTGGCACGTCAAGGTTGGCGACGTGGTCACCATCGATCAGATCGTCGTCGAGGTCGAGACCGCGAAAGCTGCTGTGGACGTGCCTATCCCGTTCGCCGGGACCGTCGTCGAATTACATGGCAAGGACGGCGACACCTTGAAGGTGGGCACGCCGTTGATCACTGTGAGTGGTGGCGGCAGTGTCGACGCGGTCGTTTCGGCCAACCACGAGCGTTACCGTGAAGAGGAACGCGCGGGTTCGGGCAATGTCCTGATCGGCTACGGCACCAGTGAGGATGCACCGAGACGCCGACGTCGGACTCCTTCGGCGGTACGCGTGATCTCACCAATCGTTCGTAAACTGGCCTTTGACAACGATATCGACCTCTCCTTGCTCTCCGGATCCGGTGCCGGCGGGGTGATAACGCGCGCTGACGTCGAGGCCGGGTCGAACACCGGCCCGGAGACGGAAACGTCGCACGTGAGCGACCAACGCATCCCGATCAAGGGGCTTCGCAAGGTGGTGGCCGACAAGCTGTCCACCAGCCGCCGTGAGATCCCTGACGCGACAACCTGGGTCGACGTCGACGCCACCGAACTGTTGGCGGCGCGAGCCGAGATCAACAAGTCACTGCCCGATTCCGACAAGATCAGCCTGATGGCGCTCCTGGCTCGGCTGACCATCGCGGCGTTGGCGCAGTACCCCGAACTGAACTCGTCGGTCGATACTGCTCGAGGCGAGATCGTTCGACACGCCCGCATCCACCTGGGAATTGCCGCACAGACACCGAAGGGATTGATGGTACCGGTCATTCGAAATGCGGACGCCCTGAGCACCGTCGAACTCGCACAAGCACTTCGGGTGACCACCGACCTTGCGCGCGACGGCAAACTCGAACCCGCCCGCCTGACCGGCGGCACGTTCACGCTCAACAACTACGGGGTATTCGGGGTTGACGGATCGACTCCGATCATCAATCACCCCGAGGCGGCAATTCTGGGGATCGGGCGCATCATCGACAAGCCGTGGGTGGTGAACGGCGAGTTGACCGTCCGTAAGGTCACTCAGATCTCGTTGAGCTTCGACCACCGCGTCTGTGACGGAGGCGAAGCCGGCGGATTCCTGAGGCTGTTCGGTGACTACATCGAGAACCCGATCCGCGTCCTGGGAAGGCTCTGATGACCAAGCCTCCGATGACCAAGGCTCCGATGACAACTGCAGAACAGCACATTGATGTCGTGATCCTCGGTGGAGGATCGGGCGGCTATGCCTGCGCCATCCGCGCCGCCCAACTCGGATTGTCGGTCACGCTGATCGAGGCGGACAAGGTCGGCGGAACGTGCCTGCACCGCGGATGCATCCCGACCAAGGCGCTGCTGCATTCCGCCGAGGTCGCCGACTCGGCACGCACCAGTGAGCAATTCGGAGTCCGAGCATCTTTTGACGGCATCGACATCGCACAGGTGCACGACTACAAGAACGGAACAGTCGAGCGGCTGTACAGCGGGCTGCAAGGTTTGTTGGCGCAACACAAGATCACTATCGTCAACGGATACGGAACGTACGTCGGTGGGCGAAGCATCGACGTCGACGGAACCCGCTATACCGGAACATCACTCGTTCTGGCCACAGGTTCGTATCCGCGGGAACTGCCCGGCATAGAACTCGGCCGCCGGATCCTCACCAGTGACCAGGCGCTCGAACTCGATCGGGTGCCCACCAGCGCGACAGTGCTCGGTGGCGGTGTCATCGGCGTCGAGTTCGCGAGCCTCTGGCGCTCGTTCGGCGCCGAAGTCACGATCGTCGAGGCACTCCCCCGACTGATCGCCGCCGAGGACCCGTGGTCGTCGAAGCAGCTGGAGCGGGCTTACCGGAAACGCGGAATCGTCTGTAAGACAGACACAAAGATCGTTTCCGCGAAAGAAGCAGCCGATTCGGTCCGCATCGAACTAGGTGACGGAACGATAGTCGATACCGACCTACTGTTGGTCGCCGTCGGCCGCGGACCCCGCACGGACGGTAACGGTTTCGAAGAAAACGGAATCAGCCTCGACAAGGGTTTTGTCGTCACCGACGAACGCCTCCGTACGTCCGTGGACGGTGTGTACGCGGTCGGCGACATCGTGCCCGGTCTTGCGTTGGCGCACCGAGGTTTCCAACAAGGAAACTTTGTGGCTGAACAGATCGCCGGGAAGGATCCGATACCGGTCGCCGAACACTTGATTCCTCGCGTGACGTACTCACATCCCGAAGTTGCATCAGTCGGACTCGGCGAAGAGGTGGCGCGCACGCAGTACGGCGACATCTCCACCGTCGTCTACGACCTGGCGGGTAACGGCAAGAGTCAGATCCTGCGAACCACCGGGGGAATCAAAGTGATTCGCAGCGGAACCAGAGGTCCCGTCGTCGGCGTCCACCTGGTAGGCGACCGGGTTGGTGAACTGATCGGTGAGGCGCAGTTGGCCGTCGCCTGGGAAGCACTTCCCGATGAGGTGGGGCGTTTCATCCACGCACACCCCAGCCAGAACGAGGCGTTGGGCGAGGCCATGCTCGCACTCGCGGGAACACCACTGCACGCGCACAGCTGAACCATGACCAGAAGAGGATCTGCAATGAGCATCGACGACGAACTGCGCTGGGACGGTGAACTGACCGTCACCCGACATGATCGGGAGACCGGCACGACCTTTGTGATCCGAATCGACTCCACCCGTTTGGGACCGGCGTCGGGTGGCACGCGGGCGGCGCATTACCCCTCGATCGGTCACGCGCTGGCGGACGCCGGGAAGTTGTCCGGCGCAATGACTTTGAAGATGGCGGTCTCCGACCTGCCGATGGGTGGCGGGAAGTCGGTGATAGCACTGCCCGCACCGCGCAATCGGATCGACTCGGCGACTTGGTCTCGTATCCTCGACATTCACGCGGAGAACATCGACAAGCTCGAGGGAAACTACTGGACCGGTCCTGACGTCAACACCAACTCTTCCGACATGGATCAGCTCAGTCGCACCACCAAGTACGTCTTCGGGCGTTCGGTCGACAACGGTGGCGCCGGTTCCAGCGCGCACGCCACGGCTCTGGGCGTGTTCGAAGCGATGAAGGCCACGGCGCGCCGTCGTGGACTCGGAACACTCGACGGCCGAAAGGTGCTGGTTCAGGGGCTCGGCGCCGTCGGCGGAGATGTTGTGCGTCTCGCGGCGCAGGCTGGGGCACGCCTGCTTGTTGCCGATACGGACCCGCAGCGCCTCGAGGCGGCTTCTCTTGCGGGGCACACGATCGTTCCTGCGGACGAGGTACTTCGAACGTCGTGTGACCTCTTTGCTCCCTGTGCGATGGGAGGCATCATCGATTCCGCTGCTGCTGCGTCGATTCCGACTCTGGCCGTGGCGGGCGCAGCAAACAACATCTTGACCGATGCCGCTGCGGGCGAGGTTCTGCGGAGCCGCGGGGTTCTCTGTGCCCCTGATTTCGTCGCGAACGCAGGCGGAGCCTTTCACCTCGTGGGGCGAGAAGTCCTGGGGTGGAACGAAGACGATGTCGTCGAACGAACCCGAGGGATCGGTCGAACTCTGGACGAGGTGTATTCGTCGAGCGAGGAACGTGGCATCACTACCGAGGCCGCAGCGCTTCTGCTCGCCCGGACGCGGCTATCCCCCGCATCCACCACCGCCGCCGCCACATCCACCACCGCCGCTGCAGCTGCCGCCTCCCCCGTCTGAACCGCCACCGTCCGAACCCCCGCTACTTCCGCTGCCGTCGGCACCGATTCCGGCGGCGGAGGCCAAGGCGGGATTGATCATCAGCATTGCCGAACCGGCGAAGAGAGCGGCGGACATCCCCGCCAAGCGTGGTCCGTAGGCAGAGAAGGCAGGCTTGTTGCGCGGGGACAGGTAGGCGTGTGCCGTGGTCAGTTCCGAACGTGCCGCACTGCCCGAGGTGGTGCGATCGAAGTTGAGCCCGAGCAGCGGGATGCTGAACCCGGTGACGAGTACGGCGAGAATCAGAAACTAGACGGGCTTGTCGTTGTGCAGTCCGAAAGCAACGCGGACGATACCCACGGCCACCAGGATCTTCAACGGAACTGTGGAGAGAAAGATTGAACGCCTGGTGCTGTCGGAGGTCAGGTATCCCCGGTCCGCCAAAGAGTTTCGTAGGCGAGCTGTTTCCACCGTCATGCGCTCGGCGAGTTGCCGCCGACGATGGGGTAGAGCCTGCTGGGCCAGGCGCTGGTACACGGTGAGGGTGTACCAGTCCAGGGTTTCGTCGCCAGGGCCCAACGGGCGCAGGACAGCGCCGTCGGTGGTGATCAGATCAGCGCTACGCAGGATTGCCAACGATGCTGCGATGGCGCGTGACTCGCCGGTGAGCATTCCGACTTCCGGAGGCGTCAGTTGTTCGGCGGAATACCCGTGCTCGGTTGAGTACCCGTGCCGGCGTGCCCGGATCATCAGACGCCACACCAGAGTGAGAACCATGAGCGTGGCCGATACGGCTATGTAGCCGTAGAGGAAATCCTCGCTGGGGATCCCCCACGTGTCGGCTGCATGCGTGCTCATCCCCCACACCCCCCGCCGCCGCAACTGCTACCGCTGCCGCCACCGCCGTCCGAGCCGGACGATCCGGATGAGGAGCCACAACTGTAGTAGCTCGAACCCCCGCCACCCGGGCTGTACGCGGCGCCCGCAGCCACCGCTCCCGCCAGCGCGGGATCGATCAGAACCAGAGCGCCCGAACCGAAGAGCGCCGCCGAGAGCCCGGCGAGCGAGGGACCGTAGCTCGTGTACGCGGGCCGCAGTTTCGGTGAGAGGTACGAGTTTTCGTGCTTGAGGCGTCGAAGCTCGCTGTCGCCCAAAGCTGTCCGACGACGCTTGATGCGGAGAAGTGGAATCATCAGCGCGAGAACGATGATGGTGAGGAGCAGAAACCCGACCGGCTTACCGCCGGCGATGCCGGCGACGAGACGGACTACGCCGAGACCAATTACCGCCAGGATCGGAACGGTCCGAAAGGCAGCAGTCAGCCCGTCCTGCGGGCGTTGCAAGTATCCCTCGTCGATCAGCGTCGTACGTAGTTGTGCGAGTGCGACGTTCAGCCGTCCCATCAGACGCACCTGCCGCAGCGGGACCTTTCCGTTGCCGAGTCGCTTGTGCACGGTACGGGTGAACCAGTCGAGACGACTCTTGTCCTCCGCAGTGAGTGCCAGCTTGGTCTTTCCTTCGGTGCTGATCAGTTCGGCGCTACGCAGAATAGCCATCGACGCCAGCACCGCTTGGTAGTCACTGGTCAAGGCACCGATCTCGGGAGGAGTGAGCGGCCGACGGACCGAGTCGACGACCACGGGCGACCGGCGCGCAGTCATTCGGCTGTACAGCGAGAGTCCGATCGCGACGGCAGCCGCCACCAGGTACCACTGAAGGAAAGTCTGGCTGGGGATCCCCCACGTGTCGGCTGAGTAGTAGTTGTTCACCGCACTCACCCCCCACAGCTCACGGTGCTCGAGAAGGTCGAGCAACTGGACGGTGAAGATCCGCCGCCGCATCCGGGTGCCCAACCGCCGTCGCGACCCGGACCGAAGAGTGCCGCGGCAATACCCGCAGACGTTGCCCCGTAGGTGGCAAACGACGGTTGGAAATTCGGTGTGAGGTAGGAGTATTCGTCCTTCAAGCGACTCAATTCGACCTGGCCGAAACGAGTGCGTCGGCTCAGGCGGAGAAGGGTTACGACTATCAGGGCGAGGCAGACGACAACGAGCGGAAGGTATCCCACCGGGTTCTCGTTCACGACAGTGAATCCGGTCCTGATCGTGCCGACCACGGCGACGATAACGACCGGTACCACGGACAATCGCGTCAAAGTGTGTTCACGATTGCCGTTCAGGTAGCCGGCCTGCACCAGGTCACTACGAAGCTCCAACAGGGGCAGCGGAAGTGTCGGCACGAGCCGGGAGGGCACGGCAGTTCCACCGGCGTCGTCGATCCGCTGGCGGACGATGCGGGTGAAGCGGTCATGCTGACCCTGGCCGGCAGAATGTGCAGCACTCTCGAGTTCTGCCACGGCAGCGCGTACCGCACGCTCGTCGCTGGTCAGTACTCCCATCTCCGGTGGTGTGAGTGTGCGCAATGCAGGTGTGGGCTTGCGCATGGCGACGCCTCTGATCACAAGTGCGATCACCACAGCTCCGGTGGCAGCGGCGACGTACCACCCGAGGAAAGCCTCGGTGGAAATTCCCCACGTATTCGTATGATCATGCATCGCACACCACCTCTCGATGAACTCCTGAGAACCAGTCCAGTCTCTTTGTCCGACAACTGATGTCAGTATCGGGCCAGTACCCGGAAAAGCGATATCCGGGTGGCCATCGTCATCATTCCGTTACCGGCGAACTGGGGATTTACCGGCCGGTAGGTCGAAGCACGATCTCCGTGGTGTGTGCGTCGGACGGTGTTTCGACGGCAGTGAGTACGGCACGCGCCACAGTGGAGGCCTTCAGGAAGCGCTCCGGGTCGTACTCGTCGCCCTCGCCGGCGACGATGTCGCGCTGCATATCGGTGTCGATCCGACCGGGGTGAATGGAGGTGACCCGCAAGGAGGGCTCTTCCAGGCGAAGTGCGTCTCCGAAAGCGCGCAGGGCGAACTTGCTGGCCGCGTACGAGCCCCAGCCGGCGTTGGCGCGCAGTCCGGCACCCGAATTGATCAGTACGACGTGGCCACCGGCTGCCCTGAGGGCAGGAAGGAGGACACGAGTGAGTTCG
Source organism: Rhodococcus sp. P4_F3_2 (assembly GCF_056401335.1). Lineage (NCBI taxonomy): Bacteria > Bacillati > Actinomycetota > Actinomycetes > Mycobacteriales > Nocardiaceae > Rhodococcus > Rhodococcus sp. P4_F3_2. The sequence continues at coordinate 357,299 of NZ_JBFUJN010000005.1, forward strand.
GCGACGGCGATGACGTTTGCCTCGAGGGTGCGCCGCCACTGATCGACCGAGGATTCCTCGATGGTTCCGATGTCGGCCACGCCGGCGTTGTGTACCAGCACGTCGAGCGTCGTGATGGACGAGGCAGCGACCGCGACGGCGTCGTAGTCCGTGAGGTCGAGGGGTAGGGGCGTCGATCCGGGTAGTTCCGCGCAGATCGGTTCGAGGGCCTGCGCGGATCGTGCACCGAGCAGCAGGTCGTGTGTCGGCGCCAGTTCGCGTGCGATGGCAGCTCCGAGGCCGCGACTGGAACCGGTGATCAAGGCAGTAGGACGCATGGTCCGAGCCTATCGAGTGTGAATTGTTTGGCTATACGAACTTGTGTATTTGTTTACCCACATATTAGAGTTCGACCATGACGACTCGCGACGCGAAGAACTTCCGCCGCCTGGGAATTGCCGCCCTCGCCGCCCTGCTTCTCTCCAGCTGTTCTGCGGTGAATTCCGGCTCCGATGACGACCGCCCGGTGGTGCTCACCACGTTCACCGTGCTGTCGGACATCGCCCAGAACGTTGCCGGCGATCACCTTCGCGTCGAGTCGATCACCAAGGCGGGGGCGGAAATTCACGGCTACGAGCCGACGCCCGGAGACATTCGGCGGGCGAGCGAAGCCGATCTGATCCTCGACAACGGCATGAACCTCGAGGCGTGGTTCGCGAAATTCGTCAACGGTCTGGACGTGCCACACGTCGTGGTCAGCGACGGTGTCGAAGGCATTCCGATCGCCGGTGACGCGTATGCGGGCAAGCCCAATCCGCATGCGTGGATGTCTCCGTTGAATACGCAGATCTACGTCGACAACATGGTGACTGCTTTCAGTGACCTCGACCCGGACAACGCCTCGGCATTTGCGGAGAACGGCGCGAAGTACAAGGCGGAACTGCAAGCAGTGCAGGACGGCCTGGTCAGTGGGCTGGCGGCATTGCCCGCAGGTCAGCGTGCACTCGTCAGTTGCGAGGGTGCGTTCTCCTATCTGGCCAGGGACGCGGGACTTAGCGAGGCCTACATCTGGCCGGTCAATGCCGAGCAGCAGGCGACGCCGCAGCAGATCATCGCCGCGATCGACTTCGTCCGGGCCAATTCCGTTCCCGCCGTCTTCTGCGAGTCGACGGTCTCGGATGCCCCCATGCAGCAGGTTGTCGGGGCGACCGGTGCGAAATTCGGTGGGACGCTGTACGTCGACTCGCTGTCCGAAGCCGACGGTCCCGTGCCCACCTACCTGGACATGATTCGCCACGACACCGACGTCATCCTCGGCGGTCTGACCGGCGATAAATCATGAACGAAGCCATTCGCGTCGAAAACGTCAGCGTTCACTACGGCGAGGTCCACGCACTGGACCATGTCGATCTGACGTTGAATTCCGGAAGCGTCTGCGGACTGATCGGTATGAACGGTTCAGGAAAGTCGACCCTGTTCAAGGTGATCATGGGAATGATCAAGCCGGACAACGGCTCTGTGAGAATCGCCGGTCTCGACGCAGCCGCTGCGCGCAAGAGCGGGCGCGTCGGATACGTGCCGCAGAGTGAAGACGTCGACTGGACCTTCCCGATCAGTGTCCGTGACGTCGTGATGATGGGCAGGTACGGCCACCTCGGGTTCTTGCGACGTCCGCGGCGTGTAGATCGCGAGGCGGTGGCAGAGGCCCTCGAGCGAGTAGAACTCACCGAATTTGCGGATCGTCAGATCGGTCAGCTCTCGGGTGGTCAGAAGAAGCGCGCCTTCGTCGCACGCGGTATCGCACAGGACGCGTCGATACTGTTGCTGGACGAGCCTTTTGCCGGCGTCGACAAGCGTTCCGAGGCAACGATTTCGACGCTGCTACGAGAGTTGGCTTCCGACGGCCGATCGATCTTGGTCTCGACTCACGACCTCCACGCCGTGCCGAAACTCTGCGACGAGGCGGTACTGCTCATGCGCAAGGTTCTGGTGCACGCCGACCCGGACACCGTGCTTCAACCGGAAAACCTCGCCCTGGCTTTCGGTCTCGACGTGATGGACAGGACCTGATCGATGAACCTCGTTGAACTGCTACTTGATCCTCTCGAGTACGGATTCATGGTGCGCGCGTTGGCCGTTGCGGTTGTGGCGGCGGTTGTCTGCGCGGTGCTCAGTTGTTGGTTGGTGCTCATCGGGTGGTCACTGATGGGCGATGCCGTCTCGCACGCTGTCCTGCCCGGTGTTGTCCTCGCCTACGTCGTCGGCGCTCCATTTGCCATCGGGGCCTTGATCTTCGGGCTGATCGCCGTCGCACKGATCGGACTGATCCGTAACACCAGCCGCGTCAAGGAAGACGCCGCGATCGGTATCGTCTTCACGACTCTCTTTGCGTTCGGTTTGGTTCTCATCTCGGTGACCCCCAGCCAGACCGATCTCAACCACATCATTTTCGGCAACCTGCTGGGGGTGAGCTCGTCCGATCTTCTGCAGGTCGCGATACTCGGCGCGTTGGCGTTGAGCATTCTGTTGATCAAGCGTCGCGATCTGACGTTGTTTGCCTTCGACCCGATCCATGCCAACGCGATAGGTCTTTCGCCTAAGCGTCTCGGAGCGCTGCTACTCGGCGTCCTCGCACTCACGTCCGTTGTGGCGCTGCAAGCTGTCGGAGTCGTGCTGGTGGTGGCGATGCTGATCATCCCCGGCGCGACGGCCTACCTTCTCACTGACAAGTTCTCGCGGATGCTGGTGATAGCTCCGGTGGTTTCCGCAATCTGCGCGATTACGGGTATCTACGTCAGCTACTACCTCGACACAGCTTCCGGGGGCATGGTTGTGATGACGCAGGGCATCGTATTCGCCCTGGTGTACCTGTTCAGCCCGTCGCAGGGGGTCATCGCGAAATGGACTTCGCAGCGGCGTAGGACCCGAGCGGAATACAGCGCCGTGGCTTGACGGGCGGTCTTGATCGTTCGTCCAGTTAACAATCCGCTACCAAATCGGGTAGGTTCGTACGGGCATTCGTCACCACAAACATTCCGGCCGCAACGATGCCGGCTGCAAGACAATCGGTGGTGACGCCTTGAACACCGATGGGCCCTTCGATGACGCAGTTCCGAGCACGACGCACGTGGCTGGTTCTCGGCGTCGTTGTTGCGGTCATCGTCCTCGCCGGATCCGGGCTGCTCAGCCCACGAACCTCGGTTCTGGTGGACGATGTCGCCCAGCTCGTCGGCGGCGCCACTGCGACTGTGGTCTGTTGGTGGACGTCGCGGCGCCATCACGGAGTCGAGCGTCGTTGGCGAACTCTGATGGCTCTCGGTATGGCCGGCTGGACCCTCGGAATGTTCTTCTGGGCGTTCTACCGCTCGGTTCTCCACGTACCACTTCCGTCGCCGTCGATCGCGGACATCGGTTTCTTCATGTTCCCGGTGTTTGCCGTACCGGCGCTTCTGTCGCTGGTACGTGAGTCTCCCCGGCGTGAGGCGATCGGCCCGATCCATCTCTGGCTCGTGCTGACGCTCGACGGTCTTGTCGTTGTCGGTGGATTGTTCATCCTCACGTGGACGACCGCCCTGGGCGCCGTCGTTCATACCGGTCCGACGGGATCTCTCGGGTTTCTTGTCGCGGTGATGTATCCGATCACCGACTTCGTTCTGATCGCGATGGTCTTGCTGATGGTCATCGGGCCGAAGGCCGTTGCCGAGATCCGCGAACCGCTGACGTTCCTCGGGTGCGGGTTGGTGATGCTCTCCCTTTCGGACAGTTTGTACGCGTACTTGGTCGCGATCGGCGCCGAGAGTATGCCGACCATCGCCGATGCCGGGTTCATCGCGGGGCCGCCTTTGATCGCCTTGGCGGCGCTGACGAAGCGAACCGAGCCTCGGAACCGCGACGCGCCACAGCAGTGGCGAAGTGATCGGACTCAGTTGCTGCTGCCGTATCTGTTGATCGCGGTGATCGCGACGATCGTGTCTGTTCAGGCACTGATCGTTGGCAATCTCGATGCCGTGGTCGTGATACTCGGCGTCGGCGTGCTGGTTCTCGCGCTGGTGCGCCAGATACTCACGCTCCTCGAGAACGACGCGCTCCTCCAACAGATCTCCGCTGCGCAGGACGAGCTCCGGTACCGAGCGCATCACGACCCACTCACCGAGCTCGCCAACCGGGCCGCGTTCGACGAACACTTCGCGAGCGCCATCGAGAACTACCGCCTCACGAACTCCGATTGGGTGCTGATGCTTGTCGATCTGGACGACTTCAAACAGGTCAACGATCGTTACGGGCACCCGGCCGGTGACCGGTTACTGGTTGCCCTCACGGCGCGTCTGCGCGAAGCGGTTCCCGAGAGTGCATTTGTCGCTCGATTCGGCGGCGACGAATTCACCGTGCTTCTGCAGGGCCCGATCGACGACGCCGTCGTCGTAGCCCGCCGGATCGTCGACGCGCTCAGTTCTGATCAGACTGCAGAAACATCGGTGTCGGTGGGTGCGAGCGTTGGTGTCGCGAAGTTCGAGTTGGCGGACGAGCCGCTGAGTGCACACGCTCTTCTCCGCCGAGCCGATGCGGCGATGTACGAGGCGAAGAGAAGCGGGAAGGGCGCCGTTGTCGTCTACTGCGATCGCCGCGAAGACTAGCGCCGTAAGAGTGCGAAGATCGTTGCCGGTGAACCCGATCCGGCCTTGTTGATCGCGCCACCGACAAGGATGCTCGCCCCGGTGGTTGGCAGGGCGGCAAGATTGTTCAAGTTCTCCAGGCTGATTCGATGCTTGTCGTACAGGAGCGTCGAGACGGGGTAGGTCTCGTCGTTTCCGAGGTCGGGACCGAAGGTGTCGGTTCCCAATGCTCCGCGGGTGCCCAAGCGTCCGGTGTCTATCAGCCACTGCGCCGCGTCCACCGAGAATCCGGGTTGGTGGGTGACACCCTCGGCATCGGCGTTGGCATATTCTTCGCTACCCCAGCGCGATTCCCAACCGGTCCAGAGAACTACGGCCGCTCCATCGGGGATCTTGCCGTTGCGCCTTTCCCACTCCTGAAGGTCCGAGACCGTGAGCGCATAGTCCGAATCGGCGGCAGCCTTGTCCCGGATGTCGATCTTCACTGCGGGAAGGAAGAGGTCGGCCGGATCGAGTTGGTCGGCTGTGAGTCCACCTTCCTGAAAGTGCGCGGGTGCGCCCCAATGTGTGCCCGTGTGTTCACCCTCCTTGACGTACTGGAGGTAGTAGCCGTCGTCTGCGATGGTTGCCGCTGTGTCGAGAGTGAACGCGGGATCGCCGGGAAAAATCGGCGTGGTCGCGGGGTCGTTCACGTGGGAGAGCGAAACGACCTGCAACAGCTCATCCAACGGGGTTGTTGCGTCTTGGCTGCTTCCGGAACTGCTACCCATGTCGATCACCTGAGGCCCCGCTACCAGCGCCAGGCCTGTGGCTGCGCGCTGAAGTAACTGTCGTCGTTTCATCGATCCCCCGCCAATTTGCCCGAATTGAGAGTGTTGCAATCACTTTCGCTCCTTGAACACTAGGACAGAACCTTAGGCTGCGGCGGACCATGACGACCAATCCACATCGCGGACGGCTATCACCTGTCCGTGCGGTCGGTGATCTACGTACTGCGGATACTTTGCGGCCAAAGCGTCGATTGCGCTCTCGGACTCCTTGGTACCGGGGCCGAGGACCTCCGCGCGTCCGTCGACGCGGACCCACCAGAGTGCGGACCAGTTGTCGTCGTAATGATCGACGAGCAGGCTCGCACGCCCCGTCTCGGTGATGTTCCGGAGCCTGCGAAGAGCGGTGGTGGTCTTCGGTTTGTGGTCGACGCAGGAATAGACGGTGTCGCCGACCAAAACGAATACCAGCGGCACGATATGCGGAACGCCGGCCGCATCTGCCGTTGCCAGGTGAGCCACCCGCGCGGCTTCAAATCGTGCTCTCGGGTCGTCCATATTCACAGCGTAAGGGGATCAAGGCTTGCCGCGAGCCGCTGCTGACGGAACAGTGGTCTCATGGAACCGGATGAAGCGCTTCGGGAGATCGCCTACTGGCTCGAACGATCACGCGCTGAAACGCACCGCGTCAAGGCCTATCGCCGAGCTGCGGAGGTCTTTGCTGGATTGTCCGACGAGCAGAAGGAGTCTCGCCGGAAGGCCGACAGTTGGAAGGCTCTCACCGGCATCGGGCCCAAGACGGCAATGATCATCGCCCAGTCGTACGACGGCGTCCCCGAGTATCTCGAGGAACTGCGGGGGCAGGCCGAGCCCATCGGAGACGGCCCATTGCGCCAAGCGCTGCGCGGCGATCTCCACACACACTCCGACTGGTCCGACGGCGGAAGCCCCATCGAAGAGATGATGCGACGCGCAGCAGCACTCGGCCACGACTACTGCGCCCTCACCGATCATTCGCCTCGCCTCACTGTTGCCAACGGGCTGTCCGCGGAGCGCCTACGTTCTCAACTCGACGTGATAGCCGGGTTGAATGCCGAACTGGCTCCCTTCCGCATCCTCACGGGAATCGAGGTGGACATCCTCGAGGACGGTTCACTCGATCAGGATCCCGATCTACTCGACGAACTCGACATCGTGGTGGCGAGCGTGCACTCGAAGCTGCGGTCCGAACGCGAGGCGATGACCCGCAGAATGCTTGCTGCAGTGCGAAATCCGCGTGTCGATATTCTCGGGCATTGCACCGGGCGTCTTGTCGAGGGTGCTCGCGGAACCCGGCCCGAGTCGCAGTTCGATGCGGAGAAAGTGTTCGAGGCTTGCCGAGAATCAGGGACCGCCGTCGAGATCAACTCCCGACCGGAGCGTCGTGACCCGCCTTCGCGTTTGATCGAGTTGGCCCGCGATCTCGATTGTCTCTTCTCCATCGATACAGACGCCCATGCCCCCGGTCAGCTGGCTTGGCAGGGCTACGGCTGTGACCGGGCCGAAAAGTGCGGCGTCGAAGCGGATCGGGTGATCAATACGTGGACCGCCGAAAATCTTCTGGAGTGGGCGGGCAATTGACGGTCTCGGCACGCGCGCTGCTGTTGGTGGCGTCGCTTTGCCTGGCCACCGCTTGTTCGGCTCCCTTCTGGCGAGATTCGGTGTACTTCACACCTCCTGAGGCTCGGGTGTTCGAGACTGCCGACTGTCTCGGAATTGAAGTCGCATGGGGCCTGTTCGGTGTCGATCTGTATTCGCGTCCGAAACACGAAACAGGGTATCCTCCATCTGATTTCGAACCAGTGGCAGTATTTCGTTGCGAAGTCGGCGAAGACGCCTCCGGAGCGCTGACCGTCGACATGGTTCGACTCGAAGGTGACGTAGCCGCCGTCAAGGATGCATATCGTGTCGACTCCAAACGCTTTCCCGACAATGTCGTTGCGAGTTGTGTCACAAGCGAACTGGTTCCCGTCAAACTGTGGATGGTCAATAGTGCCGGACAAGTGATGTTTCCGGCCTGGCCGTCGAGTCCGTGCGGCTTTCAAGTCGGGCCTCTCGATTCGCTTCGATCTCTGCATGAAGTCGAACGTGTCCGAACTTCGTTGAGTCTTTCTCCGACGATGGCGAGTTGCGATCGCTCGTCTGCCCTTCAATTCGACCGGACAGATGCCAGAGAAGTCGACAAGGCGCGCGAGCAGTTCGAGAGAGGCGAAGTCTATGACCCGCTCGACAATGAGCTGGCTACGCCTGTCGCTGATGTTGCAGGACTATCCGTGTGCCGGCATGAATCTCAGACAGCCGCGGACGTTATTCGCCTGACCGAAGCGGAGAGTCGAGACGTGGTTGCCGCCATAGCCGATGCTCCTATAGCTCCGCCTTGTGATCAGATCGCGACAGCGACAGCATCATCAACCCTCCTACGGGTGGACGGTTCGGGCGGTACTCCTGTGAGCGTGGAGTTGGATGGATGTCGCCGTGCCGCCCTTTCCGGCTATCGAAGCACGCCGGAATGGGTCACCGAGGCGTTTGCTCGGTGACCTCCGGGTTCAGATCCGCGTGGTGGAGCGACGGGGTTTCTGGTCGGGGTCGATGCCTGGCGGTGGGATGAACCAGGGCAGGTGATCAGCGCCTACCTGGATTTCCCATTGTCCGGTGAATCCGGGTTTTCGGTGCATCAGGGTGTGGTGGGTTCGGCAGAGCAGGACCAGGTTGTCCATGACGGTTGGTCCTCCTTTTGCCCAGTGTTTGATGTGGTGGGCGTCGGTCCAGGCAGGGACGCAGTCGCAGCCGGGGAAGGCGCATCCTTTGTCGCGGGCGATCAGGGCGGTGCGTTGTGCCGCGGTGACAAGCCTTTTGAGTGGGGTGACGTCGAGTGGGGCACCGTTTTCGTCGAGGAGGACGGCGCCGAGCATGCAGTCGCAGGCGATCATGCGGGTGCGGCCGACGCTCAGTGGTCCCATCCAGGGCATGTGGCCGACATCGAGATCTTGTTTGTCGAGATCCGGCATGCCAAGGTCCAGGGTGTCGAGGTCGTCACGGTCGGACGGGTCGGTAGTCGTGGTGCGGCCTGTTGAGTCGCCTGCGGTGGAGGCGCATTCACGGTGGTAGGCCAGGTCTTTGGCGTTGATGTGCACGTTCAGGTGTGGGCGTTGGCCGCCGTCGATACCGGTGGCAGCGTTGTCGAGGTAGCGCCGGATGAGTTCTGCCATGGCGTCTGCGTTGCGTGTGGCGGCGGGTCGTTTGTCGGGTGTGCCGTCCTTGGCGGGGGTGGGCATCGAGAGGCTGGAGAGGGCGGAGAGAAGCATCTCGCCGGTCACTCCGTCGAAATCGCCTCGGACGGCCACTCTTCCGTTGAGGGTCGGGGAGATGCGCAGTTCGTTGCGATCGGTGTCTTCGCTTGGTGGTATGTCGTCGGATTCGAACATGTGCTCGAGGACGCTGATGGCGTAGCGCAGTTTGACGGTGGTTGCTTCGACGCCGGATGCTGCGGCGAGGAGTGTGTCGCGGCAGTACGGTAGCGCGGCGTCGGGCATTGTTTTGGGTGGGGATTCGCAGAACGCCACGATCAGTGCCGCGTGCTCGAAAGTGAGGTCGCCGGAGTCGAATTGGTCTTCGATCTCGGGGAATGACCGTAGGGCTTTTCCCAGGGCTGCGATTCTTCTGCCGGTGGAGATTTGCAGCATGGTGTGGTTCGCGAGCCATTGTCCGGTGCCGCGGTAGCAGAGTACTTGTTCGTCCGGGTTCAACGTCAGGGTGTCGACGGCGGCCACTCGAATGGCTTCCAGGCGAAGGATTTCCGCTGACGCGGTGATGGCGATCTCGCGGACGTCGGTGGGGTGCAGCCGCCACAATCGTCCGCGCACACCCACAGCGGAGCTGTTGACCACGGCAGTGACAGCGTCGTCGGTGATGTCGATCGTCATGAGAACCCCCCGTTCCACCTTCCATCATACTCGAACATACTTTCGAGTCAAGGGTTTTTTTGGGGGGAAGGTGAGGCTGAGCCTGCCGTCGCGATTCTATTGTTCGAGAGGAGATTCCGCCTCTAGAGCATCAGCGCCGGATCTGTAGTCAGTTCGATGTTCAGCCACGGTTCGTAGGGGAGATCGGCGAGGCTGGTGGCGAACGAGCGTCGTACTGCGTCTTCACCGTCGATGTCCCAGCTGTGTGGCGCGACCATGAACGTCGCTTCGATATACAGCTTGCGACCCACCTTGCTCATGGTGAGAGTCGGTTCGTCCAAGCCGAATTCGTCGCGGACTGCGGTGATGGCTTCGCGCACGCGGGCCTGAACGTTTTCGCCGGGAGCACCTTCGAGGAGTTCGATCAGTGCGGTTCGCAGGAGTGCGTACGGTTGCGGGACCAGCATCGCGCAGCCGAGGAGGACCAAGACGGAGTCGACATATCGGTCGGCGTCGGAGAAATCGGTGCGGCCCAGGATCATTGCGACGACAGCACCGACTGCGACCAGCGCACTGAAGGCAGCCGACGCTCCCCATTGCCTGGCTTCGGCGACGAGCAGATCAGATGTGCGGTCGACTTGTCCGACGTAGCGCCAGATGATGATCGACACCACTGCGCTGACAGCGCCGTATGCCACCAGCGACCCCGCGGTGACGTCGGCCCCGCCCGCGAGAATGACACGAACTGCCTCGACTGCGGCGTACGCGAGTGTCGCCAGTAGTGCCATGCCCTGGACAGCGATGACTACCGGGATCAATGCCTCCTTACCGAACGGGAAGCGTGCGGTGGGGCCCGAGTCGGCTACCCGCGAGACCCGCAGCGACAGCGCCGTCAACACCATTCCGATGAGGGCGCACACACCGTCGAGCAGGATCACCTGGGACTGAGAGATCCAGCCCCAGAATGCGGCGAGCACAGCCAACGCCGTTGCGACCACGAGCGAGTACCGCAGAGCCTTGCGTTCGCGGGTAGCGCTGTCTTCCTTGGTGCCCATGAAATCCAAACCGCCTGTCCGTTTCGATATTCCTTCACGTAGGAATACCAGCAACGACGCGCAGGCACGGCATCAGTGGACCAATTGCGCTGCCAGATCGAGAAAGTCCTCGGCGTTGATGTCGAACTCGTCGGAGAATGACACATCGGGATTGCCCCTGGCTCCGAATTCGAGTGGTCGGGCTATGAAGGCTGTGCGGAACCCGAGAGCTTTGGCCGCCCGGATGTCATATTTGTGGCTGGCAACCATCATGATCTCGGCCGTGTCGAACCCGAGGTATCGAGCAGCCAGGTGGTAGATCTTCGGATCTGGTTTGAAGACACCGGCCATTTCGGCGGTGAAGACGGCATGCCATGGCAGATTTCCGTGCCGGGAGATGCTGACTGCGGCATTCACATCGGCGTTGGACAAGGCAGCGATTGTGTACTGCTGGCGCAGGGTTGTCAGGCCTGCGACGGTGTCCGGCCACGGGTCCAGGAATTTCCAGGCGGTGGTGAGTTCTTCCTGTTCGGCATCGGAAAGTTCGATGCTCTCGCGGGCCAACAGCTTGCGCAGAGCCTCGCGGTACACCGAATGTACTGTCACCCATTCGCCTGTGGAGTCGTCGGCCTCGGAGGTGTTCGCGAAGTACTCAGCGCGCCAGAGATTGACGAATCTTGGCCAGTCGACGTCGGCGTCGGTGATCCGACGGGCCTCGCGGCACAGGGTGCTGTGAAAATCGGTCGCTGTGCCCTGGACGTCGAACAGCAGTGCTTTGATCTTCTCGCGCACAAGCCCTCCACTTCGAGATCGCCTGACGGTGTTGCCACATTATCGCGGTTACGGCGCCCGATTCGTGCTCGATGAGCGCAAAGGCGCCGCGCGTCGCAAAATAGACATCTATGGCCGACCGCGGATTTACCCCGACTCAGCTCGCCGCCCGAGCTGCCTACCTGCTGCGCGGAAACGACCTGGGCACGATGACCAGCGCTGCCCCGAAGCTGTATCCCCACATGTGGAGCTGGGACGCCGCGTTCGTCGCGGTAGGTTTGGCGCCGCTCAGCGTCGAACGGGCGGTAGTAGAGCTCGATACCTTGCTTTCGGCTCAGTGGAAGAACGGAATGATTCCGCACATCGTGTTCGCGAACGGTGTCGACGGCTACTTCCCCGGCCCGACGCGTTGGGATGTCAATGCGTTGGCAGCGCATGCTCCTTTGGGTACCGCTACGTCGGGAATCACCCAACCCCCCGTTCACGCGATTGCGGTGCAGCGGATTCTCGATCATTCGCGTCGGCACGGACGTACGACGCGTGCGGTCGCGGAAGAGTTCCTCGACCGGCGCTGGAGTGATCTGGTTCGGTGGCACCGCTGGTTGGCGGAGGCCCGCGATCTCGACGGCAACGGCCGCATCGCGCTCTATCACGGGTGGGAATCGGGGATGGACAATTCTCCGCGATGGGATCTGGCGTACGCGAATGTTGTTGCGGGACAAGTGCCTGCGTATCAGCGCGCTGATCTCGCTGTGGTGACCGACTTGTCTCAGCGACCCACGGATCACGAATACGACCGCTACCTTTGGCTTCTCGAAGAGATGAAGGCCGTGAGGTACGAGGATTCTCAACTCGCCACTGCCATGAGTTTTGCCGTGGAGGACGTGTTTGTCAGTGCGGTTTTCTCGATGGCATGTGACGTTTTGGCAACTATCGGTGAGGAGCATTCGCGACCAAACTCCGACGTCCGTGATCTGCGCGGTTGGGCAGATCGATTCCGGCAGGGCGTAATTGCCACCACCGATGAACGATCGGGTGCAGCAAAGGATTTCGATCTTCGCACCGGACGATGGGTTCATACCGAGACCATCGCGATGTTTGCGCCGTTGCTGTGCGGCGGCCTGAGCCGTGATGCCGAGCGCGCGCTGTTGCGCACTTTCGAGGGGCCCAAATTCTGTGGTCACCCGGACATGCGATTTGCCGTCCCACCGTCGACGTCGCCGGTTTCCGGCGATTTCCGTCCTCGGGAGTATTGGCGTGGCCCGGTGTGGCCGGTGATCACGTGGTTGTTCTCGTGGGCGTTCGCGCGTCGGGGGTGGGCCGAGCGATCGCACGTCTTGCGTTCGGAGGGGTTGCGGCAGGCCAGTGATGGCAGCTTTGCCGAATACTACGAGCCTTTCACCGGTGAGCCGCTGGGCAGCATGCAACAGTCGTGGACCGCGGCGGCTGTTCTCGATTGGCTCGGTTGAGTGAACATTCCCTGAATTAGCGGACAAAACGGACTAGTCGACCTTACTCTCGGGAAATGGTCGAGCGACGGATCGTCAGGACACTGGGCAAGCTCACCCCGATCGCGATGGCAGCTGCCATCGCGATCACGGCACCTGGCCTCGCCGCTGCCGACGCTCCCCGCGGCCCGGACGTCTCGTCGTGGCAGCACGTGGACGGAACCGGAATCGACTGGTTCCAGGTCAAGGCGTCAGGGCACGAGTTCGCGATGGTCAAGGCCACCGAGTCGCTCAACTACGTCAATCCGTACTTCATCCAGGATTGCCTGGTCATGCGCGCCGCCGGCGTCTCGCGCGGGGCCTACCACTACGCAGATGTTCGCCAGTCCCCCGAAGCCCAGGCCGCCTTCTATTCGGCGATCGTCCTGGGTATCAACGGACCTGGTGACCTGCCGCCCGTCCTGGATCTCGAGGACGCGAAGGGACTGCCCGCCGGTCAGGTCATCGACTGGACTCATCGCTACCTGAATACAGTCCAGGCACTGACCGGGCGGCAGCCAATCATTTACACGTATCCCAACTTCTGGCGCACTCAGATGGCCAACACCACCGAGTTCAACCACTACCCGCTGTGGATCGCCGATTACAACGGGCAGAACGCTCCGGGCCCGCTGCCCGGCGGTTGGTCCAACTGGACCTTCTGGCAGTACACCAGCACCGGACGCATCCCCGGGATCACCGGAAACACTGATATCAACGTTTACAGCGGGGCGCAGGGCGATTTCGATCGCTACGCCAACAGTGTGGGGTTCGGCAGCAGCTAGTTTGCGGCGGGGGCCCTTGGCTCCGTGGTGCCCGGTTCGGGCCCTTTCGCCCTCGATGCATTTGCCTCGAGGCACGCGGAAGGGCCCTTTTTGGCACTCTTGTGACGCTTGGCTGGTTAGTCCGGTTGTTGCTCGTCAGTTACGAGAATTCTGCCGAGTGGTAGCCACGGTCGCTGAACTTTCGACTAGCTGAGCAGGATCAGAAAATAGCTATGGCAGAAAATGAGCAGGACTGCTCCAACCGAAAAGCTACAAAACGGACTTGAAGTTGGGTCTGGATCGAAGGCGCCGACCCGGTTTCGGTCGAAGATGGCGCCTCGCAACCCAATTATCGGAGCGCCGGAGTGCTTCGTTACCGGCAGCCGTCGCCGGGTGCGGTCTGGACCAATTCGATAAATTTCTACGTGCTTGCACGGGCGATTGGACTCCATTCAGTACGGAGTTTCCGTTCATGGTTCGAGGGGCTGTGGCGCATCCAACAGGCCTTATCCATATTGGGCATTCGTCCAGATTCCTGGTCGCCTCGAAGTTGGTCGTCACCCGATCTGGTCAGCGGAAACGCTGAATGCCATCGCGTCCGGCGCAGTGCCGTGCGCCGAGGGCTGAATTGTTCGCTTGAACAACGCTGCTCCTCGAAGCTTGTCCGATCTACGAACAAAAACGTCGATCGGTCTGCTTTGTCTGACTTTCGATGGGCAAGCTCCCGGTTATCTGTTATCTTGAACCAGATAACTGGAAGGTTGCTCTCGATTTGCACGGATTTCGAGGGCCAAGGTCCTGTTCAGGGCGGCTCTTCCAACACGCAGGTGTTTCCGAAGAGGAGCTCGAATGACAGGACCGGCAACAGCGTCCGGTGTGAGGTCGATCAGCCGAAAACAGGCGGATCGACCCGAACCAACCGATCAATCGGGAGTTCGCGCCAGCGCTCTCGCATCTCCGTCCACCGAACATCGATCAGGCACATCCTGGGGAGTAAGAAATGCCTAACGACATACCGCCGACAAGGTCGGCCTTATTCACCGCAGGGCTCCCGCCCTGGGTGCGAGCGTGGACGGTGGTGTGGACCGCCATCGCGATGATTCTCGGCCTCTCCGGCGCGACGGCAGTAGCTGCATCAGCGCAGCCGGCCGCGACGCTCGGCGGTCCCGTTCAGGCTCAGACGCCGGCTCGTGCTGCTGTCCTGCCGGACGAGCAACCGCCCACGGGCTGTGCGTTCAGTGCGCCCAACACCGGCAATCTCTCGCAGAACATCTGCTGGATCGATATGTCGACGTTCAACCAGGCTGCCGCAACCTCAGCAGCTGGACAGCCGATGACGGTCAAGCTGACGGATATCTACTCCATCAGCTTCAATGCCAAGCTGGTCAACTCGATCGACGGATCCACGACAAAGCCGCATACGGGCGTCACTGCGCGTCCCTTGCCTGCCGAGGCGAAATTCTCGTCGCTCGGCACTGTCGCGTATACGGGTGTTCCCAACACAGTCAAGCCTGCTTTGTACCAAACGGTTCCGGACATGAACGGGTCGACGAGGGTCCAGTCCGGCGGAACAGTCAAGCTCGACAATATCGTGATGAATGGGCCCAACGGAGCCGTCAACAACTACGGGCTTGTCGTGGCGGATGCCGAATCGACGGACCCTGTTGCCGCAAACAACAAGGAATTCCTGTCGTTCCAGTCGGACAAGAGCTTCCGTCAGATCGATCGCACCATGGGTATACCCGGAACTGCCGGATGGCCGCCGATTCGGGCCTGCAACGGCACGGTCGGGGGTGCCGATGGACTGACCGGGTTGGGAACGAACTCGGTTCGGTGCGACTCGTGGTGGGACAACGATTTCAGCAAGAATTACTCACCTGGAGCGGTAGTACTGGCTGCGACAGCGCCGACTTCCTTCGCGGGCACTTTCGGAAACACCACGGATTCAACGTCCCGACAGGGTGTTGCGTTCGGCATCTTGTTGCCGAGGGTCAAGATCGACAAGGAACTTACGCGAGTCAGTCCTGGCGACGACTTCACCATCGGAACAAGCACCGGTACTTTCGCCGATGCAAATGCCGCGAGCGGACAGGTGCTCAAGACCACCGATACCGGAGCTACGGATACCACCGCGTCCACCGGTTGGCGGATGCTCCTCGCTGACACGACGCCTACCCCCGTCACGTTCTGGGAGAAGCCCACTACTTCGGCGACCAAGACCGCGAACTACGCGACGAAGTGGGACTGCCAGGTCAATGGTGTGGCCAAGAATCTTCAAGCTGGTGGAGTTGCGCAGACAGCATTAGCACCTGGTGACAACGCGTACTGCAAGATCATCAATACCCCGGTTCTCGTGAAGAAGTCGTCGTCACCACCTACCGGTGAGACGGTCAATATCGGCCAAACAATCACCTACACTCTGAATTTCGAGAATCCCGGCACTGCGCCGGCAACGATCGACTACACGGACTTCCTTGCCGACGTCATTGATGACGGAACGGTTGCGGTCGGTGCTGCTACAGGCGGACTCACCGCTGCATTGAATGGCACCGACAAGATCAAAGTCGGGGGCACATTGCCAGCCGGCGGCAAAGGGACTGTCACCTACACCGTCACGGTCAAAGACGGTGGTAACAAAGTCCTGAACAACTACCTCGTTCCGGGGACAACAACTCCTCCCACAACATGTGATCCTGCAACCAATCTCTGCACGACGCATCCCATGCCCGGGTTCACGGTCGCGAAGACCGCTGTGCCCGCGACAGGTTCGACGGTTCAGGCCGGCGATACCATTACGTACACGGTCACCGGTGCTAACACCGGCAAGACCGCCCTAACTCCCGCGACGATCAAAGACGATCTGAGTGCGGTTCTCAACAATGCTGCTGTCGTTCCGGGCTCGCTGAAGGCGACCGTCGACGGTGCTGCTGTCGCTGCTCCGACCCTGTCGGGCAGCATTTTGTCGTGGTCCGCCAATCTCCAGGCTGGTAAGTCTGTTGTTCTGACCTACCAGGTGAAGGTCAATGCCGGCGTTGCCGCGGGCACGGTTCTGAACAACAAGGTCACCGGTACTGCGAAGCCACCCACCGGTCCGGACATCACTCCTCCTACGGTGGAGACGAATCACTCGGTTCCCGGCTTCAAACTGGAGAAGACTGCTGATCCGATTTCCGGTTCAACGGTTCAGGCCGGCGAGTCGATCAAGTACACCGTCACCGGAACCAACACCGGTAAGACGAAGCTCGATCCGGTAAAGATCAACGATGATCTGGGTGCGGTTCTCAATAACGCCGCTGTCGTTCCCGGTTCGCTGAAGGCGACCGTCGACGGTGCTCCTGCTGCTGATCCGACTCTGTCGGGCACCACCCTTTCGTGGACTGGTTTTCTCGAAGCCGGTAAGTCCGTCGTTCTCACCTATGAGGTGAAGGTCAACGACGGCGTTGCCGCGGGCACAGTCTTGAACAACAAGGTCACCGGTACTGCGAAGCCGCCGACCGGTCCGGAGATCACTCCTCCTTCTGTGGAGACGAATCACTTGGTTCCGGGTTTCACGGTCGCGAAGACTGCGGATCCGGCCTCGGGTACCAATGTTGCTGCTGGTCAGACGATCACGTACACGGTGACCGGTGCGAACACGGGTAACACGACCCTTGATCCGGTGGTGTTGACCGATGATCTGTCGAAGGTTCTCGACAACGCCGCGTTGGTGGACGGTTCGCTCAAGGCAACAAGGTCACCGGTACTGCGAAGCCGCCGACCGGTCCGGAGATCACTCCTCCGCCGGTGACGACCGAACACCCGGTGGTGTCTCCGAAGATCGCTGTGGTGAAGTCCTCTGATCCGGTGTCGGGTTCGAATGTTGTTGCCGGTCAGGACATCAAGTACACGCTCACGTTCTCGAACACCGGTAACGGTGCGGGTGAGGTCGCGTACTTCGACGATCTGCGTCAGGTTGTGGACAAGGGTGCATTGAGTGGTTTGACTGCTGATGCTCCGTTGGCTGCGACGATGGTCGGCASSGATGGTTTCTCGGTGACGGGGACCTTGGCGGCCGGCGAAACGAAGACGGTGACGTATTCGGTGAAGGTCAATGCCGATGTGGTCGGTGGGGTGTTCGTGAACAACTTCGTTGTTCCGGGTACGACTCCGCCGGTTGATCCTCCGGAGGTGTGTGATCCGGCGACKCAGCTGTGCACGACGCATCCGGTGGTGTCTCCGAAGATCGCTGTGGTGAAGTCCTCTGATCCGGTGTCGGGTTCGAATGTTGTTGCCGGTCAGGACATCAAGTACACGCTCACGTTCTCGAACACCGGTAACGGTGCGGGTGAGGTCGCGCACTTCGATGATCTGCGTGGTCTGCTCGACGATGCTGATCTGGTTGCGGGCAGCTTGAGTGCTGATGCTCCGTTGGCTGCGACGATGGTCGGCACGGATGGTTTCTCGGTGACGGGAACCCTGGCGGCCGGCGAAACGAAGACGGTGACGTACACCGTCACGGTCAAGGCTGATGCCGATCGCGTTGCGGCGAATGCCGACAACACGGTGCTCAACTTCGTTGTTCCGGGTACGACTCCTCCGGTTGATCCTCCGGAGGTGTGTGATCCGGCGACGCAGCTGTGCACGACGCATCCGGTTCAGGTTCCGGGGTTCACGGTCGCGAAGACTGCGGATCCGGTCTCGGGTACCAATGTTGCTGCTGGTCAGACGATCACGTACACGGTGACCGGTGCGAACACGGGTAACACGACCCTTGATCCGGTGGTGTTGACCGATGATCTGTCGAAGGTTCTCGACAACGCCGCGTTGGTGGACGGTTCGCTCAAGGGAGGCCGGTAAGTCGGTTGTTCTGACCTAYCAGGTGAAGATCAACGACGGTGTTGCCGGCGGCGTTCTGGTCAACAACAAGGTCASCGGTACWGCGAAGCCGCCGACCGGTCCGGAGATCACYCCTCCGCCGGTGACGACCGAACACCCGGTTGATGGCACTCCCGCAATCGAGGTACTGAAGTCCTCTGACCCGTCCACCACGAACCGTGTGGTTGGCGGCCAGGAGATCACGTACACGCTCACGTTCAAGAATGTGGGCACCGCGGATGGTGAGATCAGCTTCTACGACGATCTGACCGATGTTCTCGACGATGCAGTAATGACGAAGAATCCGGCTACTACTTCCACGCTGGTTGTTTCGGGTGTCGTCGACAGCGTCTTCACGGTCACCGGAAAGCTGGCCAAGGGTGAGAGCGCGACGGTGACGTACACCGTCAAGGTCAATCCTGAGATCGGAACGTTGTCAGGTCCCGGATTCACTCCGGGCGTCCTGAACAACTACCTGGTGGTTGGTGGCGAGAACCCGCCGGTGGACTGTGTTCCGGGCGACGCTCTCTGCACCGAACACCCGGTGGACCCGCCGGAGACCACCACCACGGTGCCTCCGACGACCACCACGACGCCGCCGGTCACGACGGAGCCCTGTGTTCCTCCGACGACGACGACCACGCGGATGGTTCCGACCACAACGGCTGCGACGACGACGGCTAGCGCGACCACTGCCGGTGACGCTGATGTGACCGGTACGGAGGAATCCACCACCACGGAGGAGACCCCCACAGAGGAGACCACGACAGAAGAAGTTGTCGCGGAGGAGATTGTGGATCCGTGTGGCGTGACGACAACGACGCCGCCGACGACAACGCCGCCGGTCACGACAGTTCCGCCGACCACGACGGTTCCGAACACGACGGTGCCGGTTACACCGACGATCATCATTCCCCCGATCGTCGTTGTGCCTCCGATCGTCGTACCGCCGACGGTTCCGGGTCAGCCGGTTCCGAGCACGGTTCCGGGACAGCCGAAGCCGCCGACAGCAAACCCGGGTCAGCCGGGTCAGCCGAAGCCGCCGACGTCTGCTCCTCAGGGTGGAACGATCAACTCGGGTGGTGGCGCTGGTGAGAGTGGCGTGAACACCGGGTTGCTCGCGGCAGGCGGTTTGGTTCTGCTGCTGGCGCTGGGAACGGGTGTTGTTCTCCTGACGCGTAAGCGTCGCGAGGATGGTGACAACTGATTCTCTTGAGAATCTGAGGTAAACGACGTGGGGCAGATCGCAGAGGAGGCTGGGCGGAACCACCGTCGGGCCAATGGGATGCGGGGCTTTCGATGCTGGCGTCGTCGGTCTCGCCGGGGTGCTGGACGCAGACGATGACGCGCTTCTCGTCCACGATGGGGCCGCAGGTTTCGGCGCCGACGGGAACGGTGAGGAACTGCTTTGTTTCACCGCGGTTTTCGCCTTCGAGGACAACACTGAACAGTCCGTCGTTGGATTTGAGTGCGTTGCCGTCGGTGGAGATCCACAGGTTGCCGTGCGGGTCGAAGGCAAGGTTGTCCGGGCATGAGATGGGGCTGACCTTGCTCTTGTCGAACCCGCCGAAGTAAGTATCGGCTGTGGCCGGATCTCCGCAGACGAGAAGAAGATTCCAGCCGAAGGTGGTGCCGGCGTGGTCATCGGTGATTTCGAGGACCTGGCCGTTCTTGTTGTTGTTCCTCGGGTTCGCCTCGTCGGCCGCGGCACCACCGTCGACTCCGCGCTTGGTGTTGTTGGTCAGTGCGACGTAAACCTTGCCGCTCTTCGGGTTTGCCTCGAAGTCCTCGGGGCGATCCATCTTCGTTGCCCCGACCTTGTCACCGGCCTGGCGGGTGAAGACGGCGACCTCTTCGGCGCTCATACCGTCTACCAGCGATTCGCCCTTGCCGTCTTCGCCGGTGCGCAGGATGGCTACCCACTCGCCGGTTCCGTCGAACTTGCCGTCCGACGGGAGTTTGCCGGTTCCGTCGATCTCGCCGGCGGAGTTTCCGCTGAGCTTTGCAACGTACAGTGTTCCGGCGTCGAGCAGAGTCATGTTGTGGCGCATGGCTGCCTGACTCTTGCCGTCCTGCATCTTTCGGCTCGAGACGAACTTGTACATGTAGTCGAAGCGCTCGTCGTCACCGCTGTATGCAACGACGGTGCCGTCCGACGTGATGTAAATGGTGGCGGCTTCGTGCTTGAAACGTCCGAGCGCTGTGTGCTTGATCGGAGTCGACGACGGATCCCAGGGATCGATCTCGACGACGTATCCGAATCGGTTGACCTCGTTGGGTTCTGCGACCAGATCGAACCGCTTGTCGAAGCGTTCCCACTTGCGCTCGGAAGCGGCTCCGGCCAGACCGTAGCGCTTCAGCCGGGCTGCCACCGTGGGATCGGTGACACCCTCGGCGTTCGCGAAGTACTGGTTGAAGTTCTCTTCGCCGGAAAGCACTGTGCCCCAGGGTGTGACGCCGCCAGCGCAATTGTTGAGGGTGCCGAGCACTTTGGTTCCCGTGGGATCGGCACTCGTCTTGAGGAAGTCGCTACCTGCAGCGGGGCCGGTCACGACAAACTCCGTGGTTCCGGTGATGCGGCGGTTGTTCGATCCGATCTCCGGTACCAGCTTGCCGTTGTCGGATTCGCCCTTGACCTGGACGACCGACAGTCCGTGGCTGGCCAGGCCGATCTTGAACTGCTCCTCGGTCGGGTTCTCCGCATCGTAGCCGCGGAACATCGCCGGTTCGGTGGAGTATTCGTGATTGACCACGAGGAGGTAGGTGTTGGGCTGCCCGTCGACCGGGAGCAATCCGGCGAAGTCGTTGTTGAATCCGAACTGCAGTTCCTGTGCTGCCGCAGTCTGCTTGTCGAAGTCGAATGCCGGGGCTCCGGCGAGAACGGCGTCACCCCAACGGATGACGACGGCCTGATCGTATCCGTCAGGGACGGTGACCTTGTCTTCTTTGTTGGGAGCGACAGCGCTGAAGTTCGTCCCCGCTGGTGTGGTTCCGCCGCTGCTGCCGCTCGTTGATCCGGTTCCCGGTTCGGCACTTGCGGATTCGTCCGAACACGCGACGAGGGCGCTGCCCGCTCCCACCGCGAGCACTGCCATGCCGCTGCCCCGGAGCATGCCGCGACGAGTCAGTGCCGTGCGTGCGATATCGCGGAAGTATTCGCCGCCCGAGGTGTTGGGGACCTCATGAGAGCACGCGTTTCCGCACTTGTACTGGCAGGTGATCGACGCGCGTGCAGACACGCCGTCGTGTTTGACGAACAAGGCCAAAGGCTTGATAGCCACCGTGAACTCCCGAGATTCGATGTACGGACTTCGGGAACCGTAGAAGCTCTAAGCGAGGGTAAAGGAACGTAAAAATGAACGGCAAAACAACGAGGCGACCCTTACCTGCAATTTACGACGCGTCCCCGCGGGGACGTCGCATGACATTTGTCATCGCCGATCCATGACGGTGTCACCGCAGGTGATGACGCTGTGCACTGTTTTCGTCGCGGACTTCCCGCGAGGCTTGGAGGCATGAGAGAACCACATGAGGGAAGCCTCCTGACGGACCTGATGGACATCGGACCCGCACCCACGATGGGCCGCGAACTTGTTGTGATCGTGGTGAACATCGCGATCATCGGAGGGGTATTCGCGATCATCGGCTCCAATCCGGTGTCCTGGATTCTTGTTGCCGCTCTCGCGGTCTACGCGGGCATTCGATTGGCGATTGGACTGCGCAGCTGGAACCGAGAGGAGGCGCAGCGATGAAGGGCGATCCCGTGATCGACGTAGTCGGAATGTCGCGGCGCTACGGCTCCGGCAAGGAGGCGTTCGATGCTGTTCGCAATCTGGATCTGAGTGTTCAGGAAGGCGAGCTGTTCGGCCTCCTGGGAACAAACGGTGCCGGCAAGACATCCACTCTCGAAGTGATTCAGGGCCTTTCACGAGCCAGCGCCGGTACGGTGCGCGTTCTGGGAATGGATCCGGTGCGCAACCGCAAGCAGATTCGACCGTCGCTTGGCATCATGCTCCAGAAGGGTGGGCTTCCCCAAGACCTGACTGCTCGTGAGAGTTTGGCGATGTGGGCCGGAACGTGCTCGAATCCGCTTCCCGTCGACGAGGTGCTCGAGCGCGTGGACATGCGCGACCGTGGCGATACCCGCGTGAAGTTCCTCTCGGGCGGTGAAGCACGCCGACTGGATCTGGCGTGCGCGATCATCGGCCGGCCACTCGTACTGTTCCTCGACGAACCGACTACTGGATTGGATCCCGAAAGTCGTCGTAACACTTGGCAATTGATCGCTGACTTGAAAGCGTCGGGCGTCACCATCATGTTGACGACGCACTACCTGGACGAAGCTGAATCCTTGTGCGACCAATTGGCGATCATGCACCGTGGATCGGTCGTGCGCAGCGGAACCGTGGCGGACGTCGTCGCAGATCATCCCGCCCAGATCAAACTGCACCGCCCAGGTCTTCCGCTCCCAGCGCTGGCCGGCGCCGAGGTGCGCGTCGAAAATGATCTGGTGCTGATCACCACTCGCACCGTCCAGGAGACGCTGACGGAACTGCTGCTGTGGGCGCAGCACAATGATGTCTTGCTGACCGGCTTGGATGCCCGAGCGGCGTCCCTGGAGACAGTATTCCTCTCCATTGCAGACCAATTCGATCATCACGCAACTCTCGAAGGAGCGTCGGCATGAACCGCATAGCAACCCTGTCTCGTTCGGAGTTCACGCTCCTGGGACGAAATCGACTGTTGCTCTTCAATGCAATCGTCCTCCCGCTGATCTTTCCCGTGGGAATGCTGTACCTGTCGCGAGACGGCGGGCTGTCGGACAAGTCGGTGTCCGCAGGCCTCGAGGTATTTGCGCTCTTCCTTCTCGTCTTCGTGGTCTTCTACAACTTGCTGTCGGTGTACGCGACGCGCCGTGACGAGTTGGTTCTCAAGCGACTACGGACCGGGGAATGCAGCGACGCCGAGATCCTGGCGGGCCCGGCAGTGCCGTCGTGGGTTCTCACCGCACTGTTGACGGTGGTCATCGGAATCGCCGTGATGGTTCTGGGCGGCAGTGCCCCGGTCAATCCGGTGCTGGTGCTGCTCGCGGTGATCGGCGGCGCCGCGCTCTTCACGGCGCTGGCGTTGATCACTTCGGCTGTCACGCGAAATGCAGAGGCGGCGCAGATCACCTGCATGCCGATTCTGATTCTGGCGACGGCAGGTATGTCTTCGATCAGGAATGTCGTGCCGGACAACATTGCTCGCATTCTCGATTTCACTCCGCTGGCCGCAGTAGTCGACCTTCTCAATCTCGGATGGCTGGGGCGGACCACTGGCGAACTGGCTGATCTGGGCGATGCGCCCGGTGCGGCGGCCGGATTCGTCGACACCTTCGGTTCGGCTGGGCAACCGCTGTTGGTCATGCTGGCGTGGATCGTCGGTTCGGTTCTGATCGCGAACGTCCACTTCCGCTGGGAACCGCGTTCGTAGAACTCTGAGAAGGTAGTGGGCATGATCGCGCAGAACTTCGGACGCTGGAATCCGAGACGGACGTGGCGAACCGCGTCGAACGTCGACAAGGTTCGCCTCTACACGCGGCAATCGTTCATCATGGTCGCAGTGGTTTTCGGTGGCTTCGGTGCGGTCACCGAGATCGTTGCGGATCGGTACCTGTCGGGTGTCTTCCTCGGAATCAGTGCCGTTGCGTGCGGCATCGCCGTCTCTCGGATGTCAGATCTGGGCGGAGTCGTGGCCAAGCCCGTCCAGATTCCTCTTGCCGTGATGACGTTGTCCGCGTTCTGCTCGGCGGGAATCGCCTTGGGAAGCAATGGCGAGAACGGCCCGTACTTCTGGCTCGCGGCAATCCTTGTCGTGCCCCTTGCTGGGTTGACGTCGTTGCGCTGGCTGATCGTGGGCTCGGTGGCCGCCGGGGTTGTACTGGGACTGCTTGCGGGTCCGGAAAGCGGCGTGTCCGTCGGAATCGTCGCCGCCTTCATGGGGCTGACCGTCTACATGTCGGTGTGGCTGCTTCGCATGGTCACCGAATTGGACGAGGCTCGCGGAGCTGCCGCTGCCCTGTCCGTCGCCGAGGAGCGATTGCGATTTTCGCGCGATCTCCATGACGTCGTCGGGCGGGCACTGTCTGCAATTGCGGTGAAAAGCGAACTTGCAGCCACTCTTTCACGACGCGGCGACGATCGTGCCGCCGCGCAGATGGACGAAGTACGCGAACTTGCGCAAGATTCTCTCGACGAAGCGCGCGAGTTGGTTCGGGGATACCGGTCCATCGCCTTGGCATCGGAGCTGGCCGGTGCGCAGTCTCTGCTCGAGGCCGCCGGAATCTCCACCGCGATACGTGGATCGGCAGATCAACTGCCGGTGGAACTGGCCGAAGCCGCCGCGTGGGTCGTCCGTGAAGGCGTGACCAACATTCTCCGGCACTCCAGTGCCGAGAATTGCAGCATCGAGGTGTCCGCGGACGGCGTCGTGATTGCCAACGACGGCGCACGGATCGCAGAGCCGAACAACGGAACCGGCCTGAACGGCTTACGCGAGCGCGTCGGCGCCGTCGGAGGAACTGTCGAAACCGCGCAGGACGAAGATCGCTTCACCCTCACCGCCCACTTTCCGTCCCGAACGAAGGAGTCTCGGTGACCGAGCCGATCAAGGTACTGCTGGCCGACGACGAGAACCTGATCCGCTCGGCTCTGGCCATGATGTTGTCGCTCGAGGACGACATCATTGTCGTGGCAGAAGCCGAATCCGGCGAGGATGCCGTGATCGCTGCTGCAAAGCATCAACCTGACGTAGCTGTGCTCGACCTTCAGATGGCGGGTATCGACGGCATCGAGACGGCGCAACAGATTGCGCAGACGGTCTCGGGGTGCGTCTCGATCATCGTGACGAGCCACGGGCGTCCTGGGTACCTGAAGAAGGCACTGTCAGCAGGTGTCCGCGGGTTTCTACCGAAGACGACGCCTGCGGCGACGCTCGCCGAGGTGGTCCGCAGCGTCCATGCCGGCGGGAGGTACGTCGACCCGTCGTTGGCTGCCGAGGCGATCGGCGCCGGCGACTCACCGCTTACTCCGCGCGAGGCGGACGTACTCGAATACGCGGCCGACGGGGCATCCATCGAGCAGATCGCTTCCCGGGCACATCTGTCTGCGGGTACCACCCGAAACTATTTGTCGTCAGCTGTCACCAAACTCGGTGCGGCCAATCGGCACGAAGCTGCAGTGATCGCCCGCCGGCAGGGGTGGATTTAGGGCCTCCGGCCCCCGTGCGCCTTTCTGGTTGCGGGGACTACCAAAAAGGCGCACAGGGCCGAAGGCCCTGCGATGTCGAGAATCCCCGACTTGCTTCGTCCCTGTAGTGACGTGCGACCAGAATGGGTGGCACCGACACAGAGGAGATTCACGATGGCCAAGTACTTGCTGCTCAAGCACTACCGCGGCGCTCCGGCTGCAGTCAACGACGTGCCGATGGACCAGTGGACACCGGAAGAGATCACGGCCCACGTGAAGTACATGCAGGACTTCGCGGATCGGCTCGAGAAGGCGGGCGAGTTCGTCGACGGTCAGGCTCTCGCTCCTGAGGGCACCTTTGTCCGGTACGACGGTGAGGGTCGCCCGCCGGTCACCGACGGTCCGTTCGCGGAAACCAAGGACCTCATTGCCGGCTGGATGGTGATCGACGTCGACAACTACGACCGAGCCGTCGAATTGGCCGGGGAGCTCTCGGCCGCGCCCGGCGCAGGCGGGAAGCCGATTCACGAATGGCTCGAACTGCGCCCGTTCCTGACCGAGCCGCCGACCATCACGGACTGACGACTCTCATGGACGACACGCTGCTTCGAAGTCTGACTCCGAGCGTGCTCGGCATCCTCGTTCGCCGCGGAGCAGATTTCGCGTCGGCCGAGGATGCCGTGCAGGATGCTCTGCTCGAGGCGGTCAGGACCTGGCCGGACAACCCGCCGCGGGACCCGAAGGGCTGGCTGGTCACAGTGGCCTGGCGGCGGTTCCTCGACGGGATCCGGTCGGATGCGGCTCGTCGCAAGCGGGAGTTTCTGGTTGACGAGCAGCCAGGCGAGCGGCCGGTCAGCGGGTCGGTGCCGGGCGTGGACGACACACTCCAGCTCTACTTTCTGTGCGCTCACCCGTCGTTGACGCCGTCGTCCGCCGTTGCACTTACGCTGCGCGCTGTCGGCGGGCTGACCACTCGCCAGATTGCGCAGGCTTACCTGGTGCCTGAGGCGACGATGGCTCAGCGCATCAGCCGAGCCAAGCGCACGGTCTCCGGCGTGCGGTTCGAGCAACCCGGCGATGTCGCCACCGTTCTACGTGTCCTTTATCTGGTCTTCAACGAGGGGTACTCCGGCGACGTCGACCTGGCTGCCGAGGCCATCAGGCTCACCCGGCAGCTCGCCGCTGCGATCGATCATCCCGAGGTGGCGGGGTTGCTCGCTCTGATGCTGCTTCATCACGCTCGCCGCGCCGCGCGCACTGCCGCAGACGGCAGCCTGGTTCCGCTTGCCGAGCAGGACCGCGGACGGTGGGACACCGAGACGATCGCGGAAGGGGTCGTGATCCTTCAGGGAGCCCTCGCTCGCGACCGACTGGGTGAGTTCCAAGCCCAGGCCGCGATTGCCGCACTTCATGCCGACGCTCTCACAGCAGACGAGACCGATTGGGTGCAGATCGTGGAGTGGTACGACGAACTCGCAGCCCTGACCGACAGCCCGATCGTCCGGCTCAACCGAGCGGTGGCGGTCGGCGAGGCGGACGGGCCACGCGCCGGCTTGGCAGCTCTTGCAGCGCTGGACGATTCACTTCCGCGCCATGCCGCAGTCGAGGCCTATCTCCGTGAACGCGACGGAGACCTGGAGACGGCGGCGAGGTTGTATGCCGATGCAGCGCACAAGGCATCCAACCTCGCCGAACGTGACCATCTGATGCTTCAGGCGTCGAGGATCAACGCCCGTCGATCTCTGAAGCGTCCTGGGTCAGAGAACCTGTGACAGGAACGCCTGCAGTCGATCGGTCTCGGGATCGTCGAAAAGCTGTTCCGGAGTACCGGTTTCGACAACGGCGCCGCGGTCCATGAAGAGCACCTTGTCGGAAACGGAACGCGCGAAGCCCATTTCGTGCGTCACGACGACCATGGTCATACCGGACTTCGCGAGATCGGCCATCAACGCCAGAACACCCTTGACCAGTTCGGGGTCGAGAGCTGACGTCGCCTCGTCGAAGAACATGACCTCGGGCTTCATCGCCAAGGCGCGGGCAATGGCGACGCGCTGCTGCTGACCACCGGAAAGGTTGCCGGGCCGCGAGTCCGCCTTCTCCTTGAGCCCCACCAGATCCAGCTGCTCGAGCGCGAGCGCCCGAGCTTGTTCCTTGGACAACCCCTTGAGCTTGTTCGGCCCGAGCGCGATGTTCTCGGCGACGGTCTTGTGTGGGAACAGGTTGAAGTGCTGGAACACCATGCCGATTCGCTGGCGAAGCTCGTCGGGGTTGTCCTTCAAGACGGACTTCCCGTCGAGCAGCACGTCACCCTGCTCAGGCTCGTGCAGACGGTTCAGCACGCGCAGGAGCGTCGACTTGCCCGAACCGGAGGGCCCGATCACGGTGACGGTGTTTCCGGCGTCGACGTGCAGGTTGACGCCGCGAAGCACCTTGTTTGTGCCGAAGGACAGATGCAGGTCCTTGCCGGTGAGCGATACGGACTTCAGTTGAGAGCTGGTGGTCATGTCCTCAGCCCCTTTCCACGACGATGGCCTGCTCGAGCGGATCCAACGTGCCTGAGGTGTCGGCGCGTCCGGTCCGGAGTCGGTTGTCGATGTAGTTGACGAGGTGCGTCAGCGGGATGGTCAGAGCAAGGTAGAACAAGCCTGCCGCAACGAGCGGGGACAGGCTGCCGGTCTGGGCGTTGAGATCACGTCCGACGGCAAAGAGTTCCCGCTGGGTGACGAGGAGACCGAGGAAGTAGATCAGCGACGAGTCCTTGATCAGCGAGATGAACTGGTTCATCAACGCCGGCAGAACGCGTCGTACACCCTGCGGGATGACGACAAGCGACATGGACTTGCGGTAGCTGAAGCCGAGGGCGCGTGAAGCCTCGAGCTGCCCGGACTCGACGCTCTGGATACCGGATCTGAAGATCTCACCGATGTACGCCGACGCGAGCAGTGACAGCGCCGCGACGCCCAGCCAGTACGGATTGCTGCCGGTGATTCCCTTGACGATCGGTCCGACGCCGAGCCCGATGATCAAGATGATGACGACGGCGGGCAGGCCACGGAAGATATCGGTGTAGACGCGGGCTGGCCAGCGCAGCCAACGGGTGCGCGAGATGCCGGCGACAGCGAGCAGCATGCCGAGGACCGTGCCGATGATGCCAGACGCGAGCGCAAGGATCAGGGTGTTGGGAAGACCGGTCTTGAGGAGATCGGGGAATGCCTTCTTGTACAGATCCCAGTCGAAGAACGTGTCCTTGAGCTGTTCGAGCGTCGACTTCGGTTGGTACGACGCGGTATCGCCACCGTCACCGTTTGCTGCGTTTTCTGCCGCAATGGCTGCGAAGTCGGGCAGTTCCGGAGTGGCCGCGGCCTTGGATCCGGGCTTCCAGCCTTCAGGGAGTTGGCGCGGTACCCAGTCGGCGTACAGCTGAGACCAGGTTCCGTCGTCGATGACTGCGTCGAGGCCGGAGTTGAGGGCGTCGATCAGCGGCTGGTTTTCCTTGTTCACCGCCCAGCCGACGAAGTTGTTGACCGAGAAGGTGTTCTGGATGATCGAGGTCGGGTCACCGGGAGCGATTGCGCCTTCGGCCTGCTGAGACGGAGCTACCCAGGCGTCGATCTGTCCGGATTTGAGGTTCGCGTACGCCGTGGCGTAGTCGGGAAACTTCACGGGATCGAGCTTGAGCGTGTTCACGACGTAGTCGTCCTGCACGGTTCCCTGCACGACGCCGATGCGCTTTGATGCGTCCAGGTCTCCGAAGCCGGTGATCGGGCTGCCGTTAGGCACGACGAGGGAGAAGTATCCGAAGTCGTAACCGTTGGTGAAGCCGACGGTGTTGCGACGGTCGTCTGTGGTGGTGATGGACGACGAGCCGACGTCGAAGCGTCGACCGGCAACCTGGGCGAGGAGCCCGGCGAACTCGGTGCCGACGAACTCGACCTTCAGGCCCAGCTTGTCCGCGACGGCCTTCAGCAGCTCGTTGTCGTATCCGGTGTACTGATTATCGGAGTTGACGCAGATGCTCGGGGGCGCGTCACCGAGCGTGCCGACCGTGATGACCCCGGGTTTGATCAAGTTCAGCTTCGAGGTGTCGATCCGATCGACCGGGGTGACGGTGGCCGTGGTGTAGCGGTCTTCGGCGCCCGCACCCGCTGCCGCATCCAGGTTTGTGGGGGCCGCGGTTGCGGCTCCCACTCCTGGAGGCGCACACAGGTCTGTGGGGGCTGCCGACGAATCCGAACCACTCGAGCACGATGACAGAGTCAGCGCCAGGAGGGTAGTGAGGAGCAGTGCCACCACCAGGCGGATCTTCGCTGCGACGGAAGAAAACATGCGAGCAGCGTAAACCTAAGGGTAGCCATTTCTCCGTGTAGAACTGTTGACAGTTTTCGGACAAGCGGCCGCTGCGCTGCGGGCATGCCTTCAAATCAGCGTGATTTTAAGTATCGCCAGGTCGGAGAATCCCGTCTCGAAGGGAACGGAGTTACCGAACCGGTGCGAGTTCGACGCCCGCCGGAGGTACCAGGCGGCGCAGTGTCCCGTCGAAGCCGCTGACGTAGAGCGCCCAGCCGTCGCCGTCCCGGCCGATACGCACTGAACTCGGCCCGGTCCACCCACCCGACAGACCCGAAGCGACGACGCAGGACTGCCCGGTCTCGGGATCTACACGATAGATCGCGCCCTCGAGGTGAGCAGCGACGTAGAGCATCCCATCCCGCGACACGGTCAGATCGTCGAGACCGGGTACCGGGCTCGGGACGGTTGCGACAACGGCCCACGCATCAGGGGTATCCACAGGGACTCGAATGATCTGACCTGTGAACAGATCATCGGTGTACACGGCTCGATGATCCGGACTGAGCGCGAGCCCCTCCGAACGTGGCACTGCGGCCCAATTGGGTACGACGGTTCGGGAGTCATGTTGATAGCGCGACACGCCCTTCGACGGGCCGCCCTCCGTTCCGACCCACGTCGTCAGAAGATCGCCGTCGGGAAGTCGGAGCAAGCCGTTGCCCGCGAAGTCGGCGGGTGCGGACAGCTGATCCGTCGTGGTGTCCAGTTGCCACAGCTTGCCGTCCTGTCCTTCGGCGTCGACGTGATAGATCTTCGACTCGCCGGAGAGGTAGAACCCGCCGTTGTCATCGGTCTCGAGGTTTTCGAGCTGTTCCAACCCCTGGGCTACGGTCTCGACCTGCCAATCGCCGCACATCGGCGCGGTTGTCCAGGTGGCCTCCGCCGGCGTCGCCGCGGCAGCGGTCCCGGCTGCGATTGCCGCGGCAGCGGTCCCGGCTGCGATTGCCGCGGCAGCGGTCCCGGCTGCGATTGCCGCGACGATCAACAACGCCCGAGTTCGGTTGCGTGATAGCCCCATTGCGCACAACTTACGGCAAATCGGACCAATATCAAACGGTCTGGTCGGTATAGCCGACGCCCAGGGGGTCGCTCCAGCTGGTCCACACGTCTGGCCCGAGTTCGATCTCGGCTGTGGTGAGTAGACACGCGTCGAGTTCTCGGTGCAGTCGAGACGGGTCGATGGATTGGCCGATGAAGACGAGTTCTTGTCGGCAGTCACCGACAGGTTCTTCCCACTTGTCGAGGATTCCGTCGCGACGGTAGTCGTCGGCCGGCCACTCGTCACGGGGTAGAAACTTCCACCAACGGCCGACGTATCCGTGGCGAATGAGATGACCGGCCTGAGAAATACTCCCGATCTCGGTGAACCGGCCGGCATTCCAGTAGTAGCCCTTGGCCCGAAGTAACTTTCCGTTGGTCCACTCGCTGCTCAGGAAATCATGCAGGCGTTGTGGGTGGAAGGGCGCGCGCTCGCGGTACACCACCGAACCGATTCCGTACTCCTCGGTTTCGGGGGTGTGTTCACCTTGGAGTTCTTGTAGCCATCCAGGGGCCTGAGCAGCTTTCTCGAGCGAGAACAAGCCGGTATCGAGAATCGTGTCGAGTGGGATACGGCCGAGAGCCATCGGAACTATCGCAGCAGTTGCGTTCAAAGATCGTAGGACCGCGGTCAATTCGATCAGGTGCTGTTGCGAGACGAGATCGGCCTTGCTCACCAGGATGACATCGGCAAATTCGATCTGATCGACAAGCAGATCCGCGATGTCGCGTTCATCTTCCGGGGCATCGGCTTCGACGCGACCTCCAGCCGTGTAGTCGCGCAGAAAACTGTTGCCGTCGACGACTGTGACCATGGTGTCGAGTCGGGCGACGTCGGCCAGGGCATGGCCGTCGGTATCGATGAAGGTGAACGTCTCCGCGACGGGCAGAGGTTCGGAGATGCCCGAAGATTCGATGAGAAGGTAGTCGAATCGGCCATCGGCGGCCAAGGCGCTTATCTCGGAGAGAAGATCCTCTCGCAGAGTGCAGCAGATGCAGCCGTTGGTCATCTCGACCAGTTTCTCCTCGGAGCGACTGAGCGAGATCTCACGCTCGACTTCTGCACTGTCGATGTTGATTTCGCTCATGTCGTTGACGATCACCGCAACCCGGCGGCCCTCCCGATTGCGCAGGATCTCGTTGAGTAGCGTCGTCTTCCCGGCGCCCAGGAAACCTGA
This sequence comes from Rhodococcus sp. P4_F3_2, assembly GCF_056401335.1. Taxonomy (NCBI): domain Bacteria; kingdom Bacillati; phylum Actinomycetota; class Actinomycetes; order Mycobacteriales; family Nocardiaceae; genus Rhodococcus; species Rhodococcus sp. P4_F3_2. Next base: position 389,301 of record NZ_JBFUJN010000005.1, read on the forward strand.
CAGCACCGTGACCGGAAGTCGTGTGTCGACCATGATTTCCAGTGTCCTTCCGAATGAGTGAATCGTTGTGATCAGGCGGCGGTCACGCGAACCGCTGCGATCGCGTGCGCCGGCGTCGTTGCGGCCGTGACCGATTGCATCGGGGAACGGCCACTTCTCGGTGGTCCGGTGAACGATGGTCCCCACCCGTCCTCGGCAGTAAGCAGGCATTCGAATATGCCCGGGAACGTATTCGTCTCGCACACGTACTCGCTGACCGACCTCGAAGGTGGTTGTGTCGATGCGAGCCGGTCGGCCTTCGGATTCGCTGGGCCGTGAGAGTGGGAACGGTCCTCCTGCAAGGCTTTCGAGCTCCTCCTGCGTCAGGATTCCCTTTTCGACCATCAGTGCCGCGACGCCGATGACGTACCGCTCGTAGTACGGGGTCATCATGTAGTGGCGGGGCTCCATCCGCTCGACGACGTATCGAACTTCGTCGACGCTGAAGGCCCCGAGTTCGGCGACACCGGCGAACATCAGGCTGTACGGCAGGTGCTCCCACTCGGCGTGGAAGGTGGGGCCGATGTCGGCGTTGACGGTATGCGGGACTTTGCCGAAGCCTTGAACTCCGGCAAGATCGTGTACTCCATCCATGGTGTGCTTCTTTCTTGTCGGGGTGGTCAGACGGTGGTGACCTGCGGGACTGCGACGCCGATCAGGCAGTCCTTGGTGACGATTTCCTGCAGTTGTTCCTGGCTCCAGCCTTCGGTGCCTGCGGGACGTTGCGGTAGGACCATGTACCGAGTTTCGGCGGTGGTGTCGTAGACGCGGATCTCGACGTCCGACGCGATCTCGGTTCCCATCTCGGAGAGAACCTTCCGTGGCTCGCGGACCACGCGTGCACGGTATTCGAAACTCTTGTACCAGGTCGGCGGCAGACCGAGGATGGGCCACGCGGTGCATGAACACAGCGAGCACACGATCACGTTCTTGAGGGTCGGGGTGTCTTCGACTGCCACGATGTATTCGCCCTGGGGGCCCAGATATCCGTACTGGGCAACCGCGGCGGTACCGTCGGTGAGAAGCAGTTGCCGGAAATCGGGGTCGGTCCAAGCCCGCGCGACCAATTCCGCTCCGCGCCTTGGACTGAAGTCCTCCTCGAAGGTCTTCTTCCATCCCTCGACGTAACCGTCGGGTACCAATCCCTTACCGTCGAGTGCGCGGAACAGGGCCCACGCGCGATCGGAGACCGGCGCCTGGGCCGGTGCGGCGTTCTCCGTTGTGTGGTCGATCGTTACTGACATCTGGTTCACCTTTTCTATGCGGGCTGATCATGTGTGAATCGGTGGAATTTTTTGTGCAAGTGCGGATACAGGACTAGGTGAGGCTGAGTTGTGGTGCAGAGTCGGAGATGTGGTCGGCAGGCGTCGGAAACGCGCCGCGAAGCTTTTCGAATGCGCGCCCGACTCGGAGGACCGTCGCATCGTCGAAGGTCTTGCCGGTGATCATCATTCCGACCGGAAGCCCGTTTACCAGGCCGGCCGGAACGGACAGGGACGGATGTCCGGTCACGTCGAATGGTGCCGTGTTGGCGATCATCCCGAGAGCCTTCGTGATGAAGGTTGCACGATCCACGTCCTTCGCCGGCAATTCGGATGCGACGTAGGGCAGTGTGGGCATCACCAGGACGTCGAATTGTCTCAAGGCAGTGTCGTAGGCGGCGCGGGCGAGCGGTACGAGGTTCCGGGCTTTGCCGTAGCTCGCGCCGCCGAGGGTGGTGATGCCGTGGTGGCCGGTCAGGGCCACTAGTTTGACGGTTTCGGACAGAGCGTCGGCGTGCTGAATGCGTCGAGAAGCAAAGTGTGCCATCAGTTCCGGATCGTACAAACCTWCGGCGTTCATGCCGTATCCGTTGCCGTCCAACATCTGGTAGGCACCACCGTCCGTGGCGATCACGTTCCAGATGTGGAAAGCATGCAGGTGCCACGGGATGTTTACTTCCTCTACCGTGCAACCGATTTCGGTCAGACTGTGTGCCGCTGCGCGGACTGCGTCGTCGACCTCGGGCTGTGAGACCGCGTGCCCGAAACCTTCTCGAACGATCCCGATTCGCAGACCATCCACATCGGAGTCGAGGGTGGACAGATAGTCACCTGCTTCGACGCAGTCGGCTTGGCGTGGGTCGTTACCGTCGCGACCGGCGATGACCGAGAGCATCAGTGCGGCATCGTGGACCGTGCGTGTGATCGGGCCGAGATGGTCGATTGTCCGCTCGATGGGAAATGCGCCGGTATACGGGACGAGCCCGAACGTCGGCTTGTGTCCGACGACGCCGCAGAATGCCGCCGGGATCCGGATCGATCCGCCTTGATCTCCGCCGATGGCAAAATCGACGTCACCGTTTGCAACGAGAGCTGCACTGCCACCGGATGATCCACCTGCTTCACGCTGTGGGTCCCATGGATTGCGGACCGGTCCGCTTGCCGGTGTGAAGCTCGAACCGGAGAAACACAGGTCCTCACACACAGCTTTGCCTGCGACGGTTGCACCGGCCGCCAGTAGTCGAGTGACCACAGTTGCGTCGCGAGACGGAGTGAATCCCTCTACCGTCCGAGATCCGTTCATCATCGGAACTCCGGCCACGGTCACGTTGTCCTTGATCGCCACGCGTCGGCCGGTCAGGACGCCGTCCGACGTCGGCGGGATGCTTGTGGTCACATACCAAGCGCTCAAAGGATTTTCGTTCGCAGTTGGCACCGCATGCTCGCGTGACGTGGTCGGCGGGGTTGCCTCGTCGGCGTACAACTGGTCGACTACGTCGTAGGAGCCCAGTGCTCCGTCGATCAGTGCCGGCCACTCGAGCCGGGCTGATTGGTCGAGAGTGATGCCGTAATACCTTGCAGCGGTGTCTATTGCATTGTCGTCAGGTCGGATTGTCGCCATGAGAAGTGTGCTCCTGATGTGATCGGCTTCACTTGTCTTTCAGACTAGGGCCGGATCAGTAATTGCGTCAATAGGTATCGACATATTGACTCGTTAAGTTCGGGTTACGCGCGCTCAGAGAGAGCGGGGGTACAGGCGCCCATGGCGTGATTCAGCGATCAGAATCGGCCGATGCAGTGGAACGCCGGTGTCCGTCGAGCTTTTCGACGTTGTGACAAGCTGCCGGAGTACTGTTTCCGGATCGTCCGCCGACGTTCGTTCGACTGCGCGTGCGTAAGCGACGATCGCTTCGTACGTTGTCTCCGACAGGGAACTGAGCGGAGGCAGGAGTTCGTTCGAGCTTGCGCTGTATCGTTTTTCGAGGTCGTGATCGCCGGCTGCGGATTGAAAGTAGCCGAAGGCCGCCCAGACTCCGTCGGCATCGGAATTGCCGATGAGCTGCTGAGTGGCCTCGTCGAGGACCAGCGCAAACGTCCGCGTGGTGGCCCGCAGTCCGTGCTGGGCGCATTGCCGTTCGAAAAAAACCTCGTCATGCCCCACCAGGGTGGAAAGAATCAGTTCGGCCCCGGAGTCGGCTATCGACTCGATGATCCGTGAGAAGTCGGTTGTTCCCAACGGTACGTAGACTTCGCCGGCCACCGAACCTGTGGATTCGGCGATCACACGCCGGGCCGCCCAATGTGCTCCGAACGACCACGAATACTGCTGACCGACCAGGAACCAAGTGCGAGAACCGGTCTCGGACATCATTGCCGGTATGCCCGCTCGCGTCTGGTCGAGTGGCCGCTCACCCAATCGAAGTATCCCCGGACGCGATCGGCCTCCTTCGTTGAGAACTGTGTGCACCAACAACACACCGGTGTTTTGCAACGCAGATGCAGCGGCATTGAAGGTCGACGACGTCACGCACGCAAAAATGGCGCGACATCCGCTTTTCGCCAATCGCAGTGCGGTCGCCGCTCCGGCCGCCGAGTCGGAAGCGTCATCGCCGATCACCAAGTCGACGAGAACGCCGCCGACACCGCCGTCGGCATTGATCTCTTCGACCGCCAGGGCAGCGAGTGTTTCTGTGGCCTGGGCGAATACAGCCGCCGAGCCGGATTTGCTGACCAGCAGTCCGATCCGATGTCGGTCGGAGCGCGGAGGTTCGGGTGGAGCAAATCCGCGCTTGTTGGCAAGCCAGGAAATGCCGTCCTGATCGAGGCTGGACTCGAGAACGAGTCGGGTGCCGGTGCCGTCGGGAAAGAACCGGATCGTCAGACGGCCGCGCCACGGTTGGTGGTGCACGATCACGACCGATCGGCCCCGCTTCACGCCGGCGACATACCCCAACAGAGTGATCGGCATTCCGGCTACATCTGCGCGTGCGCCGTCGCCGACGGGAAGGGAGATGGCGACGGCGGCCCCGACCGTCAGTTGCTCACATTCGAGTTCGAGCAGTTGCCCCGTTTCGAAGCGCTCGAAGGCTGACCCTGGTGGGTCCGTCGTCACGATCTGTGCCGTTACGGAGAGACCTGGCACGTTCTACTTCCTGCCTGAAATAGATGCTGGGGCTCAAACAGGGCCTCAAGCCCGGCGACGCACCGAAGCCGCGTCGGAATCCTCAGTCGCCGTGGTCGGCAACTCGGAGGTATTCGAACCTGCTTCCAGCGCTCGCCCGAGGACGTCGCGCAGGAACTGGAGTGCATCGTTGGCGGGCCCAGACGGATCGATCGAAAACAAGCGATGACGTCCTTGACGGCGTTCGACGATAACTCCGGACAGCCGCAGCGCCTTGAGATGTGTGGATACCGTGGTGCGACCGACCGTCGAAATTTGATCGCTGATGAAGCCTGCGTTGCATTCGCCGTGGGTAGCCAGAGTGTCGAGAATCTGTCGGCGCACCTGGTCGGCCAGCACAGCAAACGCCAACTCTTCGTTTCGTTGAGTAGTCACTGTGTGCTGCCCGCGCTTCCTCGATGGCCTCTACTGAGATATGTCGACACTCGTCAACATATCTCGAGTTGCCTCCGAGGGAAAGAACGTGGCCGAAGATTTCCGGTGGCTTCGGTCAGTGCGGCGCGGTGGTCACCGCGTCGCGCAGCATCCCGGTCCCGGGATGGCAGTTGATGTACTCGTACAGCTGATCGGCGGCATCGAATACCGAGACCTCATGGTAGAGACGTAATTTCGACAGGCCCTCGGCGACCCGGAAGAACGTCGTGAAGATCCGCAGATGGGTCGGGTGGRATTCCGACCACCGCTCGAGTTGGTCGAGTGAGGCCCAGTGACCGATGTTGTAGCTCAGGTCGAGGAAGTTTCCGTCGATGTCGATATTGCGTACGAAACGGTTGCTGTAGCACCCGACGGCCGGGCCGTTGTCGCGGAGGAAGTCCATGCCCGATTGGAGAGTGGGCAGGATTTCGTCCAGGTAGAGGCTGCGCTCGTCCGCTTCCGCGTCGGCCCAGTCCTGCCCGGATCTGATCAGTGCGATGTTGTCGTGCCCCCGCACTACTACGCGTCCACCTGCGACGGGGTCACCGGCGACGACCCGTAGTTCGCCCGAGGCCTGCATCCAGTCGGTCTGAGAGATCGGAAAGCGCTCGCGCATCGAACCCCAGTAGCCGTGCTCGTTGATCTCGCCGCTGACACCGTCCATGACTGCTCCCACTCCGGGGAGATCGTCCTGGAACGCGTAGAGCGTTTCGAATTGTTCGGCTCTCGGGGCCACGATCTCCCGGAAGAACCCCAATCCGTCGGACAAGCGGTCCTCGGACTCCCACCAGGAGGCCACCGGAGCTGATGTGCTCCAACGATGTTGGGAAGAAACATCTTTCCAGTACCCGACCACGATCAGATTCTCGTAGCCCTGGTTGTCGATGTGGTGGGTCAGATCGTGGTGTGCCGGTCCGTCCGGCAAGTCGAAGCCGGCGACGATATCCCGCATGGACTGCAGTGCTGCCGAGCGCTGATCCTCGCCGCGGAACTGCACGCCGAGATAGCCCATCGCGACCTGGTGCAATGTGTCGTCCGCACGCCCGACCCACATGGGAAATGGTGGCGAATAGGTATCCGGAACGCGCCTGGTCAGCGTGCGCGGGCATTGAAGATGTTCACCGATTGCAGATTCCATGAGTGCTCCCTGTGATGTAGGTGGTCGGATCGGGTGCCTGGCACTTGGCAACGCCGTGCCGAAAATCTACGCCCGCGAGGCCGAGCAAACTTGGCCGTCAGCGCCCGATACTTGGCCTACCGCGCCGAGAATTGTGGATAGGCGTCGGCGACAGAACGTTTTGAACATCATGTTGAATGGGTAAGTGTCCGAGGATGTTACAGATCAGCGAGCAGTACTTGTGGGGGCCACTGCTTGCGACCGGTATTGCCGCGGGCTGATCCCGAACTCCGCCTTGAATGCGCGACTGAAGGCGGCCAGGTCGGTGAATCCCCAGCGGTGAGAAATCTGGGTCAGCGACCGCTCTATGCCGTGGCGTTGCACGATCTCACGACGGCAACCGTCGAGTCGACGGCTGCGAATCGAACGCGACACCGTTGTGCCGTGTTCGGCGAAGGCTCGGTGCAACTGGCGAATGGAGACTTTGACTGATCCCGCGATGTCCACCGGTGACAGGGCCGGGTCAGCGATGCGGGCGTCTATGGCCGACAGAGCGGATTCGTACAGGCCAGTTCGCCGGGAGACGATCGGACGCGCGGTTGCGTGAAGAACCGACTTGACCAGGCTGCCGATCTCGTTGACGACTTCCTCCTCGTCTCCGCTCGCGTCGGACGTCATGCGGACGGAGGCAAGATCGTGAAGAAAGCGACCCAGCAGGCCACTCAGGCCCGCGTGTCCGTCGAAGGCAATGGCGGTCAAGCTCGTGACCTCCGCGTCGCTGAGTGACAGGTATGACCGTGGCCAGGTGAACACCTCGAGTCCCCAGATGCCGTCGTGTGCGTGTCCCTCGATCTGCCAATCGAAGGGGCGCGTGGTGTCGTACAGGACGTAGTCGCCACGTCGCAGGACGCATTCGCGGTCGTCTTGCCGCACTACCGCGCTACCGCGGCGGATCATCCCGATTTGCAGATAGTCCGCACCGTCGCTCTTGATCAGGCTGCTGCTACGGACTATTCGTTGTTCCATCGATTGAACTGCGGACACCCGAACGTGTGCGAGTTGGGCCGAGTGCACGGCCCCGCTGAATCCATCGCCGTCTTCGATATCGGATACGTCGAGCGCGACAAAATGCTCACGCAATAAATCTGCCCAGTCGCCCGTGAGAGTCGTGCGTGTGGGCAGGGAGAAGCCGGATCGCGCGAGCATTGCAGGGCGCCTCCTCGCAGAAAAGCCGAAGTTCTCGGGTGCTCGATGTTCAGAGAGTAATCCCGCACATCGGACATGTCGATAGGAGTCGACATGTCATCACGTCGGGAGAAATTGTTTGCCATACAAACAACGCCGAGTTATTGTTTGTTATACAAACAAGTAGGAGTTCGTGATGGTCACCGAGTCAGTTCCCGCAGCGCGCGCGACGCGTGAGTCGGGCAAGCAGACGCGCATGGCACTGTTCAACGCTGCAACCGAGCTCTTCCTCGAACATGGCGACAGCGTGTCCATCGCGCAGATCTGCACCGCCGCCGGCGCCCATCCAAACCAGGTGACCTACTACTACGGCTCAAAAGAGAAGCTCTTCGTCGAGGTGGCGTGTGCAGCCGTTCTGCGCGCAGGCAAGCGTGCCGAGGTCGATGCCGCCGACGCCGACACCGTGGGCGACTACACCGAGAAGCTGGTCGGATCACTCCTCGGCTCGGGCGCTCCCAGTGTCGAACTGTTCGTGGAAGCGATGATGATGACGGGTCGCCGTGGTGAACTCCGCGATCTGATCTCCGAGACGCTTCGCACTCTGCATTCCTCGGGTGAAACAGCCCTCCTCCGTACCTTGATCCGCACCGGCTGGCAGCTGCGCGCGGGCATCGACGTCGAATCCAAGGCCTTCTGGTCTGCGATCTTCGGCCTCGTCATTCAGAAAACTGCCACCGGCGAGAGCTTCGGTTACTCCCTCGAGGAGGCGGTCGCCGTCATCTTCGCCACTCTCCAGATACCCGACGCCGTACTCAACAGCTCGATGGAATGAACTCTCTTCGAGCGTGATTCTCCGACAAGGACTTCGATGAACATCGTTCGCGTATTCGACAGCAACGTCACCAAGACCCCGGACAAACCCTTCCTGATATTCGACGGTCACGATCACACGTACTCCCAGGTTCAGGACGGAAGTCGACGCGCCGCAGGCTATTTGCAGTCGCTGGGCGTGCAGCCGGGCGACCGCGTCGCGCTGATGTGTTACAACACTCCGGGATTCGTGTACGCGATGCTCGGTGCCTGGCGCTTGGGCGCCGTCGTGGTCCCCATCAACCACAAGATGCAGACTCCGGAAGTTGCCTACGTGCTGGGACACGCGAAGGTGTCGGTGTGCGTCTTCGACGGTGAGTTGGCGCCGGTTGTCGGTCGACTGGAGACAACGGCCAAGCTGATCAGCACGGACTCTGTCGCRGACGGTTTCGACTTCTTCGACGACGCCATCACCCGCCAGGAGGGCGTTGACGGTATCGACATCGACGAGAACGATCCGGCTGAAATCCTCTACACCTCGGGGACTACCGGCTCACCCAAGGGCTGCGTCCACAGCCACCGTAACGTCGTCGGTGTTGCCGTCACCGCGGCCCTCGCCGTGTCGACGACTCGGGACGAGCGCCTGCTCATGGCCGTCCCGATCTGGCACGCTTCCCCGCTCAACAACTGGTTCATGTCCACGCTCTACATGGGCGGAACCGTCGTGCTGCTGCGCGAGTACCATCCCGTCAAATTCCTGGAAACTGTTCAGGAACAACGTATTACCCTCTGCTTCGGCCCGCCGGTCATCTACACCACTGCACTCAACCTCGTGCCGAACTTTGCCGACTACAACCTCGGAAGCGTTCGTGCGTGGTTGTACGGCGGCGGACCGATCGGCGCGGATGTCGCTCGGCGACTGGTGGAGTCGTACGGCACCACCGAATTCCGGCAGGTCTACGGCATGACCGAGACCGGGCCGGTGGGCACTGTGCTGTACCCAGAGGAGCAGTTGAGCAAGGCGGGCTCGATCGGCCGCGTCGCGCTGGCCGGCGTCGACCTGCGCCTGGTTGCCGATGACGGCACCGACGCGGAGCCCGATCAGATCGGTGAGATCTGGCTGCGCGCCGACACCGTCATGCAGGGGTACCTCGACGACCCCGCTGCCACGAAGGCTGCTTTTGCCGACGGAGGTTGGTACCGCACCGGCGATCTGGCGCGCAAGGATGCGGACGGTTACCTCTTCATCGTCGACCGCGCGAAGGACATGATCATCACGGGCGGTGAGAACGTCTACTCCAAGGAGGTCGAGGACGTGATCTCCGGCCACCCGGACGTCGTCGACGTCGCCGTTGTCGGAAAACCCAACGAAGAATGGGGCGAGACCGTCGTCGCGCACGTCGTCTGGCGTGAACCGGATGTCATCAGCGCCGACGACATCAAGGACTACCTCTCGGACAAGTTGGCGCGCTACAAGATTCCGCGTGAAGTGGTGTTCGCGACCATTCTTCCGCGTACACCGACCGGCAAGATCCAGAAGCACCTCATCCGCGCAGCGAGCTGAAAGGCCTGTCATGACTGATATTTCCGAGAAGACCGTCACCCACCCGGCTCCGCATCGCACCCATGCAGTGCTCAACCAGTCGGTACCGCGCACGGACGTCAACGAGTTCCTGCTCGATACGGTCCTGGTCGAAGGCGTCGCGCGCCACGACGCCGATTGGGCCACAAGCGAACTCACCGATATTGGTGAACTGGTTGGCAGTGCTGGATTCCAGCACGACGCCGAGCTGGCCAACACGGTGATCCCCGAATTGAAGACCTTCGATCGCTGGGGAAACCGCATCGACGAGGTCGAATACCATCCGTCGTATCACCGGATCATCTCTGCTGCCGTTGCGCACGGTGCTCACACCTCTGCCTGGGCTGACCCGAAGCCGGGTGCCAACGTGGCTCGGGCCGCGGCATTCATGCTGTTCTCTCAGGTCGAACCGGGCCACGCGTGCCCGATCTCCATGACGCACGCCGTGATCCCCTCGCTCGAGCTGCAACCGGACGTGGCCGCTCTCTGGACGCCGCGAGCCCTTTCTCGGAGTTACACCCCCGAGTTGGATGCTCCCGGAAAGGCATCCGCGATATTCGGAATGTCGATGACGGAAAAGCAGGGCGGCTCCGACGTGCGAGCCAACACGACCATCGCCAAGCCAGCCGGACGTGGCGGTCCGGGTGCGGACTACCTGCTCACCGGACACAAGTGGTTCTGCTCCGCGCCGATGTCCGACGCGTTCCTGGTTCTTGCTCAGGCCGAAGGTGCAGCCGGTGAGGGGCTTTCCTGCTTCCTTCTCCCCCGCATCCTGCCTGACGGCACGCGCAACGTCTTCCGCATCCAGCGTCTGAAGAACAAGCTGGGCAACAAGTCCAATGCGTCGTCCGAGATCGAACTCGACGGCACCGTCGGCACCATGATCGGCGAACCGGGTCGTGGCGTGCGGACCATCATCGAAATGGTGTCCCAGACGCGACTCGACTGCATCCTCGGCAGCACGGCAGGTATGCGTCAGTCGGTCGCCGAAGCGGTGTGGCACGCACGGCACCGAAGCGCTTTCGGTGCCGTCCTGGCAGATCAGCCGGCGATGACGTCGGTGCTCGCCGATCTGGCTCTTGAATCCGAAGCTGCCACCATCACCGCACTGCGATTGGCTCGCGCGCAGGACGAGGACGCGGACGAGCAGGAAAAGGCGTTCCGCCGACTCGCAACGGCTGTTGCGAAGTACTGGATCTGCAAGCGCGGCCCGCACCACTCCTACGAGGCACTCGAGTGCCTGGGCGGCAACGGCTACACCGAGGACTTCCCGCTTGCCCGTCGCTACCGTGAGCAGCCCGTCATGGCCGTGTGGGAGGGGTCGGGCAACGTCATCGCGCTCGATGTCCTGCGCGCTATGACCCGTGAACCCGATTCCGTTGCCGCCTTCGACCACGAGGTCAACCTCGCTCGCGGCAACAACCCGGTCCTCGATCATCACCTCGATCGGGTACGACGCCAACTCGGTGAGCTCGCCACGATGGCACCCGCCGACGCCCAGCTCCGCGCTCGGACCGTCGTCGAGGCAATGGCGTTGGCGCTGCAGGCTTCGCTCATGGTGCGCCACTCCCCGGCCGCTTCGTCCGATGCGTTCATTGCCGCTCGCCTCGGCGCCGACCGTGGTCACGAGTACGGAACTCTGCCTGTGGGAACAGATTTCGCCGGAATTCTCGCGAGAGCCTAAGGCTGCTCCCTCAGTACCCTGGTGACGGTGTGTACTGCCGGCGTCGGATTGTTGGGCCGCCATGCCATCGCGATTTTCAGCGTGGGCGTGGCCCCGGCGATCGGCAGGTACACGACCCCGTCCATGGACAGATGCGCCGTCGACTCCACGACGACGGCGATCCCGACCCCCGCTCCGACCATGGCCAACAGGCTGTACGGATCGGGGGCTTCGTGCGCGACGGTGGGCGTGAAACCTGCTGTGGCGCAGACGGACAACGTCGCATCGCGCACCACCGAGCCGTGCTCGGCGGGATACATCACGAATCGCTCGGTTGCCAGGTCTTCCGGTGACACCGAGTCCCGGGCACTGAGGTGATGCCTGGCCGGAACCGCGACCATCAAGGTTTCCTCGCGCACAGTGTGAGTCTCGAATCCGCGCGGAATGGGCAGGCCGACTATGCCCATGTCGAGTGTTCCGCGTCGGAGAGCGTCGAGCACCTCACCCGAGTACATCTGCGGCCGTAGGTCCAGTTCGATTCCCGGATGGGAGTCGGCCAGCGATCGTGTGAGGGCCGACAGCACCGTGTAGCCGCCCGTTCCGCCGAAACCCACCGTGACACGGCCTGTTTCCCCGGTTGACGCCGCTGATGCGATATCTCGTACGACGGCGATCTGCGCTTCGATGATTCGTGCGGGCGTGACCAAGGCTTCGCCGGCTGCGGTCAATTGCACTGATCTGGTGGTCCGGACAAACAGGTCGGTGCCGAGTTCGCGCTCGAGCGCCCGAATGGTCTGGCTGAGCGGGGACTGCCCGATGTGGAGTCGCTCGGCGGCCCGGCCGAAATGAAGCTCGTCGGCGACTGCGAGAAACGCGCGCAGCTGACGCAATTCCATGTCGCTCCTCCCGGGTTTCATTATGTGGTTCTTCCACATAAATGAGTCGAACTAAGTCTTGGACTCTACATGGATTTCGGACGATAGTGATTCACGCCTCACATTGCATCCCTTGGTGATGCCCGACGCGAGAATCAGGGAGAACCGTGGATCAACACCCAGGTCAAGACACCAATCCGCCTGAATACAACACCAAACAGGCACGCAAGGCCGGAATCACGGCGTTTGTCGGAACGACTATCGAGTGGTTCGACTTCTACATCTACGGAACCGCATCTGCCTTGGTGCTCGGCCCGCTGTTCTTCCCGGATGCGTCGCCGGCGGTGGGAACACTCGCAGCCTTCGCGACTTTTGCCGTGGGATTCGTGGCTCGTCCGGTCGGCGGAGTGGTGTTCGGTCATTTCGGAGACAAGTTCGGTCGCAAGAACGCCGTGATCATCACCCTCGCGCTCATGGGGTTGGGAACTGTCGGTGTCGGTCTCCTCCCTACGTACTCCCAGATCGGGATCTGGGCACCGATACTGCTTGTGGCACTGCGTGTTCTCCAGGGCATTGCCATGGGCGGCGAATGGGGTGGCGCCGTATTGATCGCCACCGAGTTCGCTCCCCCGAAGAAAAAGGTGCTCTACGGTGCGTTTGCGCAGCAGGGTTCACCGGTCGGCAACCTGCTCGCGACGCTGGCCTTCCTCGGCCTGACGTTGATGTCGGATTCCGTGTTCGAGTCGTGGGGTTGGCGTCTGCCGTTCCTCGGATCCGCAGCTTTGGTGATCGTCGCTCTCTACATCCGACTGCACATCTCCGAGACACCCGAGATGAAGAAGGCTGTTGCGGCACAGGAACGTACACGGATGCCGCTGGTCGAAGTGTTGCGTTCGCATCCCGTCGAACTTGCTCTCGGCGTCGGCGCTGTGGTTGCCGGTGTTGCCATCACGTACGTCAAGACAACCTTTGCGCTCTCATGGGCGACAACGGATCTCGGCTTCGAGCGTAGTGACTTCCTCCTCGTGATCACCGTGGCACTGGTAGCCCAGGCGCTCGTACAGCCTTTCGGTGCTGTGCTGGCCACGCGGATCGATCCGTCGAAAGCGGTCCGTTGGATGCTGCTTCCGGAGATCGTGCTCCTACCACTGATGTTCGTGCTGGTTCAGACGGGCTCCGTGCCCTTGGCGATTCTGGGTATGGTCCTCGCGACGGCGCCTCACGCAATGTATTACGCCGCGTTGGCCGGCATCCTGGCGCAGGTTTTCCCCACCAATGTTCGGTATACCGGCATCTCTCTGTCGTACCAATTGTCGACCGCCGTATTTGCCGGAACGGCCCCGATGGTCAGCCAGTATCTGCTGACGCGAACCAACTCGATCTGGCCGGTCGTCGCTCTTGGGCTCGTGTATGTCGTTCTCTCCCTTGTCTGTATGACGGCACTTTTGCGCAGGAGTGCGCTGCACGCGCAAGGGCTGGAGTCGACGAGCTCCTCGAACATGACCGATGTTTCCACCCTGAAAGGCGTTGACCACTGATGAACTTTGCACACACCGACCCCGCTCTGGCAGCGGTAGTGGACAGATGGACCGCCGGGGCGGACCGAGAGACGTTGAACGGATTGCTCGACCGACTGGGCCGAGATGCCGCCGGCCGTTTGTCCGAGCTTGCCGACATCGCAGACAAGAACCCGCCGGTGCTGCAGCAATTCGACAAGGCCGGTGACCGCGTCGACCGGATTTCCTATCACCCGGCCTACCTGGAACTGTGCCGGGCGGCGTACAACGAGTACGGCCTGTCCGCCATGTCGCACCGAAAAGGGTTGCACGGATGGGACTCCGTGCATCCGCCACTCGCGAAGTACCTCGCGTCGTACATCTTCGTGCAGGCCGAGTTCGGGCTGGCCTGTCCGGTGTCGATGACAGATGCTGCTGCGCGGACCCTGCGTATGTTCGGTGATCCGGCCGTGTTCTCGCCCTGGATCGACGCGTTGACGTCGACGGACCCCGAGCAGGCGAAGACGGGTGCGATGTTCATGACCGAGATTCAGGCAGGCACCGACATCGCCTGCACCGAAACACGCGCCGAGCGCGACGGTGACGGATGGGTTCTGACGGGCAAGAAGTGGTTCGCCTCCAACCCGGATGCCGATGTGATCATCACCCTCGCAAGATTCCCGGGCGGACAGGATGGTTCGACGCGTGGAGTCGGAATGTTCATGGTGCCCAAGACCTTGGGATCCGGCGAGCGCAACAACCTCATGATCGATCGTCTCAAGGACAAGCTGGGTACGCGTTCCATGCCGAGCGGCGAGGTGACGCTGAACCGCGCGCACGCACTCCAGGTCGGCGAACTCGATCGAGGATTCCGCCAGATGGCTGAGATGGTCAACACGTCTCGCCTGTCCAATGCGATGCGTTCGAGCGCTCTCATGCGCCGAGCAGTCCGCGAAGCCGTCGAACATTCGAAGAGCCGAGTCGTGTTCGGTAAGAAGCTCTTCGACCAGCCGCTGATGCGGGCGACGCTTCTTCCCCTTGCACTCGATGCCGAGGCTTCGCTGGCCCTGGTCGCGTACAGCGCACAGTGTCTTCAGGCAGCAGACGGCGGCGACGAACAGGCGCGCGCACTGATCAGGGTACTGACGCCGATCGCCAAACACTTTGTCTGCAAACGCGCGCGGGTGGTCACTGGCGAGGCCATGGAGGTGCGCGGAGGAAACGGCTACATCGAGGATTGGGCCAACGCGCGACTAGTGCGGGATGCCCACTTGGGCTCGATCTGGGAGGGCTCGAGCAATGTCATTGCGCTGGACGTACTTCGGTGCCTACGCAAGTTCAACGCGCACCGCACGGTCGCGGGAGCGATGACGGACATCTTGTCCACCGTCGGACCGGATTGCGAAGCCGGGTCCGGAGTTCTGTTGCGGCGCTGGGAGGAACTGGTAGAGGAAGGAGATCGTCTGATCTCCGGATCTGACGATGCCGCCCAGGCCGCCAGTGCAAAGTATGCCGACGAGTTGGCTCGTGCCGTCATGGCGACCCTGCTTTTCGATCTTGCGGATCACGGCATCCGACACGATAATGGGTACCGGTCACTGCTGGTGGCGAATTCCTACCTGGCCGGTCTTGCGGGGAAGGTGCCGTCGGCTGCACTCGGCAATCTCGACGTGATCACCGACGGCGGTGACGTCGAGCTGGATGATGCACGTGACGTCGTAGCCGAGTTCCTCTCTGTAGCAGGTGGTCATCGGTGAATTCTCCAACAGGCCCCACACCCCTCGCCGGCGTCCGTGTTCTGGATCTGTCGAAGATCCTTGCCGGGCCGTACGCAACCATGTCGCTTGCCGATCTCGGTGCCGACGTCACCAAGATCGAACACCCTGAAGGCGGCGACCCCACGCGTTCGTGGGGGCCTCCCTTCGTCGGGGTAGATGCCGCCTACTATCTCGCGATCAACCGCGGTAAGAAGTCGGTCACGATCGACCTCAAGTCCACCGAAGGACAGGAGATCATCCACCGCATGCTCGAAGAGACCGATGTAGTCGTGGAGAACTTCAAGCCGGGCAGCGGATTACAGAAGATCTTCGACTACCAGGCACTGTCCGAGCGATACCCGCATCTGATCACCCTGCACATCTCTGCCTTCGGTGAAGAAGGACCGCTGCGCGACGAACCGGGGTACGACATGATCGCGCAGGCCGCGGGTGGGCTCATGTCGCTCACCGGTGAACCGGGTGGTGCTCCGATGAAATCCGGGTTTGCGTTGGGAGACTTGGGCGCAGCGCTCTTCGGACTGGTCGGTGTCCTGGCTGCCTTGGTCGAGCGAGGCCGGACCGGGCGCGGACAGTACGTGACCACGTCGCTGTACGAGTGCCAACTCGCGATGCACGTGAACTGGGCGACCAGTTACTTCGCCACCGGTGAGCGCCCGACTGCGTTGGGCTCCGGTCATCCGAATCTTGCTCCGTATCAAGCATTTCCTGCCAGCGACGGGTACTTCGTCATCGCTGTCGGCAACGACGGGATGTGGGCGTCGCTGTGCGAGGCCATCGGAAGGAGTGAACTGGTCACCGATCCGCGTTTCGTCCACAACCGCGACAGGGTGGAGAACCGCGAGAGTCTGGAACGAGAACTCACCAGCGCCTTCACATCGGAAACCGTCGAACACTGGTGCGCTCTTCTCGCCGAACGCGCGGTGCCGGTGTCACCGATCCGCCATCTCGACGAGATCTACTCCGATCCCCACACCGCCGCGCTCGGAATGGTCGGAACCGTCGACCATCCGACGCTCGGACCGTTGAAGCAAGTGGCCTTTCCGGTCAACTTCTCCGGCCAGAGGCCACGTCTGACGTCGGCGCCGCCCGTTCTCGGCGCCGACAACGACGAAGTCCTTGGTACCGCTCAGGCCAGCCCGCTCAACGCAGGCGGTGTGTTGTCGTCGCGCCAAGCGATGGCCTCGGCAAGCGTCGTGAGGTCGTAGTCCGGTCCGCTGACGCCGACGGTGAAGAGCGAGACACCGTCGGCGACCAGGTCAGCAGCATTCTCGAGCCCAGGCCACGGAACCGAGTGCTCTACTTCCAGCGGGTTCCGGCCTACGTCGGCGCAATGGTCGGAGAGGATGCCTGACTTGCGCAGGTGTGTCTCGCGGTCACCGAAGCTGTGCCAGACGTCGGCGTACTCGGCGACCAAGCGCAGGGTCTTCTTCTCGCCGCCACCGCCGATGAGGACCGGGATGTTGCGCGTCGGCGGCGGGTTGCCCTTCGCCAGGCGGCCCGTGATGCGGGGGAGGTATTCGCCCAGCAGTTTCAGCCGTGAACCGGGAGTGCCGAAGTCGTATCCGAACTGGTCGTAGTCCTTCTCGAACCAGCCGGCACCGATGCCGAGGATCAGGCGTCCGCCGCTGATGTGGTCGACGGTTCGCGCCATGTCGGCCAGCAGATCCGGATTGCGGTAGCCACCACCGGTGACCAGGGCGCCGATTTCGACGCGTTCGGTCTGCTCGGCCCAGGCGCCGAGCATGGTCCAGCATTCGAAGTGGGCGCCGTCGGGATCGCCGGTCAACGGGTAGAAGTGGTCCCAGTTGAAGACGATGTCCACCCCGGCGTCCTCGGACCGCAAGACGGCGTCGCGTATCAACCCGTAATCGGGTGCGTGCTGGGGTTGGAGTTGAACACCGATGCGTACCGGACGAGTCATGCCACGCTCCTGACGAGAGGAATGGTTGTCTTCTCCCATCATGGCCGGGTGTGCGCGGTACCGCTACCGCCGCCGTCGGTGACGGGTTTGCCCGCACTTGTACCCACCCCTTTTCGAGCGAACGGTACTTTCGGCGCCTTAGATCGACTGAACGTGCCGTTCGCTCAAACAGGGGGGGCGGGCAGAAACAGGGGGCGGGCAAAAAAGGGGGGCGGGTAAAAACAGGGGTGGTCTGCCCACAGCAGACAGGCGGGGCCCCGGCATCGCTGCGCCGGTAGGAATGGATTCATGACTACTGAAGCGCCCACCGACACCGGCTACCGTGACCTGTTGACAGACAGGCTCTTCCGACAGCGAACGATTCTGCTCACCGGCGAGGTCAACGACGCCATGGCCGAACGTGTGTGTTCGGAACTGGTGCTCCTCGCCACCACCGACCCCAAGCGCGACATCGTGCTCTACATCAATTCACCCGGCGGATCGGTGTTTGCCGGGCTGGCCATCTACGACACGATGAAGCTCATCCCCAACGACGTCGTGACGGTCGCGATGGGCTTCGCCGCCAGCATGGGCCAGGTGCTTCTCTGCTCCGGCACCCACGGCAAGCGAATCAGCCTGGCGCACAGCCGCATCATGATGCACCAACCTTCGGCGGGTATCGGTGGCACTGCGGTGGACATTGCGATCCAGGCCGAGAGCCTCGAGCTGATGAAGCGTCAATCGCAGGAAATCCTCGCCGCCGAAACGGGCCGGACCGTCGAAGAGATCGAGACCGACAGCGATCGGGATCGCTGGTTCACCGCCGAGCAGGCGCGCGAGTACGGAATCGTCGACCGCGTCGTGACGTCCTTCGCCGAGATCGCACCGCAAGCCACCTTCCCCAAGATCGGATTGTGACGTCATGTCCCAGTACACGATTCCCAGTGTCATCGAGCGAACACCAACGGGTGAGCGATCTTTCGACATCTTCAGCAGGCTGCTCAACGAACGCATCGTCTTTCTCGGCACAGAGATCGACGACGGCGTCGCCAATGTCGTGATGGCTCAGATGCTGCATCTGCAGGCCGACAACCCGGATCGCGAAATCGGTTTGTACATCAACTCTCCCGGCGGTTCCACCACGGCGATGCTCGCGATCTACGACACCATGCAGTTCTTGAAACCGACGATTTCGACGTACTGCATGGGTCAAGCGGCTTCGGCTGCTGCAGTGCTTCTGGCCGCAGGCACTCCGGGCCATCGGCATGTTCTTGCCCATTCGCGGGTGCTGCTGCATCAACCGTCGACGCAAGGTAGCGGCACCATCTCGGACCTCGCGCTTCAAGCAGCCGAGATCCTGAGAATCCGGGAGCAGACCGAGGCGATTCTGAGTAAGCACACCGGTCAGAGCGTCGAGCGGCTCCGTAAGGACACCGATCGCGACAGGATCTTCACTGCCGACGACGCTATCTCCTACGGACTGGCTGACACCCTCATCGAAGGGAACTGATCAGGCTGCCATCAGGACGGGACCGGAGATCGGTGCGGGAGAATGTCCGAAGGTGAGGGAGTTGAGCGCAACGATCCTGTTGCCCGCTCGGAACAGCAGGTGCTCGAGCGGCATCCCGAGCGCTTCGCAGATGGCGCGCAGAATTTCCGACGACGGTTCCTTCTTGCCCCGTTCGATCTCGGAGAGGTACTGCTTCGACATCCCGACCTTTGCGGCTACGTCGTCGAGAGTTCGGTCCTGATCGCGTCGGACCTCCCTCAGCACTCGTCCGTAGGCTTCACGAATCAGCGGGGGTTTGCGCACGGCGACAGCCGGATCGGGGAGTTCCGACTCACCCTTGACCAGGACCAGTCTGCGCGGCGCATCCATAGGCCGAGTATTCCAGCCGACCGGTTCGCACACCACCCGGTTCACCGAGGGCTGACATCTAGTCCGTTCGAACACCACCAGCAAGAAACATCGCTCGAAGAACGAAGGTCGCCTCGGGTCCGATGATCTCACCGACCAGGCTCGTATAGCGGTCGACGAACTCGGGCCCGTGGGAGGCCTCGTCGGAAGTGGGGTCGCCGAGGTGGTGCGCAAGTTCGTGCAAGACAACGAATTCGCGTAGCGCCCACCGGCCGTCACGGTCGTCCGGGACGGCGATGACGTCGTTCGAGTAGTGAGCGGCGGCATTTCCGGCGCGGGAGCGTACGGACACCGGAACGGTTGCGCGAGGCCAGGTCGCGAGTACCCAGTTCAGCCCGAGTAGCTGATCGCAGTACGCCTGGACCGACTCCACGGAACCGAATTTGCGCTCGACCGGCAACGTGATGGTGGAACCCATGACCTCGACGCTCCGAAGTCCGCGCTCGTCGGCGCGATCGAACATGGTGCGCACCAACGTCTCTGCCTCGTAGACGGCGCTCCGCTGCGTATCCCTCACGAGTCGAGCTGCCCGCGCACCCCGCCGATCTCCGGCAGGTTTCCCAGACGTGCGGAGCGCGCCGCCCGATCACCCGCTCGTCGAGCATGCGAGGAGTGCCCGGCACTCGCCCGGCCACCGCCCCGCCACGTCCCACGTGCCTGGGAGTTGGACGAGTAGTAGTCCTTGAGCTCGATTTCCTTGTTGCGCAGCACGAGTGCGGTTTCCGAAGACGACGTGGCAGATTCTGCGATCGCCGCCTTCTCCGTCTCCTGCTTCGTCTCGGCCAACCGAGCGCCGATGCGGGACGCGTACGCCATCTGGAAGTTCAGGCGCGCCGTCACTCCGGCCACAGGCTTGCGAACCTGCGTGTTGACGCGTCGTCGTCCACGAGTTTCGACGACGGTCCGCACGGACGTTTCGCCGCGGTACGCCCCGGAGCGCACGTACGCGTCGGAGTCACGGACCATCTGGAAGAGCAGGCTCGAGTACAGCGCTTCGCACACGTCGATGTCACCGGCGAAGCCGTAGGCGTAGATGACGGCCGACGTCTGCGCGATGTCGCACTGTACGTCGTTGGCAGCGGCGATCGCGATGAACAACTGGGCGTACGTTCGCAGCCCGCGCTTGCCCGGTTCGCCGATGGTGATGAGCCGCTGAGTGGGTGTGGCACGTTTTTCCGAGGACGCGGTGTGCGCCCGCGCGACCGCCAGGTCGATCGCGGAACCGGTGGCCAACCGCTGCGCGGCGGCCATGAAGGCTTCACCTTCGTGTGGATTGTCGGTGGACTCCGCTTGGCGAAGCAGCGCACCGATGCGGGTCAGCATCTTCTCCGAACTCACCGTGAAAGACTACGCTCGCGCGCCGACACGGACGTTTATGCTGCTAGCGCACACGCTCACCCTCAACTTGGATCGTCCGGCACGTTCCTGCCGGTAGAAGGGATCAACCCCGTCATGGC
This sequence comes from Rhodococcus sp. P4_F3_2, assembly GCF_056401335.1. Classification (NCBI taxonomy): domain Bacteria; kingdom Bacillati; phylum Actinomycetota; class Actinomycetes; order Mycobacteriales; family Nocardiaceae; genus Rhodococcus; species Rhodococcus sp. P4_F3_2. Next base: position 409,978 of record NZ_JBFUJN010000005.1, read on the forward strand.
TTCAGTGACTTTCGAGAGCACCACCTGCCTGTTCCCCGGATCGAACACCCCGGCAGTGGACAAGCTCGACCTCGCGATCGAGGACGGCGAGTTCCTCGTCCTCGTCGGACCATCCGGCTGCGGAAAGTCGACCACCCTGCGCATGCTCGCCGGGCTCGAAGACGTCCACAGCGGGCGCATCCTCATCGGCGACCGCGACGTCACCGGTCAGGAACCGAAAGAGCGCGACATCGCGATGGTCTTCCAGAACTACGCGCTGTACCCGCACATGTCGGTGGCCGAGAACATGGGTTTTGCGCTCAAGCTCGCCGGAACCAACAAGACGGAGATCCGCGCCCGCGTCGAAGAGGTCGCGAAGATGCTCGATCTCGAGCCGTACCTCGACCGCAAGCCCAAGGCGCTGTCCGGTGGTCAGCGTCAGCGAGTGGCGATGGGCCGCGCCATCGTCCGCCAGCCGCAGGTCTTCCTCATGGACGAGCCCCTCTCGAACCTCGACGCGAAACTCCGTGTTCAGACACGCACGCAGATCGCTCAGCTGCAACGACGCCTCGCGACGACGATGGTCTACGTGACCCACGACCAGGTCGAGGCCATGACGATGGGTGACCGCGTCGCAGTCCTCGAAAAGGGAATCCTGCAGCAGTGCGCCTCGCCGCGCGAGCTCTACAACAAGCCGAAGAACGTCTTCGTCGCCGGCTTCATGGGTTCACCCGCGATGAACCTGTTCACCCTCCCCGTCGTCGACGGCGGCGTCGCATTCGGTGACGGGATCGTTCCGGTTCCGCGCGAGACGATGAACGGTGTCGTCGAAACCGAGGTTGTTCTGGGTATTCGCCCCGAGCACCTCGAGATCGCCGCCGAAGGCCTGCCGATGGAGGTCGACGTCGTCGAGGAACTCGGTTCCGACGCCTACGTCTACGGACGCACCACGATCGGCGGACGGTTGCAGCAGATCGTTTCGCGTGGTGACTGGCGCAACCCGCCGCAGAAGGGCGAGCGAGTCAACCTGCGCGTCGACCCTGAGAAGGTGCACATTTTTGCCACCACCGACGGGCGTCGCCTGGGTTAGGTGGACCTGTCAAACGACACATGACCGATTCAGGTTCGGCGTAATACCCACAAGTAGGGGTGTCTCGTGCCACAGTAGGGGCCGATGCCGGGAGCCGGCACCCATGGCGCATGCCGTGAGCCGGCTCTCGGTGACCGTCTACTTGTCATACACATACGGGGAGCGAATCCATGGTTCTGAACTCGAAGGCGATGCGCCGCGCTGCAATTGCAGCCACGGCAGCGTCCATGCTGGTACTGGCAGGCTGCTCGTCCGATTCGGACAAGGACAGCGGAACCAGCACCACGGCCGCATCCGGGGGATCGTCCTCGAGCGAAGGCCGCGGACCCATCACGATCGTCGAGGGGCAGGATGCCCTGAACGAGGCGCTCGAAAACATCATCACCGACTGGAATGCGGAGCATCCGGACGAGAAGGTCACGCTCAAGCCGCTGGCCAAGGAAGCCAACGCGCAGGTCGACGACATCACCCAGCGCATGCAGGCCAAGAGCGACGAGTACGACCTCATCGGCGTCGACGTCGTCAACACCGCTCAGTTCGCCGCAAACGGCTGGCTGCTGCCGCTCGAGGGTGACCTCGCGATCGACGAGTCCGGCCTCCTGCCGTCGACCGTCGCTTCGGGCACCTACAACGGCAAGCTCTACGCAGCGCCGAAGAACACCAACGCCGCGTTCCTGTACTACCGCAAGGACCTCGTCGAGAAGGCTCCCACCACGTGGGCCGAGCTCAAGGAAAACTGCCCGAAGGCTGTCGAAGCCGGCATCTCCTGCTACATCGGTCAGTTCAAGAACTACGAGGGCCTGACGGTCAACACCACCGAGATCACCAACGCTTTCGACGGCCCGTGGGTCGGCCCGGACGGACTCACCCCGGCCATCGACGACAAGACGAAGGCAGGCGTTCAGTCGATCGTCGACAACTTCGCCGACAACACCATCCCGCAGGAAGCACTGACCTACTCCGAGGGCGAGTCGCAGACCGCGTTCGGTGACGGCAAGGCACTCTTCATGCGCACGTGGTCCGGCTTCTCGGTCGACGGTGAGAAGACCTCGGTTGCCGGCAAGTACGGCTACACCGTTCTTCCGGGTGTCGACGGACCGGGCGCTTCGACCGTCGGCGGCTACAACGTCGGCATCAGCGCGTACTCCGACGCGCCGGCAACGGCTCGTGACTTCCTCGAGTTCATGCAGACCAAGAAGTCGCAGACGTACTTCACCGAGGTCGGCGGCGCACCCGTCCTCTCGGCTGTCTACGACGACCCGGCAGTGCTCGCCCAGTTCCCGTACTTCGCGACCCTGAAGGAAGCACTCGCTACCGCTCAGCCGCGCCCCGTCACGCCGTACTACACGCAGGTGTCGAAGTCGATCTCCGACAACACCTACGCTGCTATTCGCGGCGAGAAGACCGTCGAGCAGGCTTTGGCGGACACCAAGGCCGGCATCGAAACCGCCGGTAACTGATCTACCAGGAGCAATAAGCAATGGCAGAACCGCAGGATCCTTCCGCGGCTGTGCCTACCAACCCCACGGTCGGGGCCGGTTCAACCGGTCCCGACCGTTCGGGCGTTGGTGGGAGACACCGTGCACCGGAACCGCTAGAAGAGCCGTCGGCATCCGAGGCAGCAGGGACATCCCTGACCAAGGTTCTGCCTGACCTTGCAGCTACTCCACCCCCACCGACCTCGCCCCCGCCTGCGTCGGCCGACAAGCCGAAGAAGCGTCGACGAGTTCCGGTGTGGGCGTTCGTCGCACCGTCGCTGATCGTTCTCGCCGTCATCATTCTGTATCCGCTCGGACGAGCGATCTGGATGTCGATGCACAGCGACGGCAAGAAGCTCGACCCCGAGACCGGCATGTTCGTCACCGGTCAGTTCACGTGGTTCGAGAACTACAAAAACTGGATCACCGAGTCCTGCAACACCGCCAACGGCTCGATTCCATGCCCGCCCGGCACGCTCGGATCGCAGTTCTGGCAGTCGATCGGAAATACGTTCGGCTTCACCGTCGTCACCGTTCTGCTCGAGACGGTGATCGGTCTGTCGATGGCGCTGATCATGGCCAAGACGTTCCGCGGCCGCGGTTTGCTCCGCGCTTCCGTGCTGATTCCCTGGGCCATCCCCACCGCCGTCACCGCGAAGCTCTGGTTCTTCATCTTCGCCAACGACGGCATTGCCAACAAGATCCTCGGCACCAACATCCTGTGGACGGCGGATCCCTGGCCGGCACGATTCGCGATCGTCGTCGCCGACGTCTGGAAGACCGCGCCGTTCATGGCGTTGCTGATTCTCGCGGGTCTGCAGATGATTCCCGCCGACGTCTACGAGGCCGCCAAGGTCGACGGTGCGACGGCGTGGCAGCGGTTCCGCATGATCACGCTTCCGCTGGTCAAGCCCGCACTCATGGTGGCGGTGCTCTTCCGCACGATGGACGCGCTGCGCATGTACGACCTGCCCGCGATCATGATGGGATCCAATCCCGCCACCTCCACCATCTCGGTTCTGGTGGTCGATCAGATGCGCGTCGGCGCCAATTCGGCGTCGGCCCTGTCCACCATCACGTTCCTCATCATCTTCGCTGTGGCCTTCATCCTGGTCCGATTCCTCGGAGCCAATGCGGTCAGCACGCAGGAAAAGCAGCGGAAGGGGGAGCCGGTATGAACAAGGCACTACGCGGCAAGATCGGCACCTACATCGGCGTCGTACTGATCATCGTGTGGGGACTCGCTCCCTGCTACTGGATGATCGTGACGGCGTTGCGCGACCCGGCTGACACGTTCTCGACGTCGCTGTGGCCCACCAATCTCACGCTGTCGAACTTCACCGCGGCGCTCGATCCCGACGCGAAGGTGAACTTCACCCGGGCACTGATGAACAGCCTCATCATCGCGGGTGCGACCACGCTGATCGCCTTGGTCATCGGCGTGTTCACGGCGTACGCGCTCTCGCGATTCGATTTTCGTGGCAAATACTTCGTCACCGGAATCATCCTCGGCGCGTCCATGTTTCCGGTCGTCGCCCTCGTGACCCCGCTGTTCCAGTTGTTCACCGACATCGGCTGGATCGGCAGCTACAAAGCGCTGATCATCCCGAACATCTCGTTCGTGCTGCCGCTGACGGTCTACACGCTGACGTCGTTCTTCTCCGAACTTCCGTGGGAGCTCGAAGAAGCGGCGCGTATCGACGGCGCCACCCGTGGCCAGGCCTTCCGTCTGATCATGCTGCCGCTCGCCGCGCCGGCCCTGTTCACCACCGCGATTTTGGCTTTCATCGCAACGGTCAACGAGTACCTGCTCTCGCTGCAACTCTCTAGTGACAAAACCGCGCCCGTCACGGTGGCGATGGCCAAATTCTCCGGAACCGACCCATTCGTCACGCCGTACACCTCGATCATGGCCGGCGGAACCCTTGTGATGATCCCGCTGGTCATCATGGTTCTCATCTTCCAGCGACGCATCATCGCCGGTCTGACCGCAGGCGGCGTCAAGTCGTGATGCGGGCTTCGGGCGCGCGGTATCGATGAGGCGGGCTTCGCGCGCCCAGCGCATGGAGCTGATCGCCGGCTTCATCTCGGTCTTCACCCTCATGGCGTTGATCGGCGCTGTGGTCGCGATCGTCAAGGGCGACCCCGGCGTGATGCCGTCTTTGGTGCTGCTCGGTTGCGTCGTCGCTCTCGGGCTGGCGTTCCGCGGATATCGGAACGCGGTCCGAGCAGAACGTCGCGAGTAGCCAGCCCGGTAGGGTGACATTTCGGTATCGCAGTTGCCGGGAGTTATCTGATCGAGATATCACCCTGGTGGAATGGTGCCGGTAAGTCCGGATCCACGACCGGGAGTGTTGAGTGAGTCCATCGAACAGATCGAGTGCGACGGGTGGCGATCAGTCGTCGGCTCGATCGGGCAAGTCGGCTAATTCCCCACGGTCGAGCAAGTCGGCCAAGCCGGAGAAGAAGCAGCGCTCCAAGTGGCGGTACGTCCGGCGGACCATCTACGTTCTCGTGCTCCTGATGATCATCGTGCCTGCGTCGGTTTTTGCTGTCGCGTACAGCCGGACCGATGTCCCGCGCCCCTCGGACATGCAGACCAATCAGGTGTCCACCATCTACATGGCCGACGGCACGACCGTGCTCGGCAAGGTGGTGCCGGCGGAGGGAAACCGCACCGAGGTCGCGTTGTCGGCCATCCCGATTCACGTCCGCGATTCGGTGCTCTCGGCGGAGGATCGCAACTTCTACACCAACCCCGGCTTCTCGATCTCCGGATTTGCTCGCGCTGCCCGAGACAACGTGATGGGCAAGGAAAGCGCCGGCGGTGGCTCGACGATCACTCAGCAATACGTGAAGAACGTCTTGGTCGGTGACAAGCGCAGTATCGACAGGAAGCTGCGTGAGCTTGTCATCTCCGCCAAGATGGCGCGCGAATGGTCCAAGGACGACATTCTTGCCGCGTATCTCAACACCATCTACTTCGGTCGCGGTGCCTACGGCATCGCCGCCGCGTCGAACGCGTACTTCGACAAGCCGGTCAGTGAGCTGAGCGTCGAGGAAGGCGCAGTTCTCGCTTCCGTCATCCAGAGCCCGTCGTTCCTGGACCCCGAGACCAATCTGTCCGCGCTGCAAGCGCGCTGGGACTACGTTCTCAACGGCATGGTGGAACTGGGCAGCCTGACCAAGACGGATCGCGACGCGATGCAGTTCCCGGCTGTCGCCCCCGCCAATCGGCCGACCGATCTGAACCAGGCGCCCGGACCCGAAGGCCACATCAAGACTCAGGTACTCAAGGAACTGGCCGAGGCCGGTATCAGCGACCAGACGCTGAACACCGCTGGTCTGCAAATCACGACAACCATCGACCCGGTTGCGCAGGAAGCTGCGCTGGGCGCCGTCAAGCGGAATCTCGACGGTGAACCGGAAGACCTGCGGACCGCAGTAGTGTCCATCGACCCCAAGACCGGTGGCGTCGACGCCTATTACGGCGGTGACGACGGAGCGGGATTCGACTACGCCCAGGCGCCGCTGCAGACCGGTTCAGCGTTCAAGGTCTTCGGCCTGGTCGCAGCATTGATGGAAGACATTCCGCTGTCCGCACGGTTCGACAGTTCACCGCTCACGATCAACGGTGTGACCATCGGAAACGTCGGCGGCGAATCCTGTGGTCGATGCACCATCGCCGAGGCACTCAAGCGTTCGCTGAACACCAGCTTCTACCGGTTGATGCTCTCGATGGAGAACGGTGCCCAGAAGATCGCCGACGCCGCCCATCTGGCCGGCATCCCCGAACAGATTCCCGGACTCGACTACCCGACGCTCACACAGGAGGGTGGCCCGCCGGAGAACGGAATCGTGCTCGGCCAGTATCAGTCTCGTGTTATCGACATGGCATCCGCGTACGCGACGCTCGCCAACTCCGGTGTGTACCAGCAGCCGCACTTCATCCAGAAGGTCGTGACGGCCGAAGGTGAAGTCCTGCTCGATCGCCCGGTCTCTCCCGGTGAGCGTCGTCTCGATGCTGCCGTTGCCGACAACATCACGCAGGCAATGCTGCCGATCGCGTCGTACTCGAACGGTCACGCGCTCGCCGGTGGACGCCCGTCTGCTGCCAAGACCGGCACCGCGCAGTTGGGTGACACGGGGCAGAACAAGGATGCGTGGATGGTCGGTTACACGCCGTCGCTGTCCACCGCGGTGTGGATCGGGACTTCCGACGCGCAGGCCATCACCAACTCCTACGGTGGTTTGATCTACGGCTCCGGAGTGCCTGCGGACATTTGGAAGAGCACGATGGACGGCGCGTTGAAGGGCTCCGACTGGGAGAGCTTCCCGTGGCCCGATCCCATCGGCGGGCAGGCCGGCGTTCCCGCCAACTCCGGTGTGACCTCGGGTGACGGGACGGGCACGCCCACGACGGGCGCGGCCGCTCCCCCAGCACCCATCGAGGTGCCCGGCCTGCCGCCGATCGAAGTGCCGCAGCTTCCCCAGTTGCCGCGTCAGATCGAGATCTTGCCTGGCATCGTCATCCCGCTACCGGGCTGACACAGCGCTCGATTTCCGGCTCTCAGGCCTGATCGTCGAAGAGGCCGAGCTGGGTCGGCGCTGCATCCTTGGCGGGAAGCACGACGACGCGCAGTCCGCGCCTGAGGTTGCGGATCGCGTGCGTCCACGCGCGCTTTTCGCCCGCACACAGGTCGGTGTCGTCGTCCTTGCGCCGGATGGACTCGGTCAACGCCTCGTGCCAGGCCGTCTCCTGCTCCTGGCTGATCCTCAGGTAGTCGAGAATGGTGTCGCGGTCGTGCTCACAGATCACGGCAACCTCTTCGGCGCTGAGCTCGCCCGTTCCGTCCGCGTCGAGTTCGAGGAGCGCCATGAGCGCCGGAGGAAATTCGTGGCACTCGTGTGATTCGTATTCGGCACCGGGATCTTCGTGCTCGGAGGCCATCCCGTCGTTGAAGGCGGTGTCTCCGGTAGCGCGAATGGGTTGCCCGCCCAGTTCTTCGGCGAGTTCGTCCGATGCTTCGGCCAATTCGGCGAACGAGCGCAGAGCCCGGAGGAGGTGCTCGGCGACGAAGGGTGCGCCGTCCACCCGCACAACGCCCAGCACACTCTGCTCGACGAGAATGAGTTTGATGGTCGGCCACTGCCGATTGAGCTGGGCGAGAACAACAGCAGCGTTATCGAGGTTCTCCACCGAATGCACGACCCGCGAGAACACCTCCACGTACTCGTCGTCCTCGAGGACACGAACATAGGTGACCTGCTCACCGCGGACCAGCGGGATGTCGCCGTCGTCGTCACGCTTGGGTGGATGGCCGAGAAGGCGTTCGACGGCCCCGTCGACCAGGATCCGCAGCATGTCACCCGAACCCGAGGGAGCGTGCGACGGCGTCGTGGCGAACGCCGGCGTCGACTCGCGTCCACTGGTGCTGGCACGCAGGAACGACGGGTGCGCAATGCTCCACATCTCGCGGAAGACGCGGAGCACCTTTGTCACCAGTTCCTCGGGACGAGTGCGGTCGACGTCGATGTAGAAGGACATGGATCCGTTGCCCTCGGGCTCGTGCTCGCACAGATCGGGAGCGCTGAACCCCATGTCGAGCAGCGCTGAATGGTCTTCCGGTTCGAGCATCCGCAGTGGATGCAGAAACCTGTTGGAAGGGACTTCACAGCGCACGGAGGTCTGGTTCCACGCGAAGAACTGGATGCACGCGGGTGCGTCTGCCAGTTCGTCCATGCTGTCGTAATGCGACTCCACCACGAGAGTGTCGTCGTCCTCCATCACGGAGATGTAGCGAGCGAGATGAGTCTCGAAAGTAGTCCAGGCACTCAGGATTTCCAGATCGAAAGTATTGTCCGACATCGTCGCTCCTCTGGTCCGGGGGGCGCATGGGGCCCTACCGACGACTCGCCGAAACCCCTGCTTTTCAAACCCCGCCTACGACGGTAGTCCCGGGGTCCGACAGTGACAGTGTTCGTAGGATCCGAAGTGACGATGTTCGTAGTCAGGGGATTATCTTCCGAGCCTGCAGATTGGCGAAGATGTCGAGGAACATCGCTTCGGTGTCGACGTGGCGGTGAAATCCGAACCGCCGAGCTTTCGATCCGTCAGCGAAAAAGTCGTAGTCCCATCCGAATACGAAGTCACCGAACCCCCAGGACGAGACATCGGAATACGGGGTCCGAGCAAGTTGGTGTTCCTCGACGAGTTCATCCCACACCGACTCCTTGTCCGCCATTGCGACATCGAGGGACATCGGGAGCGGAGGTGCGACGTCCATGTCGAAGAAGGCTGCGATCTTCGGCCACATTTCCTGCCAGCGAAACAGGTCGCCGTTGTTGATGTTGAACGCCTGATTTGCGCACTCGGGATTGGTCGCGGCCCAGACCGTTGCTTCGGCCAGGAGTCCGGAGTCGGTCATCTCGATCAAGCTGGTGTACGCGCCGGGCTTGCCGGGGAATCGGAGTGGGACACCCAGTTTCTTCGAGATGGTCGCGTAGACGGCGATGACCATCGCGAGGTTCATCGGGTTGCCCAACGCGAATCCGGAGACGACCGAGGGTCTGATCGCCGACCACGTCCACGACTTGCCGAGCTGCCTGCGTTCGAGGAACTGCTGTTGGTCGACGTTGAACTCGGGTGGCATGTGCGGTGGATCGCTCTCGCGGGCCGGAGTTTTGAACGGTCCGAGATGTGCCCCGTAAACCTTGTAGCCCTGCATCAGGCTGACGTGCTCGAGTCCGCCGGCAACGGGTTCGATGGCGTCGAGAGTGTTGACCAGCATCGCCAAGTTGGGCGGGACCAGCTCGGCCCATGTCGGGCGGTCTTGATAGGCGGCGTAGAAGACGTGGGTGACGTCGTCCAGTCCGCTCAGTGCCGCTGCAGTCCGGGAAGGATCGAGCAGGTCGACTGCGATGTGTTCGACCCGGTCGGTGTTCGTGCCGCCTCTGCGCGAGAGTCCGATGATCTTCCATTCGCCGGTTGATCCGAGGTGATCGATCAAGTTCCCACCGATCACACCTCGGGCTCCGACCACGAGTGCGACTTTATTGTGATGCACCATTTCAGCCTCCCATTGAAATATCGCGATGTTGCGATATAGGGAGTGAACCATATATATCGGCATTTCGCGATCTAGCGGTATGATCTCGAGCATGGAAGACGCAACAACCGAGTGGGAAACGGCGTTCAAGGCGCTGGCCAACCCGATGCGTGTACAAATCCTGCAGTGGTTGAAAGACCCCGGGAGCTTTCCCCCTCAGCTCGAGCCTGCCGAGGAGGTCGGAGTGTGCCTCAAGCACATACAAGCGAGGGCGAAGGTGTCGCAATCGACTGCGTCTCAGTACATGGCCGCACTCCAGGCCGCGGATCTGGTCACCACCACACGAATCGGCCAGTGGCGGCATTACAAACGAAACGAGCAACAGATCGAGAAGCTTGCTGCATTCATCAGGCAGGGTTTGTAGGTACCAGCACCTGACCGATCCCTCCGGAACCGCGGACGTTGTGGCAAAACCTCACATCGCCGGAGCCGTCGGTATGTGCATTGTGGTCGTTTCTCGGGTTGCTCGCTGTCCTTACGCTCGGCAGAGGAGTCCGGCGAGGAGAGGCGTGCGATGAGTCGTGAGAGCTGGGTGGGCCGTGATGCCCGATCCATCGCCGAAGCCGTGCGGTCGGGTCAGGCGTCGACGCGGACCGTCGTCGAAGAACATCTCGCACGGATCGACGAATGCAACGGCGAGCTCAACGCACTGGTCACCGTGTGCGCCGAGGACGCGCGTGCGGCCGCAGACAACCTGGATGAACGTCGCCTTCTCGGCGAGACACTCGGTCCCCTTGCCGGGGTTCCGTTCACGGTCAAGGACTTGATCGCCACAGCCGGCGTGCGTACCACCGCCGGTTCTCGCACTCTGGCGGACAACATACCGGCCGTCGACGCCCCGGCCGTTGCAGCGTTCAAGGCTGCCGGCGCAATCCTGATCGGCAAGACCAACACGCCGGAATTCGGCGCGTGCGGCCTGACGCGCAACGAACTGTTCGGAACCACGGCCAGCCCGGTGCGACCGGACGGCGTCGTCCGGTCCCCCGGCGGATCGAGTGGCGGTGAGTCCGCGTCGGTTGCTGCCGGAATGAGCGTGCTCGGACTCGGTACGGATTTTGGTGGCTCGGTGCGTTGGCCCGCCCACTGCACCGGCCTCACTTCGGTTCGCCCGACGCTCGGCCGTATCGACCCGGAAGGGCAATACCCCGGCGTGCTTTCGGATGGACGGGTACTCGCCAATCCGGCGACGATGCACGGCACGATCCAGACCATCGGCCCACTGGCCCGCAACCTCGGTGATGCGACGCTTGCGCTGCGCGTCCTGTCGAAGCCGTATCTCGCGTGGACCGAGCCGGACTCGGTCGACGTCGAACACCTCGACATCCGCTGGACACCCGGCGAAGGGACCATGCCTGTCGACGAAAAAATCCTGTCGGCGGTTCGCTCGGTGGCGAACAGCCTGGACGCGAGTGAGTACGACGGTCTGGCTCTGCCGCGGGCCAACGCGCTTTTCGGCGCGTTGCGATCGGTCGAGACCCACGCGGACATCCACTCTCTCGCCGCAGGTTCAGCGCACTCTTTCGACGCGGACATCACCGCCATGCTTGCGGCAGGCCATGATCGGAGTTCAGCCGAGGTGGAAGCGCTGTGGGCGGATCGCGCGGTGTTGATCACCGACTTCCTCGGCGAGGTGGGCGACGTCCTGATTCTGCCGGTTGCGTCGGTGCTCGCTCCGCCGCTCGGTGTGGAGAGCTTCGAGGTGGGCGGTCGCAAACTCACGTGGATGGACGCGCTCGCGAGTTGCCGGGCGATCAGTGTGCTCGGCCTTCCGTCGGTCGTGGTTCCGGTAGGACTCTCCCGCGACGGTTTGCCGATCGGAGTGCAGGTGGTGGCGCGACCGTTCCACGAGCATGTTGCGCTGTCCGTGGCGGCGCGAATCACGTCGAATGCGCAAGCTCTAGTCTGACTTCCATCTTTCGGTTTCGGCTGCGAAACGTGTTGCGTACGAGTCGGCCAGGTCGTGAAGCGTGGTGACGCAGTCGCCGTAGTACGTCGGTGCATGCATGGTAGCCAGAATCCGCGGCTCGAGGTCGGCCAGGGCGCGGATCGTGGGTTCGAGATCCGGGGTGAGGCAGGTGGCGTGGCCCAAGTCCTCGGCTTCCAAAGCGGGACCGACGATTTCGTGCTCGGTAGTCGCGGGGTGGTGCCCGAACGCAGTGAAGAGATCTCCGCAGAACAGCGTGGACGTCGTCTCCTCGAACATCAGGCCCGCGTCCCAACCGTGCGGGACGTGCGGGGTGTCGATGTGCCGGACTCGGCGCCTGCCGGTTTCGAGTACGTCGCCGTCCTGCAAGGGAAGTGGCGCCCGATCGGCCAGATCGTTGACCTGAACGAAGCACCCCATCGCGCCGTGCGCCACTTGTGCTTCGGGGGCCGCCGCAAGCCAGGAGTTCATGGACCCGCACTCGTCGGCCTCGACGTGACCGAACGTGATCCATTTCAGACGGTCGATGTCGATCAGCGTGGAGAGTGCGTCGGAAGCTGAGGTGAACAACGCTCGCTGCCCGGTGTGGAAGAGCAAGGGTTCCTCGCCGTCGACGAGAAACTGGTTCATCGTGAGGTTCGCTTCGTCCACGAAGGTCGACAGTCGGTAGATGTCCGGCGCGATTTCGGTGATCGTGGTGGTCATCGCTGTGCTCCGATCAGGGCTGTTGTGCACGTCAATCTGTCTTCTCCAGCCTTCTCGCCGCCCCGCGCCTGCACAAGGCTCTGGAATAGTGGAGGACGTGTTCGTACTACTGCTGACAGGCCCGCCGGGCGCGGGGAAGAGTTCCGTGCTGACCGCGCTTCACGATCGACTCGGCGAGGCCGGGGTGAGCAACGCGATGATCGAGGTGGACGAACTCGAGCGGTGCTACCCGCCGCTGGGAACCGAGCGGGCAATCGCACACGTCGGGATGTTGTGCGCGTCGTACCGGGAAGCGGGGTACGAACTCCTGTTCCTCACGGCGACCGTCGAAGACGACGACTACGGGCATGCCTTGCTGGCTGCGACCGGCGCCGAGGGGCACCTGCTGGCGCGCCTCGAGGCCGATCCGGATACGTTGCGCACCAGAATCGTCGAACGTGAACCGGCCGGCTGGGCCGGGTTGGACGCTCTGGTGGAAGCGTCACAACTGCTGGCCGGTTCGATGCCGACGCTCAGTGGGGTCGACGTGGTTCTGAGCACAGAAGGCCGCGATCCCGAAAGTGTTGCCGATGATCTGGAAGCGGCTCTGCGAGAACGCAGTCCAGCGCTCTTAGCCGTCGGTGTTCAGAGCGGTGACCACTGAAGCGAACATCGTCGATTTGATTGCCCCAAGTGTGCCCGCATTCTTCGGGCCGATCGGCGCAACCATTTCGATGGCCTTCGCGGTCAAAGCATCGACGGATGCGGTGAAGTCCACCAAACCGGCTGCGAATGCGTCACTTCCGCCGTATCGCCGCCCCGTGGTCATGGCGACGATTGCCGACGCCGGGCTGAGCTTGGCCTGGATGAGAGCTGCCATTCCTTCGGTGAAGGGGATGTTGATGTCCACCTCCGGGAAGCAGTAGTAGCCGCGATCATCGCGCATGACGCGGTAATCGTGCGCGATGCCGAGCATGGCGCCCGCTCCGAAGGCGTGGCCGTTGATCGCCGCGACGGTGGGCATGGGGAACGTCAGCATCCGGGCGAACAGCGACTGGACTTGCTGCACATACCACTTCGCCTTGTCGCCGTTCGCGCCCAGCCAGTCGAGGTCGAGTCCGTTGGAGTAGAACTTGCCCGTCGCCGTGGTGACCAGGGCGTGTGCGCCTTCGCTCAGAGCCTGGTCGAGTAGCTGGTCGACGGAATCGAGCCAATCCGGCGAGAATCGATTCTCGTCCTCGCCGAGATCGAGAACGGCGATCTTGTCTTCGAAGCGCAGAGTTGCGGTCATGATTGGCCTTTCCTGTTGCGGGGCTTGGGCAGTGGTGGGTCGAGATGCAGAACCGCTCGAACGGCGGCATCCAACCGCGCGCGTGCTGCGGCGTCGGGGACTCGCCAACCGTCGGCGCGTTTGGCGGGATGAATGAGCAGCCCGGTAGGCAGGCCGACAACACAGGCTTCGATTGCTTCGACGGCTCGGCCGTCCTTGCGGCCCCAGAGCGCGGTCGACAACCGGATGAACAACTCGACCAGAGACCGGTCGAGTTGTGTGAGTTTCTCGGCGATGTCGGCAGGGACGTCGGTGCCGAGCAGTTCGTCGCGCTGAATCGTCAGCAGCAGCAACGCGGATTGTGGGTAGTCGAGCGCGAAGACGGCCGGAACTTCGGCGGCTGCGACGACGGCGGAAACCGCGGAGGTCGGCGCGGGGTCCGCGAGAGCGTCGTCCACTCTCGATTGCTGAAGCGCGAGAAATCGTTGCGCGGCACGCAGCCACGCGCTACCGACCAGTCCACTGCGAGAGCCGAATGCGTGATAGATCGCCCCGTTGGATACACCGGTGGCGTCGGAGACCGCCCTGACCGTGACAGCGCTCGGCCCGGCAGTGGCGGCAAGTTTTTCGGCAGCGTCGAGCAGCGTGTCGAGATCGTGGACGCGTGGCCGAGGCATGAACGCACAGTAACAGAGCGTCTGCTCTGTTACTAGTGTGCGGTCAGATCACCGAATTTGCGCGAAGATCCTCGATCTCCTCCGGGCGCAGGCCGAAGTCGGTGAGTACGCCGTCGGCGTCACCGCCGAGAGTCATGGGTGGCGCATTCCTGACGGGAAGGGTCTTGCCGTCCACCCAGAACGGTCCGCGGACAACGGGAATCGATGTTCCGTCGGCGCTCTGGGTCTGCTCGACCATCTGCAATGCCTCGACCTGCGGGTCGGAGAACACCTGATCGATCGAATGAATCGGGCCGCAGGGGATTCCGGCACCGCGGATCTCGGCGATCCACTGTGCGGCGCCCTTCGTGGTCAGTAGGTCCTCGAGTTCTTTGGTCAGTTGGTCTCGGTGCGCCAAACGTTCTTTACCCGTGGCATATTCGGCACGGAAGGCGAGATCGGGGTCGCCGATCACCGAGCACAGCGCGATCCAGTGCTTGTCCGAGCCGGTGGCAATGTTGATCGGGAAGTCGGCAGTGTCGAAAGCGCCGTACGGCGTGATCGTCGGGTGCGTATTGCCGTTCGGCGTCGACACCCGCCCGGTGCTCAGGTAGTCCTGCGCCTGGAAGGTCATGATCGAGATCGCGGATTCCAGCAACGAGGTCTGCACGCGGTGCCCACGACCGTCGCGTCCGCGCGAAGCCAACGCCGCCGTGATACCCAGCGCCGCGTAGATGCCCGAGACCGTGTCGATGATGGGGATACCGACCCGCATCGGGGTCTGTTCCCCGGCGCCGGTGACCGACATCAACCCGGACATGCCCTGGGCCACCTGATCGAGTCCGGGCGCGAACTGGTCAGGGCCCACCGGGCCGAAACCACTGATGCTCATCACGACGAGACCCGGATTCTCCTGCTCTAGCGAATCGGGATCGAGCCCCATGTCGGCCAGCACTCCCGGACGGAAGTTCTCGACCAGCACATCCGCGTCGAGGGCCAGGCTGCGAAGCAGTTTCCGCCCGCGGTCACTGCGCATGTCGATGGCGATCGACCTCTTGCCGCGGTTCACGGAAGCGAAGTAGAGGCTTCGATCGCCGTCGAACGGCGGCCACTGACGCGAACTGTCGCCGGAGCCACGGGTTTCGACCTTGACCACGTCGGCGCCGAAGTCCGAGAGCAGCGACGTGCACAGAGGGCCCGCGAGAGCGCGGGTGAGGTCGAGAACTTTGATACCGCTGAGCAATTGGTCCATGGGAGAAACCTCGGTTCTGTGGTGTGCAACGTCGCCCACTCGATCCGTCGCACCATCTGCGTGAATTACCGCTGCAGTGATCGTCGGAGAGGGGAAGAATGAAGGTCAGGCCTGCTTTCGGCTGGGCTCGGTGACAACACTGGTCGAGAGCGCACGGTGATGCGACGGCGACATTGCACAACTGCAGGGCCCGGATTTAGGCGCATTGTGTGACAGGCAGGATTGCGGTGGGCCGATACCGTGAACTCTCTACGGACGGCGATGCAAGCGGGAGGCGAGGCGATGCGCGACATTTCCACTCAGCTGGCGCAGTGGCACGCCCGCGGCGAGGATTTTGCACTGGCGACGGTTGTCCGTACCTGGCGATCCTCACCGCGCATGCCCGGTGCTTCGATGGCCGTCTCACGCTCCGGGGAGGTAGTCGGCAGCGTCTCGGGCGGGTGTATCGAGAGTGCACTGTACGAGATCGCCCAGGAGGTTCTCGCCGACGGCACCAGTCGCGTCGAGGTCTTCAGCGTCTCCGACGACGACGCCATCGGAGTAGGGCTGACCTGCGGCGGAACCATCGAAGTGTTTGTCCAGGCCGTCGGAGCCGATTTCGCCGAGTTCGGTCAGGTCTGTGAACGAATCGAGGCCGATACGCCCGTCGTCGTGGTCACCGAAGTGCGTCCGGGAGCGCCGGCGCGGCACCTCGTCGTCGAGCACGGCCGACGCAGCGGGGATCTGGATGCCACGGAGGACGAGGTCTCCATCCTGTTGCGCACGATGGACACCGGTGAGTCCGTAGCCTTTGTCGCGCCGGCGGGAACTCTCATCGATTCGCAGCACGACTTGCTGGTCGAGATCTTCGCGCCGCTACCGAGGATGTACGTCTTCGGAGCCATCGACTTCGCCGCCTCGATGTGTACGTTGGGCGCCTTTGCGGGTTACCGAGTGACCGTCGTGGACGCACGGCCGGTCTTCGCGACACGGGCGCGCTTCCCCGACGCCCACGATCTGGTCGTCATGTGGCCACACAAGTTCCTCGAAACCGCACCGATCGACAACAAAACCGTCCTGGCCGTGCTCACGCACGACGAGAAGTTCGACATCCCCTTGCTCGAGATCGCGCTGCGTTCGCCGGCTGCATACGTCGGCGCGATGGGAAGTCGTGCGACGCATGAGCGTCGGGTGGCGCTGTTGAAGGAGCGAGGCGTCACCGACGTCGAGTTGGGGCGTCTGCACTCACCGATCGGGTTGGACCTCGGCGCCAGGACGCCGGAGGAGACTGCAGTGTCGATCCTCGCCGAGATGACCAAGACCCTGCGCAATGCATCCGGTTTGGAACTGCGGGATCTGCAGGGGCCGATCCACCCGCCACCTCAGGAGAATCCGACCGCCCTGCATCGAACGGCCTGAGTCGACTGCGCTGAATTCGGACATCTTGTGTTCGGTGGGGATAGGATCGTTTCTTTCGTGAACCATCTTCCGTGATCCGAATGAAATCGAGGTGCCTGCCAAGTGGCAAACCCGGCCGTACCGGCATCCGAGGTGAATGCTGTTCTCTCCGAACTTCTTCGAACCCCGCTCCTTCCTGGTGTTCGAAAGGTCGCCGGCGGCTCCGAAGACCCGACGGTAGCCCGGGTGGGATTCATGGCGGTTCCGGACATCGGTCCGTGGCTGCGACACGGACAGTTGCTGATCACCACGCCGGAAACCCTCGCCCGGGTCACCGAAACCTTCAAAGCATTTGTCGGACGGTTGTCGACGCGCGGAGTTGCAGCGCTCGCCGTCCAATTCGGAGCAGACGGGGACACTCTCGCGCCGGAACTGGTCGACGCGGCCGAAAACGCAGGCTTCCCGCTCCTGGTTTTTCACGGTGCGTGCGATCACCCTGCGGCGAGAGACCGTGAGCAGACGGAGTCGGCCCAGATCGACGCCATGTTCGGGGCCGAGCGCTTGCGACGGCTGCTGGTCGACGTCGTGATGGGCGGCGGCGGCCTCCCACAATTGACCGAGGTCATCGCACGGGAGATGAAGGGCGCCGCCCTGATCACCACCTCGGACGGACGCGAGATCTGCCGCGCCGGGGATGCGGCGGAGCGCAAGCATCTGTCTGCCTGTCCCGCCGTCGATTCCACCGGTCGTCTGCGGACCGACACCGTCGAGGGCGGGTTGGGTCTGCACGAGTTCGACGGTCAATTCATCGCGGTGTCAGCGATTTCCGCCAATCACATCGACCACGGGCGTCTCGCGTTGTTCACCGGTGAGCGCGTGATGACGAGTTACGACCAGTACCTGGTCGAGCGAGCGGCGTCGGTGTGCGCGTTGGTCATCACCCGTGAGCAGGCCGTGGCGTCGGTGGAAGAACGCCATCGCGCCAACTTCGTTCACGACCTGCTCCTCGGCCGGGCCGGGGACCACGATCACGTTGTCTCCCACGCCAAGACGTTCGGTTGGGACTTCGACCGCCCGCTGGTGATCGTCTCGATCGAGCCGGACCCGATCGACGAACCGGCCTCTGCGGCGCCCGCTCGGCTGCCCGTCGTCGATCGCCAGGCGATGGCGTTCTCCGGGGCGATCGCCCACCGCGATCCCGGTGCGGCGGTGACCGCGCTGACGGGCGAGACGGTGATCGTCATGGGCGTCGGCACCGACACGATGGCATTGGTGCGGGACCTCGTCACGGTCGTTCGCGGTGAAGGTGGCGGCGGGAGAAGGCCGTTCAGTGTCGGGGTGTCCCGGCCGACAGCGGCGATCGACGCCGTCCCCGCGCTCTACAGTCAGGCGCGCACCGCACTGACCGTCGGACGCCGGATCTCCGGTCCGTGGACCGTGACTCAGTTCGACGATCTCGGTGTGTACAGACTGCTCAGTCTGGTCGAGGACGAAAACGAGCTGGAGACGTTCGCGCGGGAGACACTGCGGGAACTGACGGAGGAAACTGCCGAAGCGCAGGACATGCGCAAGACATTGGAAGTCTTGCTCGCGACCAACATCAACATCGCCGAGACAGCGCGCAAGCTCCACTTCCATTACAACACACTGCGTTACAGGGTCGTTAAGCTGGAGAAAATGCTTGGCCCCTTCACGGCGCAACCCGAGCTACGGCTGGATCTGTCTCTAGCACTGAAGATAACCGCGATGCGCGGCATCAATCACTAATATTGCCAATCCGAGTCCGTGGGTTCTGGCAGATTGTCATCACGTCGATACCCCTGCGCTGTAATAGCGTTTCACTCCAGTCACGGTGTTTTGTGAGCTGGAGCACACTCAGCGTTCGGACACCTTCCTCTGCACGAAAGGTCCCATCATGCCGATTTGGACGTTGCACGGAGATGGAAAGAACATCAGACCGGGTGAAGTGGTCGCTCCCGGCGAGCGGCTCAGCTGGGGAAGAACCATCGGGCTGGGCAGCCAGCACGTGGTGTCGATGTTCGGCGCGACGTTCGTCTTCCCGATCATCATGGGGCTCAATCCTCAACTTGCCGTGATGATGTCGGGCTTTTGTACGCTCTTCTTCCTGCTGGTGGTCAAGGGACGCATTCCCAGCTACCTCGGTACGTCGGCGGCCTTTGTCGGCGGTATCGCCGCCATTCGTGCCCAAGGCGGAACGTCCGCAGAGGTGACCGGCGCGATCCTGGTGTCCGGACTGGTCCTGGCAGCCATCGGTATCGCGATCCACTTCCTCGGTGGCCGGGTCGTATTCAAGGTTCTTCCCCCGGTGGTGACCGGCGCAGTGGTGATGCTGATCGGATTCAACCTGGCACCCGTCGTCGCAGGGCTGTACTGGCCGCAGGACCAGTGGGTGGCTCTGATCGTCATGGTGGCCCTGATCGTCATGAGTATCGCGCTACGAGGCTTCATGGCGCGCATCGCCATCTTCCTGGCGCTGATCTTCGGCTACGTCCTCTCCTGGATCCTCGACCGGGTCTCGGGCACGATCACCTCCTACGACGCAGGCACCGGTCAGATCACCGAGCACTTCCGCGTCAACTGGGATTCGGTGCAGTCGGCGTCGTGGTTCGGCCTGCCCCCGTTCTCGGACGAGGCCAACGGAATCGTCGGCATCCATGCCCCGTCGTTCAGCCTGACATTCATCATCCTGGTTCTTCCCGGTGTCATCGCGTTGATCGCGGAGAATGCCGGCCACGTCAAGGCAGTCGCAGAGATGACCGGCGACGATCTCGACCCGTACATGGGACGCGCGCTCGCCGGTGACGGTTTCGCCACCGCTATCGCCAGCAGCGTCGGCGGTTCGCCCACCACGACGTACGCCGAGAACATCGGTGTCATGGCAGCGACCCGTGTGTACTCCACCGCCGCTTACGCGGTCGCGGGCATCGTCGCGATGATGCTCGGCTTCTCCCCCAAGTTCGGTGCCGTCATCTCGGCGACACCCGGCGGTGTTCTCGGCGGAATCACCGTGGTGCTCTACGGCATGATCGGTCTGCTCGGCGCCAAGATCTGGAAGGAGAACGGCGTCGACTTCGGGAATCCGCTCAACCTCATGCCGATCGCGGCCGGCCTCATCATCGGTATCGGCGACACGGCTCTGAAGTTCAGTGACACGTTCTCGCTCAGCGGGATCGCGCTCGGCACCATCGTCGTGATCGGGATGTACCACCTGTGCCAGTTCATCGGTTCGAAGAACCCGGAGCTGAATGCGAAGAATCCGGAACCGAACAAGCCGGATTCGAAGGCTCCAGGCGGCGAACGGGAAGAACCCGCCCCGCAGCTCACGTGACACTTGGCTGAGTGTGCTCGATTGTCGAAGGAGCTCGTAGTGCAGTACCGCTCCGACGCGAGTGCAGAAGGCGGCGGATTCGTCCGCGGCATCGGGAAATTCGGGGATGACCCGATCGACGATGCCGCCCGTGAGCAGATCGAAGGACCGTATCCCTTGACCGGCTGCCATCTCCGGAGCGTGCGTGATGTCGTGGAACATGATCGCGCTCGCCCCCTCGGGAGGTAAGGGCGAGAGCCAACCGTGGCGGGCCGCCAGCACTCGATCGGCCGGAATCAGTGCCAGGGCGCCGCCGCCGGTGCCCTGCCCGAGCAGGAGGGAAATGGTCGGGACCTCGAGTGAAATCATGTCGGCTATGCACCGAGCGATCTCGCCGGCCAATCCACCTTCTTCGGCTTCCTTCGACAGTGCCGCGCCTGCCGTGTCGATGATCGTCACCAACGGCAGGTCGAGCTCTGCGGCAAGCCGCATCCCTCGCCGAGCTTCCCGCAGAGCGCCGGGGCCGAGTGGGGAGTGAGCAGTCTGTCCGCGTCGGTCCTGTCCGAGAAGGACGCAGGGCATGTCGCCGAAGCGAACGAGCGCGAGCATGATGCCGGGATCGTTCTCGCCTTGGCCGGTTCCGTTGAGCGGGAGCATGTCCGAGGCGGAATTGAGCAACACTTCCCGGATTCCCGGTCGGTCTTCGCGTCGGGATGCGACGACGGATTCCCACGCCGACGTATCGGGTGGGCAGTCGTACGAGCACGGGTCACTCGGCAACGAGTACCCACGACGTCTCGAGGTGATGATGCGCAATGCGCGGTCGACGATTTCGGCGAGCTGGTCTGGCGGCCTCACCGCATCGATGAGTCCGTGCTCGTGAAGGTTCTCCGCTGTCTGGACACCGACGGGGAAAGGTGAGTTGTACAAAGCCTCGAACACCCGGGGGCCGAGGAATCCCACGAGGGCTCCTGGCTCCGCGATCGTCACGTGACCGAGTGACCCCCAGGACGCGAATACGCCTCCGGTGGTGGGGTTTCGGAGGTAGACGATGTAGGGCAGGTGCGCTTCTTTGTGCTTGATGAGCGCCGCGGTGATCTTGACCATCTGCAGAAATGCCGTTGTCCCCTCCTGCATACGCGTTCCTCCGGAGGTGGGAAGCGCAAGAAGGGGCAGCTGCTCTTGCGTCGCTCGACGGATGGCGACGACGAGGCGTTCGCCCGCCGCCACGCCGATCGATCCGCCGAGAAAACCGAACTCGCAGACGATGATTGCCACACGGCGGCCTCGGACGGAGGCGCTTCCGGTCAGGACGGACTCGTCGAGCCCGGTCTTCTCCTGCGCCCGCAGAAGTGCTTCGGCGTAATCGGAGTCGGTCGCGACGGGGATCGGAGGGGTATCCCACGACTCCCAGGTGCCGGCATCGATCACCAGGTCGAGCAAGTCGCGAGCCGTCAGGCGGTTCATCGGGTGAATCCTTGTAGCCACGACATGACTTCGTCAGTGTCTTCACCGAGTACCGGCGGTGCGGTGTGCCGGGTCTCCGTCACTTCTGTTCCGTCCGGATCGAAGAATCGCAGCGGCGGCCCGGGCAGAGTGATGTTGCCGAGCGTGCTGTGGTCGACGTCGACGAGCAATCCCTGTGATCGGGTCTGCTCCCATTCGTACACTTCGGAGATCGTCCGAACCCGTCCTGCCGGTACTCCGATGCGGTCGAGTTCGGTCAGAAGCTCGTCACGCGAATACGGTTTGAAGGTACGTTCGATCAATTCGACTACCTGGAAATGATTCTCGACGCGTTCGGCGTTTGTTGCCATACCGGGGGCATCGGGATCGAGTTCGAACCCTTCGCAGAATCTTCTCCACAGGCTTTCGCTGCCGACCGAGATCTGCACTGCGCCATCGCCGGTACGAAAGAGCCCGTACGGTGCGATCGAGGGATGGTGGTTGCCTTGCGCTGTGCCTACCTCGCCGGCGACGGTCCACTTCGTTCCTTGAAACGCGTGAACACCGACCACGCTGGCCAAGAGAGACGTTCGAACGACACGGCCTCTGCCCGTCTGTTCGCGTTCCTTCAAAGCCGCGACGACACCGAACGCCCCGTACATCCCGGCGAGAAGATCGGCGATCGGAACTCCGACTCGTTGAACGTCGTCCGGATTCGAGCCGGTCAGCGACATGAGTCCGGCTTCCCCCTGGGCGATCTGGTCGTAGCCGGCGCGACCACCTTCCGGGCCGTCGTGGCCGAAACCGCTGATGGACAGGACGATCAGTCGAGGATTGAGTTCGGCCAGCCGCTCGGTGGAGAATCCGAGTCGATCGAGAACTCCGGTGCGGAAGTTCTCCATGAGAACGTCGGCGCGGCAGACAAGATCTTCGAGGGTTGCGCGCCCGCTGTCGGATTTGAGGTCGAGCGTGATCGACTTCTTGTTCCGGTTCGTGGAGAGGAAGTACGTCGATTCCCGTTGCGTGTTCGGTGGTTCCAGCGGTGGCTCGACAAAAGGCGGCCCCCACCCACGGGTGTCGTCGCCACCGTGAGGTGATTCGACCTTGATCACGTCTGCACCCAGATCGCCGAGCATCATTGCCGCGTGAGGACCCGCGAGTGCGCGCGTGAGGTCGACGACAATCACGTCGTGTAGCGGACCACTACGAGCACTTGTGTTGTGAGGCTTCGAAGTCGAGTTCATGTCGCACCGCCGTGTTCTGGTGTAATTGGCTGAGCCAGTTGGTGGTTGAGGCCTCCGTAGTTCGGTCGACTCCGGTCCGCTGGACCGAGAAATCGGCCAGGGCCACTGAAGGAGGTATGTGCGGCCCGTCTTTCGAACCGTAAGCGCGCACCGGTCAACGGCACATGGGTAACCTTGCCGATGACGGGTATCAGTGGTGGGTAAGAAGTGACGAACGCTAAACGCACGGCTGGATTGCGGTTGTATCGAACCGTAATCGGGGCGCTCTGTCAGCCTATTTGGTGCATCTTCATGACATTTCGTGCATCTTCATGACCTGCAGGGCGAGTGAGACGTTCAATCGAAGGACGGGGTCGTCGGTGAACGATCCGACGACGCTCTCCAGCTTTCCGATTCTGTATCGCAAAGTGTTGTAGTGCATATGCAGTGCCCGGGACGCCTCGGCGACATTGCAATTGCAGTCGAGCAACGTCTGGAGAGTCAGACGCAAATCTGCGGCTTCGGCGTTGTCCGCCGACAGTGACTTCAGAACGTCATCGGTGAACGAACGCAGTTCGCTCTTGTCCGTCTGGAGCGAGAGGAGTCGGTGTACGCCGAGTTCGTCGAAGTGCGCGATCTGGCCCGGCCCGTTGATACGTCGGCCGACGACCACGGCCGTACAGGCTTGGTCGTAGGCAGCAGGTAGATCGGCCAGGGAGTAGATCACCCGGCTCACTCCCGTGCTGAAGGAGCGGCGGCCGCTGGTGCGATCTCCGGCAACCTTGCGCACCAACCCTTCGATGTCCCGAACCGCACGGTCGGTGCTGGTGGGGAAAAGCGTGACCACCTCGTGTCGAAACCCGACGGAGGGTGCCGTCCGCTCGTGGGTGCGTACCACTTGTTGCCAGCCGTCGCTGAGTCGATCTTGGTCCGTGCGCGTGGAATTCGCGTGCTGAGATTCCGGGTGATCGACGTCGAGTTCTGCAACCACTACGGCAAGTGGACGAGTGACATCCCACCCCAACTGGGTGAAGTGCGCGCTCACTTCCGCCGGCGAGCCGGCTTCACCTATCAGTGCGTCGCGGAGGAAGTCGCCGCGGAATTTGGATTCCACTGCCGCAACTGCCAGCTGCTTGGTGACGGCCAGCGCAGCAACGGTGGCCGCTCGCTCCAGCGCTTGGACGACAACTGCGCCGAGTTCGTGGGTGCCGGCGTACGCGACCATTCGGCCGTGGTCGGTGCCGCCGGCCACCACCCGGGTGAGCGCCAACTGACCAGGAAATCCTTTGGGCGCGTTCTGTAAACCGACAGCGACCCGTTCGGTCAGGAACCGGCCGGTGCTTTCGAACAACGGAAGCGCGTTCAGCGCGGCTGAATCTCCGGCCTCCGTCAACACTCTTCCGTCCGGCGAGCAGATGAGAACGCTGACGTCGAAAAGCGCGGCGAATTCCGCGGCAATCTGGGGTAGATCGCCACCTTCCAAGACGATCGACGTCAACGAGCGGTGAAGACGATCGGCAATGTCGAGTGCCGCAGACTGCTTCGCCACCAACTTGGTGAAGACCTCCGAGATCACCTCGTCGAATCCTGCGGTGACGGGAAGAACCAACAACGGCAGCCCTCGCTGCTCTGCCATGTGCAGCATGGCTTCCGGCAGTTCGTCGAGATAGCGGCCCGTTTTCACGGCAAGTGCCGCGACTCCTCGGCGTGCGAGACCGTCGACGAGGTCGCTGAGATCTGTATCGTCGAGAAGCTCTCCGGTTCGCCCGTAGCGCAGCGGGAACCCGGTTGTCACCAACAGTTCGTTCGGCTTCACCCAAGCGAGGATGTCCGGTACTTCCATCACGTTCACCGATTGAACGAGGTGGCGCAAGCCCCCGTGCCCGGCAAGGACTTCGGCTCCACGCAGACTGGGTAGCTCGAGGACATCCCGAACCGTCAGTCTGTAGTCGCCACCTTCTGGCAAATGTTGAAGCTCTTCGCTCGAATATTTGGCAGATCTATCCATGTCGCGAGACTACGCTCGATCACGCGACGAACATTGTCAACAGTTGACGAAAATAGCCTCTCGAAATGAGTGGTTCTCCGTATGTCTGCCAACTACCGTGGTCCGAATTGGCGATCGCCCGCGTCTCCGAGTCCAGGTATCAGGAAAGCATTTTCGTTCAGGCCGTCGTCGATGCTCGCAGTGAGGAGCCTGACTGGATGTCCGGAGTTCCTCAGTGCTTCGATCCCCTCCGGAGCCACGACGACACATATTGCAGTCACATCGGTGGCTCCGCGTGCAATGAGCAGATCGATTGTGCGGATGATGGATCCACCGGTCGCCAACATCGGATCGAGGACGTAGACGGGGGTGCCCGACAGATCAGCGGGAAGGGACTCCAGATACGGAACCGGTTGGTGTGTCTTCTCGTCTCGTGCCATTCCCACGAAACCGACACCTGCCTGCGGAATGAGGGCACTCGCCTGCTCGACCATGCCGAGGCCTGCTCGCAAGACCGGTACCAGGAGCGGTGGATTTGCCAGCCGCACTCCCCGCGTCGGAGCAACTGGCGTCTCGATGTCGAACTGTTCCACTTCTGCGCCGCGCATGGCCTCGTAGACCAACATATGGGTCAGTCTGCGCAAGGCGGACCGGAAAGTTGCGTTGTCGCTGCGAGCGTCGCGCATGGTCGTGAGCAGCGATGCCGCCAGCGGATGGTCGACAACAGTGGTGTCCATGGTCGAATCGTAAGTGAGAACCGATGGGGCGGCGCACAACCGGTGATTTGGAGTCGAAATAACCAATCGCGGTTTTCGTTTGGGCAACTATTGACGATGCCGAAGGGTTCGAGTCGTCATAGCGTGGTCGGCATGGCAGTTCCGAACCGCTCGGCTGGGCTGGGCGCCAGGAGCTGTCAAGGCCCAATTTTGCCTCCACGATTCCCTATACAAGGAGATGCCAATGCCCGAAGCAATCGAGGTCCGTAAGGTTCCGCTACACAGCGTCTCCGACGCCAGTGAGCTCGCCAAGCTGATCGACGACGGTGTCCTCGAGGCCGACCGCGTCATTGCAGTCATCGGCAAAACCGAGGGTAACGGCGGCGTCAACGACTACACGCGAATCATCGCGGACCGAGCGTTTCGAGAGGTTCTCTCCGCCAAGGGTAATCGCAGCCCCGAAGAGGTGGCGGAGGTGCCGATCGTCTGGTCAGGCGGCACGGACGGTGTGATCAGCCCGCACGCGACGATCTTCGCGACGGTACCGGCAGACAAGGTCACCAAGACCGACGAGCCGCGACTGACCGTGGGTGTCGCCATGAGTGAGCAGCTGCTGCCCGAGGACATCGGTCGTACCGCAATGATCACCAAAGTAGCTGCGGCAGTGAAAGATGCGATGGCCGATGCCGGAATCACCGATCCCGCCGACGTGCACTACGTACAGACCAAGACTCCGTTGCTGACAATCCACACCATCCGTGACGCCAAGAGTCGCGGCAAGACCGTGTGGACCGAACAGACTCATGAGTCGATGGACCTGTCCAACGGCGGTACGGCGCTCGGAATCGCGGTTGCACTCGGCGAAATCGACATGCCGACCGACGAGGATGTCATGCACAGCCGCGAGCTCTTCTCCTCTGTTGCATCCTGCTCGTCCGGCGTCGAGTTGGACCGTGCTCAGATCGTTGTCGTCGGTAACGCACGTGGCGTCGGCGGACGCTACCGGATCGGCCACAGCGTGATGAAGGATCCGCTCGACCAGGACGGCATCTGGGCGGCGATCCGTGACGCCGGACTCGAACTTCCGGAGCGGCCGCACTCGAGCGACCTGGACGGTCAACTCGTCAACGTGTTCTTGAAGTGCGAGGCCAGCCAGGACGGAACGGTCCGCGGCCGTCGTAATGCGATGCTCGACGACTCCGATGTGCACTGGCACCGCCAGATCAAGTCGTGCGTAGGTGGAGTCACGGCAGCTGTCACCGGTGATCCGGCAGTGTTCGTCTCGGTCTCGGCAGCGCATCAGGGCCCCGAGGGCGGCGGCCCTGTCGCCGCCATCGTCGATCTCGGCCAGTAGCCGGTAAGAACCTCGCTGGAAACTTCGACAGTCGCGCGCCGCCACCGGTAATTCGTCCTCGAATCAGTTGCCGGTGGCGGCGAATCCGACCGAGATTCTGCCGGCGCAACCCACTTCACTGCTTGAAAGGATTCACGATGGTTCATGCTGCTGACCCTGTCGACGAGAGCGTTTCCGGTGCGCCCGAGAATCGCGAGCTCGTCATGGCCGATGCGGTCACGCTCAGTGGTCTGATACGCAGGCGTGAAGTGTCGTGTGTCGAGGTGATGGACAGCTACCTCGACCAGATCGAAGTTCATAACCCGGCGGTGAACGCGATCGTCGCATTGCGGGATCGGGAAGCGTTGACGGCGGAGGCGCGCGAGCGTGATTCGCAGTTGGCGAGTGGGCAGTATCTCGGTTGGATGCACGGGTTTCCGCATGCGGTGAAGGATCTTTCGGCAGCCAAGGGTCTGCCGTTCACGTCCGGGTCGCCGATGTTCGCGGATCGAATCGCCGAAGAGGACGACCTGTTCGTCAAGCGGATCAAGTCTGCCGGTGCCATCGTGATCGGCAAGACGAACACACCGGAGTTCGGGCTCGGATCCCAGACGTACAACCCGGTGTGGGGTACGACGGTGTCGCCGTACGACAATTCGCGCACTGCCGGCGGTAGCAGCGGAGGCGCCGCAGCGTCGTTGGCGCTTCGCATGCTGCCGGTGGCTGATGGAAGTGATTACATGGGTTCGCTCCGAAACCCGTCGGCGTTCAACAACGTCGTGGGGTTTCGACCTTCCTGGGGTCGGATACCGGAGACGGGATTCATCGCTCAGGGCGCTGTTGTGGGTCCGATGGGCCGAACCGTCACCGACGTGGCTCACCTTCTCTCTACGATGGCGGGGCCGGATGCCTATGCACCGTTGGGGATTCGTGAGAATCCCGCTGTGTTCACCGAAAGCCTCGCACGGGATCTGAAGGGCTCTCGGATCGCATGGGTCGGTGACTGGAACGGTTACCTGGCAACCGAACCTGGAGTTCTCGAGTTGTGCGAATCCTCGTTCGAGGTCTTCGAACAGTTGGGGTGCCGCGTCGAGGCAGCACTTCCCGACTTCAAACCCGAGGACATCTGGCAACTGTTCCTGCGATGGCGTTGGTGGGCGCAGCTCGGTTTGATCGATCAGTACAACGATCCGAGCTTGCGTGAGTTGATGAAGCCCGAACTGTTGTGGGAACTCGAGCATGCGGTCACCCTCTCGGCACTCGACGTGACCAAGGCTGCGGAGGCCCGCAACGGCTGGCTGTCGGCCATTACCAAGATGTTCGAAACCTACGACTACATTCTCGCGCCGAGTGCTCAGGTGTTTCCTTTCGACAAGAACACTCACTGGCCCGAGAACGTCGACGGGCGGTCGATGGACACGTATCACCGGTGGATGGAGACGGTTGTTCCCTGGACGATGGCCGGGGTTCCGGTTGCGGGGATGCCGGTCGGCTTCGACGATCGTTCGCTTCCCATGGGTATCCAGATCATCGGTCGGCACGGAGCCGACGTGGACGTACTCCAACTCGCCTACGCATTCGAGCAGGCAACCCAGTGGGTCGAGCGGGTTCTTCCTCCCGCACTCCGCGTGAACTGACCTAATCTATTTCGAACGTATCCAGTTGGGAGAGAACGACGATGGCTTCGGCATTGTGGCACGGGTTCGCGGACATGGGCGCTGTGGAGAAGAACGGCGCGTTTGTCGTCTCTCGCGGTGAGGGCGCGTACATCTGGGAC